>PEZR01000110.1:19466-28625 GCA_002773975.1 Bdellovibrio sp. CG10_big_fil_rev_8_21_14_0_10_47_8
ATTTTTTCGTTCGGCACGGCGCCGGAGTAGGAACCAAAAGAAGTTGTAGAGTCAGAGATTTGGCAGAAATACTTCCAGCACTTGACATCGGTGTAGCCCAGATCTTGATGAAGCATGGGCACCACACAGATTGGGAAATCCCCTGCGATGCCACCACCAATTTGGAAAAATCCGATATCTGCTTTTTTTGAGGCTGACATGTACCACTCAGCAAAAGAAGTCATGTACTGAATTCCAGACTTCATCGTTGTGGCCTTTTTAATATCGCCCTTAATCAAGTGACTGGCAAAAATATTTCCAGTGGTTGAATCTTCCCAACCAGGGACCACCATCGGCAGATTTTTTTCAGCGGCCGCCAACAACCAAGAGTTTTTGGGATCAATCTCGTAATGTTTTTTTAATTTTCCACCGAGCAAAATTTTGTAAAAATACTCGTGGGGCAAATAAGACTCGCCCGCGGCTTCGGCCTTTTGCCATTCTTCTAAAATCACGTCTTCGATTCGGCGAATTGCTTCTTCTTCGGGGATACAGGTGTCGGTGACTCGGTTTAGATGTCGATCCAAAAGTTTTTGTTCGTCTTCCGGAGTGAGATCTCGGTAATTAGGAATGCGCACGTAATGGCTGTGAGCCACGAGATTGTAAACGTCCTCTTCCAGGTTTGCACCCGTGCAAGAAATCGCGTGGACCTTATCTTGGCGAATCATTTCAGCCAAAGACAAACCCAGCTCTCCAGAACTCATGGCGCCAGCCAGACTCACCAACATTTTTCCACCCTGATCCAAATGTTTGCGATAGCCCTGAGCAGCGTCTTTCATCGCGGCCGCATTGAAGTGCCGATAATGATGATTCATGAATTCACTGATCGGGCCCATTTTTCCAGTGGCTGTCGCGTTGGCTGTGGTGTTCATAGCACTCCCTCGTTTTTGACTTCTTCTTTAGCTTTTGGGGGTCGAATGTATCTATGAATTCTCGCTGGGAGCAAGTCTTTTCAAGGCCTGTCTTTGACGCCAGTGGTGGCGGATCACGAAAAAAACATAGACGGAGCTAGCGATCGTGAAAATCAGGGAAAAACCGAAGAAAATAATCAGACTCATTCTTTACTCCGTCTCTGCCGCAGGCAGATTTTTTTGCTTCAAAACAGGGGCGACGATTTGCCGAACAACCCATGAAGCCATGACCAAACCAAAGTTTCCGGTCATAAAGCTAGCGGTGCCATAGATGACACTGCGGCGGTCACAAGAATGCAAGTTATTTTGCCCCTGGGGACAGACGCATTTGAAGCCCTCACCCTGATCGTAATGAAGCTCTTCAGGCATCATTGGCGTTTCATCTGAAAAGACACAGGAAATCCCAAAAGGCCCCTGTCTGGGAAATTGATGCTTTGTGCGAAGAATTTTACGCAATTGATGCGCCAAGGGATCGCTGTGTGTGTCTGCCAAATCTGCCATCTTCACCGACAATGGGTCTAAACGCGCAGCTGCCCCCGCGGAGGTAATCACGGGAATACCGAGCTCTCGGCAAGTTGCTAAGAGGTGGGCTTTGGCGGTTAAATTATCGATGGCATCGACAATATAATCTGGTTTTTCAGCCAAAATCTGAGCGGCATTTTCTTGGTTGTAGAATAAAATCAGTTCTTTGACCTGCGCTTGAGGATTGATCTTTCGGAGTCGCTCCGCCATGACCTGCGCTTTTTTTCTTCCCACCAAACCTTGCAGAGCATGCAGTTGTCGATTGGCGTTGGTGATGCAAATCTCATCAAAATCCACGACAGTGATCCGCCCCACTCCGCTGCGAGCCAGACTTTCCGCCGCCCAAGAGCCGACGCCGCCCATGCCGATGACCATGACGTGACTGCGAAAAAGTTTTTCCATCGCAGAGTCTCCAACCAAACGGCCCATGCGATCAAAACGTCGATGCATGACATAACGAGTTTCCGGAGGCTGTTCGAATTGGGGCTCACTGACTGATTCCATTTTTACAAATCCTTACTCAACTGAGAGATAGCATTTGTCTTAGATTTCGGCTCGTGATGTCAAGAACTTCGTGGGTGCTGGAGCCCTTCAACTGCGCGATCGTTTCCGCCACCTCCAGCAGCGTCTGAGGCTCATTGAGACCTCCTTGACGGGACGGTGGCGGCTGATCGGGACTGTCGGTTTCCAGCATAAGAGAAGACCACGGAATGAGCTTCACAGCTTCATGCAATTTTTTGTTCTCAGGCCTGACCACCGGGCCGCCAATGGACAGATGCAAGTTCAGCTTCAGATAGGCCTCGGCCTCTCTGATATTGCCATTGAAGGAATGGACCATTCCTCCAGCCCGCGGAACACCCCTTGTTTCAAAAATTTGCAGAGCCTCTGGAAACGCTCTGACAAGATGAAGAACTATCGGCTTCGCTGCGATCTCTGCAAGCTCGAGCTGAGCTTCAAAAACTTCGAGCTGCCTTTCTCGAGAGTCCTTCACCAAGTGAGGCCTGAAATCCAAGCCTAGTTCTCCAAGGGCCGAAGCCTGAGCAATTTGCCTCGCTAAAAGATCCAGCCCTTCTTCACATTGCTCCATGCTGTGATCGATCACCCAATAGGGATGAAGGCCAAAACACAAAAGAATCTCAGGGTGCCTGAGGCTCAGGGCCCTTTGTCGCTCCCAGTCCTCCGGGCCGACCCCACCTTGCAAGAACATTTCGATTCCAACGAGTTTTGCACTTTGGATCATGGCCTCGACCTCGCTCTCTAGACGCAGGTCCGAAAGGTGACTGTGAGAATCGACGTATCCGAGAGAAGGAGGACCTTTCATGGACCCAAGTCTGGCGGAAATCTCAAAAGAATGCAAATCTCGACTCTTCCTTCCCGCGAAGTGTCCGAAAAAGAAACACAGGATTTTTACTGCAGGAGTCATGGATGAAAAAGCAGGTATCTCAGGATCGTGTTTGGTTGGGTTTTGACATTAAAACTGTTCCAGGTCCTATTTTAAGACCAACCCAAATCCACTTCTGGAACGGGGATGACTTCAAAAAAGCTCAACCCGAAGCTCCCTTTCACTATTTTGCCGACGCTCTGACTGGGCTTGCCTTGGTTCATCTCAACCCTCATCTGAAAAATCCTTTCTCGGCACCGCAAATGAGCTTTCCATTCTGCCACGAAGCATGGCTTGCGCTGGAACCCCATCGAGAGCTTTTTGATCGCTCCCAAATTCGAGTTCAGTCTTTGCGAGAACACATGAAGGAAATCCCCGCCCCTTTGACCGAGTATTTCGAACGCAACATCACCGACGTTCTGGAGAGCTCCCTGCATCCGTGGGGCATCGACCTTGAACATCTGGGTCATGTCGTTGAAGCCATTGATTACCTCGAGTCAAAAATGGGGACTCCTTTGCTTTACAATTTCAATCTCAAGTTTTCTAAATCCCTGGTCGAAAAATTACACTACCTTCATTCGATGCTATTCAACCTGCGTTCGATGATCGCTTTGGATTACAATGCCCATATTCAGGATCCAACCCATGAGGCCTGCAAAGTTGATTCAATCACGGACTACCTGAGCAAAGCCGAATACGTCGCCAATGATGCTTTGTTGTTCCATCATTTTCGAAAACAAAAAGACCATATGAAAGCAGACGCCTATCAAAGCTTGGAAAAATCATTCCGAACCTTGTCCCACAATGGATATTGTTTGATTGAGGCAATGCCAAAGAGCTTTTTGAACTCCCTGACGACTCATGAGCTCGAAGAGACTCTGTACATCGTGCAAATGGATTGGCTGCTGGGAACGGATTCTGGTCTTCTTTTCAGAATTCGAGAAGAGCTCTATGGCCTGGTGGAAGGCTATGAAAAAGTTTTTTGGTCCGAAGCCGATGGCCGGGCTGACCAAACACAGACCTGCCTGAGCGTCAGCTGCGAACTCACCGCTGACCAACTCTACCCCACCACAAAAGCGGCCTAGGTTGCTGCTACCTGGAAAAACGAAGGCGCATGCGTTGCCAGAGTTTTTTAGAGATCATGTAGGCAATGATGATGGCGAGAGTAATTCCGACGTAAACCTTGAATTTATAGAGGGTGGCCAAGATGGGGTCACCGAAATGGTACACCAGCAAAATTTGAGTCGGAACACTGATCAAGACTGCGATTCCATCCACCAGCGCAAAAGCTGGATATGAAAACTTACTCATTCCCAGAAAAATGTGTGCTGGAAACCGGATCCCTGGTGTGAACCGAAAAACAAAAGCCGCGTAGACTCCGTACTTTTCGATGAACCGATTAATTTTTTCATTGATGGGGCCTGCAAAAAATCCCTCAAAGCGTGGCATCTTTCGAATCTTTCGACCGAACTCTCGCCCTAACCAGTACACCAGGTTGTCGGAAAAAAACACCGCCAGAGAAACCAAAATAGCAGCTTCGTAACCATTGATCACTGGAGCGCCCACTGTCGGCGGAGGGAACAGAGCAGGATTGGCGCCCATATATGCCAAAACCCCCACTGAAACTATGGTCACTTCTTCGGGCAACGGAAATCCAAAACCACTGGCAATCATCAACACGAAAACACCAATGTAAACCATCGACGGTTCATAGGCGTATTGAGCAAGCCACTGGAAGATGGGTTCGTGTCCGAAATGCATGTCTCAAAAAGATAGCAGCTTTTTTTCGGGTTGCTGACCTTCATTGCTCCGTGCTATCGCCTTGTTTAATGAATAATCAGGCAGAAGACAGCTCTTTTCTTCAAAATCGTGGATTCCAATACGGGGTTCGACATTTACTGAGCCCCTTGAACGGGACTTTGGAGCAAGTTCTAGAGAAAAGTCTAGGTCTCACCTCGGATCAAACCCGGGCCCTTCTCCATCTTGGAGCCATTTATCTGCAAGGAAAACGACTGAACGAATCGGCTCAACAAACAGAGATCAAGGCACAAACCTATCTTCGTATCCATCAAACTCCTCGTCGTTTTCCCATTGAAAAGCTCAATCCCACACAGTGTTTGGTGTATGAAGATGATGGACTCTTCATTGTCAATAAACCAGCGGGACTTCCGGTTCACCCCAGTGTCGATAATATCCAAGAAAATGTTCTCACTCTGTTGAAACAGTTTTATCAACAGCCCTTGTTCATCACTCATCGTCTCGATGTCGCCACCGAAGGTCTTTTGGTCTTTGCCAAAACCAAAGAACAACAAAGCAAAATCAATTCTGCTTTTGAATCAGGGCTGACAAAAAAATTCTATCGAGCCCTAGTGCATGGCCAGGAGCTACCAACTGGTCGATGGCTTCATTATATGCAACCAAGTCCCCGCGCACCCAAAACAGTTTCTAAAACCGAACAAGCCCAATGGAAAACCTGTCAGCTAGATCTATTCGAGCAAAAAAAATTGGGAGAGAATCAGAGTGAAGTGCAAATTCAGTTGTTAACAGGTCGGACTCACCAAATTCGAGCTCAACTGTCGTGCGAAGGTTTTCCCGTGATCGGCGACAAGGCCTATGGGTCGAACATGCAAATTTCTGAAAACGAAGAGATTTGCCTGCAGGCTTATGAACTCCATTTGCCCACCTCACCGCTCGAGGGGGCGATGCTGGAGTTTCACTTGCCTCGCCCACCTTGGCCGACGAACTGAAACTCTTTCATTAGCTTCTGAGCCACTGGATTCTGAATTTTTCGGTGAGCAGAAATCAACCAAAGCTCTTCATATTTTTTTCCCACGGCACCAATTTTAATCAGGCTGCCGTCCTTTAGATTCCCATGAACTGCGCTTTCCGCAACGACAATCAGGCCTTTACCCTCCATCGCTAACATTTTTAGCAAACTGGTGTCCTGCGTTTCAGCAATCATATCAACCTGAATACGCTCGGTCTCAAAAAAATGTTCGACTTCATTACGAACTCGACTGTGAATGGTTGGAAAAATAAAAGGTTGATCCTGAAGACTGCGCGGAAAATTATCGATCAAATTCTTGTACTGAGCCGAAGCCGCCACGATCAGCGGCAGCTGGGCCAATGAACGAGCATAAAGCTTTTCCGTTGTCGATAGAGTAGGTGGAGCTGCATTCGAGATCACCAGATCCAATCGATGATTGATTAAATCGTCCATCAACTCGGGGCCTTCCCCCTCCATCACCGCAATCTGGCAGTTTTCATATTCAAAGGCTTTGTCCATCACCGCTTTGATCAGATTTTTTGGGACACTGTCGAGAGCACCGACCTGAAGGCGAATTTTTTTCGATTTGGGTCGATCATTGATGGCATCCACCATCTCGTCGCCCATACGAAAAATCTCGTTGGCGTAACTTAAAACCAACTGGCCCATTTCAGTCAGAACCAGACGGCGATTTTTTCGATCAAAAAGATTGTGCCCGAGGTATTCTTCAAACTGTTTCAACTGCATACTCAGGGTCGGTTGCCCCAAAAGCAGCTTTTGCGCCGCTTTTGAAATACTTCCCTCTGTGGCGATCACTTTGAAGTAATAAAGGTGGTGATAATTCAGTTGGTTCACTGCTTGGACTTGAGAAGAATCTCCGCATAAATCGGCAAATGATCGCTGATCCCAATCGAGGAGTTTGCATTGAACCGAGCGGGCGTTCCATTTTTTTGCAACTGATACTGCCCCTGTTTCATCACCTGAATCGAAGACGGATCATAGGCATAAGCGCCCTGTCCTTGGGGTTTCAAACTGGGGGAAAACAACAACAAGTCCAAAAAGTCCCATTCATTTCTGTAAAAATGAGTGCCCGAACACTTTTGGCATCCGACGATGTTAGAAACATCCCACTGAGCAGACAAAACCTGTCGTTTTAGTCCCGTGTTTTGGTCTTCAACCGCAGTGATATTTGAATCTCCACCAGCAACCATCAGGGCTCCGGCAGGTTTCTCAGACATCAATCGATTGAGAGTGTCGACTGCATCCATTCGTTCTTGCACAGGGTTTGCCTGAGAAGGGAAATGGAATCCAAAAACGTAAAGAGTTTCTCCGTTAGGCAACTTCAAAGGGGCTTCCAAGATTCCTCGAGTCAGAGGCTTTTTCCAATTGGGATCTTTGGGATTTGGAGTAAAATCGATCAAATGAATTTCAGCCGGGGATGCCAATGGCAGTCTTGAGAGAACCGCCACGTCAATGCCACGACGATCTTCTGCTTCAATCAAAATTTCTGTCTGATATCCAGCAGCTTTGAGATAACCACGGTTCAAGATACGAACCACATTGATATTCTCGACCTCTTCCATAATCAAAATATCGGGGCCACGTCCGTTCACTTGCAAAATGGAATCTGCCAAGCGTGAAAGCTTCGTGTCTAGAACTTCCTCGCTCCAGTCCAATTCCATACATTCTTTTCGGAAATAATCCGTGCTCATGCTCTGACAAGCTGCCTGCATTTCTTTAGCGTGAGCTTTTTTATAAGCCCGAGGCAAATTCGTATAGTCGTCTTTTCCGGCGTCGTGTTCAGTGTCAAAAAGATTTTCAACATTGTAGGCCATCACAGAGATCTTATTGCTATCTCCCATGCCCTGGATTTTAGCGTCGATGCTTTTGCTGCGAGACTGAGACTCGACTGAGCAAGCTAAAATCCCAGATAAAATCACAACCAACGATAGAGTCTTAAAATGCCGCTGCTTCATGAACCCTCCCCTGACGTTATGGAACTTCCCTGGCCCCATTTTCTAGTCGAAACGAACTCAAAAGTCGACTGACATCAAGAAAACAGATCAGATCTTGAAAAAAGAAGAAAATGCACCGGCAGCCCCCCATTTTCAAATGCCCATTGATTCTGCAGGGAAAGGCCCTCAGATAGAATCCATGAGTTCTGAGATCGATTTCTCAACTTTTGCAGTTGAAAACTCGATAAAACGATCCCCAGACGCTCTGGAGCATAGACCCTCTGAATCTGCTGCAAAAGCTCAGAAATCTCAAAATCAGCGCGGAGCCTTTCGCCGTAAGGGGGGTTGCAGATCACCCACCGGTGGCTTATGGGCGTTTCCACCGATAAAAAAGCCGGTGCTTGAAACAGATCCTGCTTAATCACCTCGCTAGGAACAGGCTCCCGAGCCAGGGACTTCTGAGCCACGGCTAAGACCTTGTCGTTAATATCGGCAGCTCTCACCCGGCCAAACAAGGCCGGCGCTGACCTCAGTTGTTGACGAAAAGATTGTGCCTTTAAAAGTGCGGGGGTTCTGCTCCATTTCAAAAATGGAAAATCTTGACGTTCCGTTTGCTGATACAACCGAACGGCCTCGAGCAATAAAGTTCCGGTTCCAGCCATTGGATCAATCAAGGTCACTTGCTTGAGCTGCAATGGGTGAAATCCCTCCACCATCTTGCGCACACAAAATGCGGCAAGAGTTTCTCGCAAAGAAGCCTCGCCCTGGATGGTTCGCTCTGTGCGTTTATGCAGATTTTCACCCGAGCTGTCCAAGCTCAGAGTGCAGATGTCCTCACTCATGCGCAGATAGAGTGACTGGTCACTCTTTTCCACCGAAGGGCCAAAGACCTCTTCCAAGATTGCCAAAATTCGTTTTTCGTTATTCAGACGAGAGCTTTGGGCCGAGACTTCGTACTGAAATGACAATCCCTGGAGAAATGGATCTTTTTTGAGTCTTTTGAGCTCTTGAAAAAGTTTTGGGAAATCGCGAACTCGGAATTCAGAAATTCTCAACAGAACTCGATGAGCCAATTTTGAAAAAAAATTAATTTGAAGACCCAAATGCAGCGGGGCTTCGATCTCAATGCCCCCACGAACAACCTCGATGATGTTTAAGGACTCGGCATGCGGGCGCCCGTCGAGATCGAGCAAAAAAGACCAGATTTCCTTGAGCTCCTCTGCAAGCTCTTCTTCAAACTGGGGCAGGCACCCGACGAAAAATTTTCTCATATAAAATCAACATTCCCCATGGAAGAAGACAAAAAGCCGGCCCAGCCAGCAGAGCATGGCGAATTCCATACTGCTCGGTCAACCAACCCACCGAGGTGTGCATGATAACCACAAAAAGACTTGAAAACGCAACTGCCAAAGCCAATGCTTTATTCAAAGTCCGAGGAAACTCGCTGCCGATAAAGGACATCATCAAAGGATAAAATGGCGACATCATCAATCCCGTCAGCGCCAAACCATAGGGGTGAACATAGAGACCAAACATGAGACTGGCGAGAGACAAACTCAGGATCGACAACAGCAGATTTTTAAGTTT
>PEZR01000110.1:28735-32630 GCA_002773975.1 Bdellovibrio sp. CG10_big_fil_rev_8_21_14_0_10_47_8
TAAACAGGGTCATTCGAGAAGAAACCAAAATCTCTGCCCCGACATAGCAGGACAGCATCACCGCCACGTAAAGACGGCGCGCAAAATCCGGCGCCTGAAGCACATCTTGGGGCGCCACGTGAACCTGGGCATCATGGGACTTTCTTTTTTCTAAGAAACTCAAGATCACTAGCAAGAATGAGAATGCGGCAACCACCAGAAAACTCCAGCGCCAGGCTGATTTTGCCCCATTGATGCTGATCACGGCATTGACCAACAAAGGCGCCAACAAAGAAGCCCCGGCATACATGCTATGCAACACAGACAACAATCGATTGCGAAGGTGAGCGGGACTCTCGGTTACGACCAGAGAGTTTTGAATCACCCCCATCAGACCAAAACTGCATCCCAGAAGAACGGCTCCAAAAAGAAAAATCAGATAACTCTCAGCAAGCCCCATGACCAACTGAGAAAGTCCCATGATTCCCATCGCTACCCGGAGTGTACGGACAGAACCCCAACGATGAATCCAGAAATCACAAGAAAGGCCCGAGAGAAATGCAAAGGTCGAAGCCACCGCAAAAGACAGAGCGCCAACCGTGTCGGAAACGGAAAAGTACTGAAGAACTTGGGGGAAAACGGGTCCGCGAATATTGTCGGTCAAGCCCAACAAGAGCAAACTGACGTAGGCTAATATGAGAAGAGAGTATTTTTTTAACAAACTGTTTACAACTTACCGAGCTGGCTCCACAACAGAGGACTTAAGCACACCCATGACCTTTAATAAGTCCAATCTACCAACGTCACCAAGGTCTGTCATCCTCTTAAATTTAAACGCCGCTAAGTCAGCCATGCCAGGCTTTTTGCCTCCATAGACCATACAAAGGAAAATGTCTTCGACCAACCAGGTTCTCAAGGGACTGAGTTTTTCAATAAAAGCTCTGAATCTCGGAATTGCCGTAATGAGTTCCGCTTCGCTCAAACGACCGTCGGCATTTTTGTCGTAAACCAACATCAAGGATTCAAGGTAATCCAAAGCCGTCGTAATAGTTCGAATTTCAGCGTACTCGATTTGACCTGAAATATGAGTGTCCAATCGAGAGACCGCCATAATGTTGGCATAGAAGAGATTGAACTCTTTATCGGACAACCCTGCCAGGAACTTGGCCATCCCAGGCAAGTGATCAAAATATCGCGCAATGTTTTGCCGAAAAACCCGCCAGAAACATCCTTCACGAACGATGGGCTTGTTAAAAACATCTCTGTCGTTCAACAAACATCTCTCTTTGTCCAAATCAACATAGATCTCGTTGACCTGAGTACGCCCTCCGGAAATCATCAGATTCAAAAGCTCAAATAACTCTGTCGAGGAAAGCCAATCATCACCATTGCCGTCATAAGCAAAAAAGTTCCCTTCCTTAAAGGTGCGGGTTGCTGGATCCTTTTGCCGAGGGTCCAAAAACCGGATCTGACGACCGAACTCCCTGAAATCTTCTTCGAGATCTTTAAATCTCTGTTCTGAAATCTTATTTTCAAACAAGGACCCCTTTTGGTGATCGCCATAACCCATCATCGCCAGACGCACATAAGATCTGGTTGAATTCATCAAAGTCGCCCCGCCAAAGGGATATGCCTCCTTGTCGCCGGTCGGTTTCATCAACAGTTTTCCCTTGGTCCCATAAATGACGGGATTTCGATTTTTTAAGAGACCGACAAAGTCCTTCCAAGATCTGGCCAACTCTTCTTTGATCGGGAAGTCCGCCACGGTGACAAATTTTTGTTTCTGCCACTCAAACCGATCCGCCAACCATCTTAGATTGCGAGTGGTCACTTTTTTATATTTTGCATAAGTCTGATTCAAAAAGGTTTGGGACAGCTTCCAGACCAGATATTCTTTCTCTAGAACCTGCAAATGACCCTGTGTTAAGCCGGCGAAATCAGCGGCTGTGCCCAATCGACTGCCCGGGCGATCCACCAAGCGGAGCAAAGCTTTTTTGTAGGTTTCTTTCGCTAGATCTGAGGGAACGCTGGTTGGGAAAACCTGCAAACGATAAACTTCATCAATCAAACGGTCAATGCTGTGAGAGTCCAATATCTTCTTTTCAATCATTTGAGGGGAGGTCTGAACCGCCACCAGAGTCTGGTCCAGCCAATCCATCAAAAGATCCCAAGATGCAGACTGAGAAAAGGACAGATGACGAACCTGATAACAAAGTTCCATCACGATTCCAAAAACATCAACTGCCCAGTCAAAGGCTCTGGTCCACTCTTGTTGAGTCACCAAGTGAGCGTTATCACCAAGAAATAGAACCTTCACATTTTCGGCCAAAGGCAGCCACTTTAGTACAAATCCAAGACTGTCGGCCGGGCCCACAAATTGATTGAGCTCGCGAAGAAACTGAACCCCATCCACCCACTGATAACGGGAAGACGTGATCTTTGTTTGTGAAAGAATAAAGGCACTCAGGCTTTTCATCGACGCAGAAGCTGCAGTCAATTTTTCTTTGTTCACAGTGGCTGGATCGCTTTTAAAAAAGACCAGGTCCATCTTGCCTTTCATGGTCAGCAAAGGAGCTTCCAATTTTCCCAACAGCTCAATAAAACTGTCGAGTTCAACCCGTGTCACCACATCTTCAGTTCCACCCACCAGCGCCATTTTGACCTTCATGATCTGAGCCTGAAAGCCGTCAGAGATGGTGTTTTCCTTCAATAAATAACGATTGAAAAAATGCTGAATATCGCGACTGGTATACGCATTCTCTCGGCTGCCACGCGTGTATTTCATGAATGCCTTTAGCGACTCTTGCGTGCACGAAAAGGCCCGGTGCAAACCAACTTCCGCTTGGGGCGAGTCTTCAAGAAAGAGCTGGATATCAGAAGGCACCGTTTTCAAGCAGCCCACTTCGTCCGTTTTTAAAATCAAGGCATCTTGATCTCCATTGGACGGGCTCGAACGAAGAAATCGGTCACAGGCCCCCTGGGAAACGCCCAAGATCAGCACCAGCACAAATCCAAAATGTCGCTGCATTTCTCTAAAAGACATAGTTCACTCCAAGGGCCACGGTGTCATTGTTTTGGTAGGCATTGTAGGCTACCCTTCGCCCGTCACTCGAATTCTCGACAACAACCATTTGGCTTTGAACAAATGCCGACCATCTCTCGGACCACTGATAGGCCCCCTGGGTCGTCCACAGTGCAAACTCTGATTTTTCTCCGCTGAGATAGCGTGTCGAAAAACTGATTTTCTGAAACCGTCGAAGCCGAAAGTCCGTCTGAAAGGCTACTTGGTAAGCGTTTCGGAATGGATATCTAGATGGCAAAAATCCAGTGCTCTGATCCGCCAACGGACCAACGTTGGTCTCTTCACCACCCTGAACCGTCAGTCTGGAAAATTTTAAAGTGGAACGAAGAAAATGAAATTCAATGAATGGGCTCACAAGAGTTGCTGGCGCATATTTGACATAAGTCCACGCCGAATCATATTGCGGATCTTCAGAGGTCTCATGAATACCAGAAAGCCCAAATCCCAAGCCACGGAATGAATATTTCAGATCCGCGCTGAGTAAAGTGTGATAATAAACTGCCGGCAAAATCTGCACGTCCACACGCTCTTGCGGAGTCACCGCCCCTTGAAAACCTAGAGCCAGCTGGTTCGATGGTTTATTGGCATAGGCTACACTCAAAAATCCACCCTGGTTTTCTTTACCGAGATAGGCCTGGGATGCCCAACTGCGATTGAAAACGACGTCCTGGGTGTCTGGCTTCTGAAGAGTGTAGACCACCTGATCTGTCTGACCATTGATTTGCGCTTGGGTTGGCGGCGTCTGAAAATAGGGATTTGATTTCTGAAATTCGCCGTCGCTAATTTCGTACCCAGCGCCCTGATCCGGAATAAAAACCGTCGACCCAAAGACGG
>PEZR01000110.1:32649-34808 GCA_002773975.1 Bdellovibrio sp. CG10_big_fil_rev_8_21_14_0_10_47_8
CGCCTTGGGTTCGGACTCTAGATGCAAGAAAAGACCGGATAGCCCCTGAGCTTCCGGCTGCAGTATGTTCCATTTAAACAGGGGTTGATAAAGGCCCAAAACATAGTCTTCATCCAAAAGGCTCCATTGCATTTTTTTTCTCCCAACAAACAGGGACTCTTGTTTCCAATAAAGCTGGGAAAAATTCAGATAATTCAAAATACCAACACCAGGAGCAACCGCTCCATAAACATGCCCCTGAAGACCATTTTCGATCTCACGTTCACTGCGGGCCTGAGACAAAGTATTTACTCCGACGCCGACGAACTGAAAACTTGTTCTCTGAGTTTGCACATAATCAGGGCTCACGAATGAAGCTTCGGACAAGGAGGCCTGTCCCTGGGTATTCGCCCAAGAAACCAGCGGAGCTATTAAAACAAATGAAAATAGGGCGATCAGTAGGCCCTGCCATTGAATCTTCATAGGCACTCTTACTTCAAGAATAGGGCCCTGACAGGTCGCGAAAAATCGCTTTGGCACCCTTTTTGGTGTAAATCTTTAGGCACATGACCGAAATTGTCACCGGGACTACCATCTATGGGAGGCCTGAGTTAGGCTGAAACCTTAGAAAGGGCCCTGCCGCCAAAGATGATTCAGACCCAAAAAAAGATCCTTTTAATTCGCTTTTCTAGCTTTGGAGATGTCACTCAAGCCCTCAGTCTTCCCACACGTTTGGCAGAGCTCTCACCTCCGTCTGGCCAGGGCCTTGAAATTCACTGGCTCACACGAGAGGACCTGGCCCCGTTGATTGTAGGACACCCCTTCGTGCATAAAATCTGGTCTTTAAAAAAATCCTCTGGTTTTTTTGGACTGCTTCGTTTGATTGGGCAGCTTCGCAAAGAAGGCTTCAGCCATATTTATGATGCTCACAACAACCTTCGTTCCCATGTCGTGTCTTTGCTCTTAACCCCCCCGATCGCTGTGGATCGATGGTTCAATCCTCCTATTTTTTTGCGCAAATCACAGAAACGTTGGAAACGATTTCTTCTGTTTCGATTTCATGTGAATACCTATGAGATGCCTTTTTCTGGACAACGAGATCTTTTGGAGCCCCTCACACACTGGGGTCTGCAAAAAACGCTGCCGCCCGCTCCGCAAATGTTTCTCAATTTGGAAGCTCTGGCGAAAGCAAAAACTCTTCTCAGTGATCATCAGCTGTCCACTTTTATCGCCCTAGCCCCGTCCGCCGCCTATCCTCTGAAACGATGGCCGCTAGCGCATTTTAAAAAATTAATTGAGCTGCACCCAGAATCAAGTTTTCTCTGCCTGGGCGGCAAAGAAGATCGATTTATTCAAGAGCTGGTAGAGATGGATCCAAGCCGAGTTTTCAATCTGGCAGGTCAGCTGAGCTTGCAAGAAAGTGCCGCAGTGATTTCACTGAGCCTGGGTCTTGTGACCAACGACACGGGGCTGCTTCATGTCGGCGAACAATTGGGGAAAAAAACCATCGCTTTGATGGGGCCAGCACCGTTTGGATTCCCATCAAGATCGTCGACAAAGATTATGGAATTGAATCTATCTTGTAAACCCTGTAGCAAACATGGCCAGGGGCCCTGCACGAATCAAAAGTTTCAGAGATGCCTGGTGGACATCACACCGGACATGATTTCAACGGAGATCCGACGGTGGTTCTGAGATTTTTTATTTTTGTCTATGACGAGATCATTTTTTTCTTTTACCGTTTTGTCGCTGTTCCCCTGGCCCTTGGTTTATTGCAGATTGTACGGCGAGTTCTCCCCGTCAAGATTCAAGAGATGATGATTGATCGAGCGATGAGAAATCTTCAGGCTTTACCCGGAAGCCCCCTGTGGATCCATGCCTCCAGCGGCGAAATTGAATATGCGAAATCCGTGATTCGGGATTTAAAGATTCATTTTCCCCAGGTCCCCGTGCTCGTCACTTACTTTTCTCCGTCGGCAAAAAGACTGATTCAAAATTTTCCGGGCATTGATCTGGCCATGGCTCTGCCCTGGGATAGGGCCAAGGACCTTGAAAAGTTTCTCGATTTCTATCGCCCCAAGGCTTGTCTGTTTGCACGCACAGATGTTTGGCCGAAGCTCAGCAATCAACTGCGACTGCGAAAAATTCCGAGCCTTTTGTTTGCAGCCACCTTGGCCGCG
>PEZR01000087.1 GCA_002773975.1 Bdellovibrio sp. CG10_big_fil_rev_8_21_14_0_10_47_8
TCCGGGATTCCCGCTGATTCCAAGCCTGATTTGTTTGATTTTTTTAGCGATGATCAGTCTCACCGCAATGAAGGTGATTGATCAATCGACCGTCCGCGGAACCATCACCCAAGAAAAAATTTCGGTCTTGTCAGCACCCAATCCACAGGGCACCAGCTTGTTTGATCTCTATCCCGGCCTGGAGGTCGTTGTTCGATCTCAGCATCAAGACTGGGTCCAGGTCACATATGGGGGTGCAATGACAGGATGGATTCCTCAGTCCGCGATTTTACAAACTTCTGGGAGGCCCTTGTGGTAAATTTTATCTGGGATAATCTGTTTCGAGGAAAAGATGGTACCCGACCTCTTCGAGAGCAGCTTCGCAAAAATATTCTGTTTCAAGATCTGAATTTCCAGCAACTTTATCTGCTCGAGAATATCGTCAATGTCAGACACTATCGCCCTGGCGAAGCCGTTTTTAAACAGGGCGAAGTTGGTGTTGGAATGTATATCATTCTGTCGGGCTCCGTCAGCATCACTGTCGAAGAGATTGAATTGAACACCACCAGCAGCCGATCCACACACATTACCCATCTGAAGTCTGGTGATTTTTTTGGAGAACTTGCCCTGGTTGAAAACGAAGGCCGTCGAAGCGCGACAGCCTTTGCGCATGAAGAGTCCGTCTTGATCGGATTTTTTAAGCCTGATCTTTTTGAAATCATCGAACGAAACCCCTCGGCAGGAGTCAAGATTTTGCTGCGCCTAGGAGAAGTTCTTGGCACACGACTGCGACAAACCACCGCTCGGATCTCTGAACTCAAAAAAGAGTCTAAACAATGATTTTGATTTCAGAGATGGCCATTCAAAGAGAGCGGCGATGGAAGCTTCTGTTTTTCCTGCTGACCCTAGCAGCACTGATCTTTGCCATCACGTTGATGAAAAATGTTTTCATCTCTTTTCTTTTAGCGTTTGTGACCTATTACGTCCTCGCACCCATTGTCGATTTTCTTGAAAGAAAAGGGCTGTCTCGTCAGTGGTCGACCACTCTTCCCTTTTTGGTGCTGACGGGGGTCGGGATTATCACCGCGCAAATCTTTTTTCCCATCTTGGCGGATCAGATAACCTCGTTGCGAGACAACATTCCCCGTTATATCGATGCCAGCACAAAGTTTTTGATCAATTTTGAATCTCAGGCCAGCTCGATGATTGCCACCATTTATCCCATCGATCTCAAGGGTGGACTTGAACCAAAAATAATGTCGATGGTTCAAAATCTGTTTCAAAGTCTGCCGGACTATGTTTCCCAGTCCTTAACTGTTTTCTTTCTAACGCCTTTTATCGCTTACTTTATGCTCCTCGATGGCCGGGATTTTGTTCGAAAAGTTCTTTCTTTGGTTCCTAACAATTTTTTTGAGCTGGTTTTGAATATGAATCACCAAATCAATGCTCAAATGGGTGGTTTTGTCCGCGCTAGAATTCTGGAAAGTCTTCTGGTTGGTGGAATTATCTGGCTCGGTCTGTTCATTCTGGGATTCCCTTATGCTCTGATTTTGGCGGTCTTTGCCGGCATCATCAATATCATCCCTTATCTCGGCCCCTTTATTGGCGCCGTTCCTGCTTTAATTATCAATTTTGCCAATGGTGGAGACATCACTGTCTTTTGGTGGCTCTTGGTGATTTATGCGCTGGCCCAAGTTATTGATTTGGCTCTTATTGTTCCCTTTGTGGTGGCTAAAATTGTGAACCTTCATCCCGTCACTGTTGTTCTGGTGGTTATATTGGGTTCTCATTTGTTGGGAATATTAGGAATGATCATCTCGATTCCACTCTTTAGCGTGCTGAAAGTTTCGGCAGTTTCAATCTATAAACACGTGATCGATTTTCGCGGCTGACCCATCGACGGTCATTTTCCGATGTTTGCTTTGTTGACTGCGCCGGAGGCCACGAATAGACTCGGTCTTGGGTGTAAGATGCTTCGAGTCATATTTTCAGTTCTTCTTTTATTTTCAACTATTTCGGCAACGACAGTCTTGCTGACTTCTTGTTCGTCCAACGACAAAAAGTCCGACACCGCCGAAGGCGCCTTTGCGATAGCACAGGACTATGACAAAGAAGAACGTTACGAAGAAGCCATCAAACGTTACCAAGAGGTCAAAAATAAATTTCCCTACTCTAAATACGCTTCAATGGCAGAACTTGCTTTGGCGGACTGTTATTACAAACAAGAAAGTTATGCCGAAGCTCAGGTGGCCTATCAAAGCTTCAAAGACCTTCACCCAAAACATGCTCAAATTGATTACGTCACCTATCGTTTAGCGATGAGTTTTTTTAATCAGCTTCCCTCGACTGTCGATCGAGACCTCACTCTGGCCAGCAGTGCTCTGATTTATTTCGACGAAGTTCTCACCCAGTATCCAAACTCTGAGTATGTCAAAGATGCCAAAGAGAAAAAAGTTGCAACTCTCAAAATGCTGGCGGGCAAAGAGGACTACATTGCCGAGTTCTATTTCATTCGCGAAAAATACGATAGCGCCCTCAATCGTTATGAAGAGCTGATGAAAAAATATCCTGGATATGGATTCGATGCCAAGGCCCTGTCTCGTGCTGCCGTTTGTGCGGCCAAGCTCGGGGAACCCGGCAAAGCAAAAAAGCTAGTGAATGAACTGGAAAAAAGATTTCCTGGTTCGGACGAGCTAGCCTTTGCAAAAAAAGGAGCCGACCTTGGCGACTGACGCACTTTTCGATGAAATGTTGATGGAGGCCCGAGAGAACTTTATCAGCGGAAACTATAAAATCTCCGAACCCCTTTTGAACCAGCTGATTTTGCAAAACTCTCGAAACCCCGAAGTCTATCAAATGTTGGCTACGATCTATTACGATAAGGGTCAGTTCAATAAGGCAATTCGTATTTTCAAACGAGCTTTGGAAATCGATCCCACCTATACCGACGCCAGCGTCGGGCTCTCCATTATTTTAAATGATCTCGGCCGGTATGATGAGGGTCGAATGGTCTTTCAAGATGCGCAAAAGCTCTTGGATCGTCGAGCTGGAAAGATGGATTCCTATGTCGAGGAAAAAATTGCTTCAAAACACGAAGAGCTCGCAGACCTCTATTTTCAATACCAACACTATGCTGAATCTCTGGAACAACTTTATAAGGCCCTTAAGCTTTCAACTCGAAAAGCAGAAATCACCCTTCGAATCGCCGAGTGCCACGTAAAGCTGGGTGACACACAAAGGGCCGTACGAGAACTCAAGTCCTTAATTCGAGAATACCCTCAGCTATTGTCTGCCAAACTCAAGTTGGGTGTGATTTACTACAACATGAACAATCTCGCGGAAGCCACTGAACAGTGGGAAAATATTTTACTTCGCGACCCTGGGCACCCAGAAGCACTTCGCTATTTAAAAATGGCCAATGCCGCTGGAATTACCAGTCTGACTTTGTAAGGAAGGTTTATGTCCGGAAAAAAGAAACAAGCTAAAGAGGATATGCTCCCCTTCATCACCAAAGATGAGATCGCAAAGCTGGTCATGTTTTTGGCGAAGACCATTGAAACAGACTATGAAGGTCGAGAGGTCATTTTAATCTGCCCTCTGCGTGGATCCATTCACTTTCTAGCAGACCTTTGCCGACAGATTCAGCTGCCCCAACAAGTTGATTTTGTTCAACTTCAGGCCGTTGAAAAAGGTGGCGCTATTAAAATTATCAAAGATATCAGCACCAATATCGCCGGCAAACATGTGCTCATTGTGGAAGAAATTATTGATACAGGCCGCACTCTGAGTTTTTTACGCAATCGTCTGATGGCCTCTTCTCCGGCCTCTTTGAAAATTGTGGCTTTGCTGGATAAACCTGCGCGACGAGAACTTCCGATTCGTCCGGATTATGTGGGACGAACCATTGATGACCGCTATGTGGTTGGTTATGGAATGGATTCCAGTGAAATGGGCCGAAACTATCCTGACATCTATGTCATGAAAAACTAAGGGGGACTGCACATGTTACCTAAACAGCTTGTCGTCCTCTTTGTCTGCACCGTGGTGATTCTCTTTTTAGTAAATGTTTTCGTTAGCTAAACCAATGAATTCTTTTCTGAACTGACTTGTTTATAACAGGCCTTTATTGGGCTGATTTGATCATTTTTGGCACCATCTCTTCTATATTCCTTATAAGCAGCGACAATTCTCGGCACGGGGATTGCCTATGTAAACCCCGAACGCTTCATAAGAAGCCTAAAATTTGGGGTACTGATGTCTCACAATGTATTGCAATCAGCAGCAGTTGAACGACTCAAGGGGATTATACGAAGTCGCTATGGGAAGGGTTTTCAGATTCGGTGGATCACCGATATCTCAGACCATGATGGAGATGAAGGGGTTCGTCTCCATCATGGCCATCTTTTTATTCCGATTCAAACCAGCAACCATTATTTTGCAACGGCCGTGATTGAAGAAGCTCACACGATGTCCGTGGATGACCATGAAACCATCACTGAATTGGTTCGTTTGGTTTTAGAACCGGAGTTTTACAATTGGTATTTGTCTCAGTTGTCTCACAATGCCAAAGCGCAAACAGCACAGCCCCTAAATACTGAGGTAGCTTCGATCCACACACCGGTGAATCTCTCTGCAAACTCGACCTTGGTCATTTGCCTTGAGTCTCCGAATCCACATCAAATTCCACGTTTGTCTTTCGAAATTCATGAATTGGCCCAGCGTTGGGCCTATTTAAAGTTCAGCGATATCCAAGATCAGGTCCATAACGTCGAGGATTTGCGCTCTTTAGGCTCTCTCACTCTTTGGGTTCAGGATATTCTGATGCTAACTCCTCATCATCGAACAATTATCGAAGAATACATCCATGGTGTCTCGTCCGACTCTCCTTTACTCGTCCTTGGGACCTCGTCGTCAATCGAAAGTCTCGAGACGAATGAACTAATTTCTTCTTCTTTTGCAGATGTTCTTAAAAGTCATCGTTTGCAAGTTGAGCGTTTACCGCGGAACTCGGACCTGCTGCAAGAGACCCTTGAAATCATGCTCCAGGTTTGAGACCATCAAGTGGCATGCAAGCCACTCAAGATGAATTTTTCGATTCCTTTCTCAAAGAGACCCTCGGCACCGAGGATTTTAAAGTCTATCAGCTGGCGGGCGATGCTTCGAACCGTCTTTATTACCGAGTGATTCAAGATCAACAGTCCTGGGTTCTGATGCGTTGGGAACCCTTTGATCCTCCGACCTATCCGTTTCTGTCCGTTCTTCACCATTTTGCCAAACATCAAGTTCACGTCCCCGAGGTCGTGGGTCTGGATGCTAAAAAAGGTTTGGTTTTGTTGGAAGATTTGGGTGATCTCACCCTGGAAAGAAAATTTTGGGAAAACCAAAGTCCTGAAAATTCGATTTCATTTTACCGAAAAGCTCTGGATGAAATTTTAAAAATTCATTTCGCTGCAACCGCGGACAGAAGCAACCCCTGCACGGCTTTTCAAATTCAATTTGATGTGGAAAAATTTCTTTGGGAAATGCGCTATGGTCAGGACAATTTGTTAACGGGAATTTGTAAGTTTTCGCTCGACGACAAACAAAACTCAGAGCTAACCAATGTTTTCACGAGTATCTGCGAACGTTTACATGCAGAACCAAAATATATTGCTCATCGGGACTATCACTCTAGAAATCTGATGATCAAGTTGGACGAGATGCGTGTGATTGATTTTCAAGATGCCCGCATGGGACCCGTTCAATATGACCTGGTGAGTTTGCTTCGAGATTCCTACGTTGATATGCCAGATGACATGGCCGAGTCCCTGATGAGTTATTACCTGGAACGAGCCAAGCCCCATCTGGGAAAAGATCTTTCGATGGAGAATTTTATGCGTATCTATGAACTTCAGACGGTTCAAAGATGTTTCAAGGCCTGTGGCAGCTTTTCCAGCTTTTATAATTTGCGCAATGACACTCGTTATTTAAAATACATTTCTCACACTTTGAAGCGGGTCCTCAAGGGGCTTGGCGAGTTTCCAGAGTATAAAATATTTGCCGACATTTTGATTGATTCCGGCGCTCTTGAAAGAAAATACGAAGACCTATGAATGTCATGATTCTAGCTGCCGGCGAAGGCAGTCGTCTGAAACCATACACTTTGGAAAAACCAAAACCCTGTGTGCCCTTCTTGAGTGTTCCTCTGGCGTGTTATTCTCTGTCCCTGCTTGATCGAATTCCCATCCACAACTTGGTTGTGAATACTCATCATCTTCCCGATCAAGTGGAACAGCTCTTTAGCTCTCAAAGACCTTTTTGGAAACGACTGATCTTTTCTCATGAAAATGAAAAGCTCTTGGGAAGTGGCGGTGGAATTCATTTGGCTGAGTCCCACCTTGCCGGTCGAAACGAATTTTTCGTTCTCAATGGCGACGAGATCATCTTGCCCCATCAACTCGACGTTTTGCAGGAAATGCTTCTTTTTCATCAATGGCACAAGGGCATTGCTACACTGCTCACGATGTCTCACCCCGAGGTGGGCCATAAATTTGGGGGTGCATGGATTGAGAGCGGCACACGTATCAAATGTTTTTCAAAGACAGCGCCGGGACAGAACCTGACTGGACAACACTTTACGGGGGTCCTGCTCTTATCTGACTGGATATTTAAATATTTCAAACCTGAAATTGATGAAGAAAACATTCTTTATGAAACATTAACAGCAGCCATGAATGCTGGTGAAGAGGTCCACTCCTTTCAAACTCCGATGGAATGGTTTGAAATCGGAAATCCCACCGATTTTATGGCAGCCACGGAGTCTTGTTTTCAATCATTGGAACAAAGAAAAGTGCATAATCCTTACTGGCTAGATTATTTACAACAAACCATTCGTCTGAATTCAAAAAATGATTATCTGGTAGAACGAGACTGGGAAAAGTTAAGTCAGCTAAAAAAACTCGTGGAAAATATCCGCCGAGGTTCTTAGGTATTTCTTTCCCTATTTTCGACCCACTTTCAGTGCTGACTTATCTATTTAAAATATCTTGAGAGAACTTCTTTCGCTTGAAGTTCACTTCCGGCCAGTGACAAATGATGGTTATCAACATAAAGCAAAGTTTCTTGGGAAAATGCGGAACATACCTCGCTTTTACAAAATGCATTGGTCGGATTAATTACTTGAACGCCGGTCAGTGTATCGACCAACTCCAAATATTCCTTTTGCCGATGAAGAACCTGGCCTTTCTTTACCTCACAATTTTTTCTTGCTGTCCTCAGTGGCCTTGCAAGACAAGCCTTTACGTCAAAATCAAGCTCCGGATTCTCTGTCACGTAATACACTTGCTTGCCGGCTCGGTTCAAAAAATCGATCGTCTTCTGAAGTGACCTTTTAAAAATTTCTGCTGGAATTGGAACCTGTGGTAATTTTTTCGGGTGGTCGTAACCTTCAGTTACGACCGTGCCAGTAATATCGATCGCCCCCAGAGAAAATATTAAGACCTGCCGAATGTCCCTTTTTTCTTTGACGACACGAAGTATTTCCTCGATCCGCTTCCGACATTTTACTTTATCCTTTTCGTCATCACCATACTCACCACCCAAAAATGGGGGACATCCACTGTTTGCCAAAAGTACGGTGTTGATCCCCATGCCTTTAAACATATTGGCAATTCCTGGATATGCCGCATGGGCATGGCTATCACCCAACACGGCGACAGTTTCGGATGATCCAACATCGGACAGTCGGCAATAATAAAATTCGGGATCTTTCATTCCGACATAATTTAAGCAAGCTTCATCTCTATTGTTGGTTCGAATTAGTTCTGCCAAATTATTTTGATATGATCGAACCGAGGCTCGGGTGGGAACTCCATCATTGAGGAAAATCGCATACCCTGAACAGCCAACGACAACAATAGCCGACATCAAACCATAGGTACTTTTTTTTATCCGAACTCCAAATCTGATCGGCTGTTCAACCAGTCTATAGGTCCCCCATGATAAAATAAAAGATGCGCCAATTGCCGCAAAACACAGGCCCACCGAAGGACTTTCGCTATATATAATACGAAGAAACGACAACAGGGGCCAGTGCCACAGATATAACGGAAAGCTAATCAGCCCGATCCAAACGAGAACTCGATTCGACAGAACAAGTCGATTGAATGGCGCCTCTGGCCCAGCGGCTATGATCATAGCCGCGCCAAGAACTGGTAACAAAGCCCAATAGCCAGGAAAATGCCTGTCTTCAGATATAAAGACAAAACCAATCACCAACAGAAAGACCCCAAAACCAGAAAATATTTGTGATACCAATTTATGATCACAGACTTTGTTCAGACCGTGATTGTATTCAGCTTTTTGTCTGCACAGACTGAAGTAAGCTAAAATTACCCCGACCAGCAGTTCCCAAAAACGAGTTTGCGGAGAATAGAATGCCGTACTGGAATTCCCCCTAGAGAGCACATTGTATCCAAACGACATTACCGCTATGCCAATGATGATTCCCGGCAGCCAGGCGCGCTTCTTCCATCCCAACCATAACAATATCGGCCAGAAAACATAAAACTGCTCTTCAATGCCAAGACTCCAAAGATGCAAAAGAGGTTTGGTTTCAGCAACATTGTCAAAATATCCACTCTCATTCCATAGAACCAGGTTGGAAACAAAACCAGCGCCCGCAGCAATATGCTTGCCCAGCTGTTTATATTCTTCCGTCAACAATGAAATCCAACCAAAAATCATGCAGGCAACGAGGACTACGGTTAAGGATGGAAAAATACGTCGAATGCGACGCCCATAGAAGTCTAAAAAGGAGAAAGTTCCGGCATTCATGCCGTTGAATAGAATTGTTGAAATCAGAAAGCCTGAAATCACAAAGAAGATATCAACGCCTACAAATCCACCACGAATCCAGGCCGGGAACGCATGAAAACCAACGACTGCTAAAACTGCAATCGCCCTTAACCCGTCGATGTCTGGCCGATATTTGGGGTGATTGGCTGATTGGCTGATTGGCTGACTTTTCATGGAACCCTTAGGAAATCTTCAGAACCGATAGCTCGGCACGCTCAACGATCTGCTTAAATTTATCTGACTCTCAGTTTCGACCCTACCAAATCCTGCTGGTTGGTCAAGAAAGTCCAAACAATCAATCTCACCAATTTTTGAGGTTGCTGGCTAAAAGGCCTCGACGACTTTCCCCATCGTGACGGATTTTTTAGCACCCGTGGTTTC
>PEZR01000143.1 GCA_002773975.1 Bdellovibrio sp. CG10_big_fil_rev_8_21_14_0_10_47_8
CTACATATGCCTCCATTATCGGAACAATTATCGACCGTGGTTACGTTAAAAAACAGAGCTCAGCTCTTGTTCCCACCTTCACCGCAATGGTGGTTTCTCAACTGTTGAGGGGACATTTGTCCCAGTACGTGGATTTAGGGTTTACCTCGAAAATGGAAAGATCTTTGGATGACATCGCAGACGGAGATCTTGATTCGATTCAGTATTTGGCCAGCATTTATTTTGGCAAAGAAGGTCTGAAGTCTCAGGTTGAAACTCAAGAAAAGAAAATCAATCCAGATGAAGCGCGGGCCCTGGTGATTGAAGGCCTTGAGAAGTTTAGCTTTCGGGTCGGTAAATATGGTGCTTACGTTTGTACAGATCGGGATGGTGCTGAAGTTTGTGCATCAATTCCCGAAAGTGAATCACCAGCAGATATGACAGCGGCGGCCGCAGATAAGTTGATTGATCAGAAAATCAACGGCGCGGATGCCTTGGGGAAAGATCCAAAGACCGGTCTTCCCATTTATGTTTTGACCGGACGATTTGGGCCTTATGTGCAACTAGGAGACATTACTCAAGAGAATGACAAACCAAAACGAGTTTCAATACCGCCGCAAATCCCAATGGAAACGGTTTCTTTAGAAAAAGCTTTGGAACTGTTGTCATTGCCTAAGACCTTGGGTGTTCACCCATCGCTTGGAAAAGATGTGAAGGCGGGACTTGGACGTTTTGGTCCTTTCATCGTGTGTGACGGGGATTATCGTTCTATTCCCAAGACGGAAAGTCTTTTTGATATTACTTTTGAAAGAGCGATGGAGCTTTTATCTCAGCCGAAAAAGGGTCGTGGTCGAGCTGCTCCTCTGAAAGAGCTCGGGGCCCACCCGACAGCCGGCGAGCCAATCAATGTGATGAATGGTCCCTATGGTCCTTACCTGAAATGTGGGAAGGTAAATGTTTCTTTGCCAGAAGGAACAACACCAGAGCAGATGACGTTGGAAAAAGCAGTCGAGCTTTTGGCAGACAAAATAAGTGAGGTCACAGCCAAAAGTAACAAGTCCGCAAAGGCATCGAGCCGAGGTAAGGCCGCCAAAGTGACCAAGACAAATCAGGCGAAAGCAAAACCGGCGGCCAAAAAAAAGGCGAAATCGACGAACAAGGCTGAGATGGAAACGAAGCCCCCAGCCAAGGGAAAGGCCACTGTTTTACGGCGATCGGCGGACAAGTCTACGTAACTATTTGAATTTACTTGCAAAATGCTGCCTTGAAAAGACGCAACAAATAAGCTACATTGCGTCATCTATGAGTTCACAGCCGATCCCCTCAGGGGTTTCACAGCTCGAGTTGGCGATCGAAAGATCGCGAGAAAAAGACCGAAATTTTCATCTCGGCGGCCGCAGTTTTTATTTCTTCGATTTTGATGACAATGTTGCATTTCTTTCGACACCCTTGGTTCTCTTTCATAAGCAAAGTGGTGAAGAAAAAATGGTATCCAGTGGTCAATGGGCTCTGGAGCATGTTCGCATCGGAAAAACGGGCATATACAAAGACTTTGAAATTCGATGGGAAGATCAAACAGGAACATTTCGTCATTTTCGTGACCATGATGAAGAGCAGCTCAGGAAGCTTGGTTTCAGCACACAGACTTTTTTGCAGGATGTAGCGGAAGCTTTGGGCTTTCCTGATCTGCAATGGAAGGGGCCTTCTTGGCAGTGTTTTTACCACGCCACTTTCAATCAGCGGCCAGTTAGTGTGATCACTGCGCGTGGGCATGAGGCAGAGACTATCAAGGGTGGCGTGCGTTTGTTGGTGGGCAGTGGCCATCTGCCCATGGAACCCAATTACTTGAGCATTTTTCCCGTGAGCAATCCTGAGATCCGAAAATTTTTAGGAGACGCTGAACTCAACGAGAACACGGCTGAGCTTAAACAACGAGCGATTCGTGCTTCGGTGGAAATGGCGCTTCGAACTTATGGTTACAGCGCTCATCATCGTTTTGGAATGTCGGATGACGATCCTCGCAATATTCAGCTGATCATAGAAGAGATGACTCGACTGAAGGCGACCTATCCTGAGATGAGTTTTTTTATGATTGAGACTCACAAGGGAGACTTTGTGAAACATGAGATCACTTTGTCTGGACTGAAGGGAAGTCGTGTTCCCAGCTCTGACACGAGTCAGCAGTCGCTCTCTGAAACTCAAATTCGACTGTTCTAGTCGTACTTTTCTTCCATGACTTTTGTATTGCGGCGAATAAAAGCCATGCCTCTGACGGAGGTTCTGGTATCCTTATTTCACTGGGGGTTTCATGCGTTTTTTCATCTCTTGTTGTGTATCCGTTGGTTTGTTCTTTTTTTCGGCGATGGCGATGGCCGCGTCCAACGAGAATGATCTTCAATGTCGGTATCTAAATACGATCGAAACGGGGTTCTTGTCCCAGCACGTAAAGTATTCTGAAAAAACGGACGAACTTCAAAAACATGTGATTGAGCAATACATCAAAAAATTAGATCCAACAAAAGTTTATCTGTTGAAGTCTGATGTTGAAAAAATTCAATCTGAGATGGCGCATCTTTTTGACAAAATTAAAAACAAAGATTGTGCTCCTCTTATAGAGGCGCAAAAAATTCTGGTTGAACGAACAAAAGAACGAGCTGAATTTGCAAAGAAGATGCTTGGCAAGGACTATAAGTTTGATTCAACAGTAGAGTTGGTTTTCGATCCGGACAAAAAGGCGTTTCCTTCAACCAAAGAGGAAGCTAATGAATTTTTGCGTAAGTATGTTCATTTCCAGGTTTCAAATTATTTGGCGACAGATCTCAAGCTGCCTGAAGCGAAAACCAATGTCGCAAAAAACTGGGATCGCAATGTCAAACGCACAGTAGAAACAAAAACAGACGATATCTTTTCCAACTATCTTGATGCCTTTGCCAGAGCGTTGGATCCACATTCGTCCTTCTTTTCAAGAGATGTGTTAGAGGATTTTGAAATTCAAATGAGTCTTTCCCTGGAAGGAATTGGGGCGACACTGTCTCAGCAAGATGGTTTTACCGTGATTGAGGCCCTTGTTGCTGGTGGCTCGGCCGCTCGATCAGGTCAGCTGTCGCCGCAGGATAAAATCATAGCGGTTGGACAAGGGGAAAAGGGCGCGCTGGAAAATGTTGTTGAGATGGACCTTCGAGATGTGGTTCGCAAAATTCGTGGCGAAAAGGGAACCAAGGTTCGTTTGACTGTTTTGCGTAAACAAGGGGAATCAAAGAAGCGATTTGATGTGACCCTAGTTCGGGATAAAATTAAACTTGAAGATGAAGCCGCCAGTATCTTGTACATTGATAAAGAAATTGGCGGAGTGAAAAAGAAAATTGGCATCATTAACTTTCCGTCTTTTTATGCGGACTCTCGTCGTGGCGGAAGGTCGTCAGCGGCAGACATGAAAAAATTGATTGCCGATGCCAGAGCTCACAAAGCCACAGGTTTGGTTTTGGATTTGGCCAACAATGGTGGTGGAAGCCTAGAAGACGCCGTGAAAATTGCGGGTCTGTTTTTTCAAACAGGCAATGTGGTGAAGCAATCTTCTCGCGACGAAGGCAAGGGCGAGTCCACCTACCGGGACACGGATTCTCAAGTGGATTGGTCGGGACCATTGGTTCTATTGACTTCACGGATTTCAGCCAGTGCGTCGGAGATCGTGGCGGGAACCTTGCAAGACTATAAACGAGCAGTGGTCGTGGGTAATGACCATACTTTTGGAAAAGGATCTGTGCAGTCAGTTTTGCCAATCCCTCAGAATCTTGGAGCTCTCAAGGTGACTGTCGGAATGTTTTTTACGCCCGGCGGTTATTCAACCCAACATCGTGGGGTGAAATCAGATGTCCAGTTGCCTGGGCCGTATGTGACGGATGATATTGGTGAGAAGTATTTGGATTACTCATTGCCTGAGAAAAAAATTCCGGCATTTTTGTCGACGGAGGCCTATGTCAAAGAAGGACCTGGCGCATGGCTTCAGATCACTCCCGAATGGATAAAAACACTGTCTGAAAAATCCACGGAACGAGTGGCGAAGGACCCTGAGTTTAAGAAAATTGAAGACGAAATTGCTAAAGCGAAAGCCAAGGGAAAAACCATCAAATTGGCCGAAGTGTTGAAAGACAAAGAGAAAAAAGAAAAGGCCAAGGCAGCTAAGGTTGCCAGCAAGGCTCAAAAGGAAAAAGAATACCTCAAGCGTGCAGATGTGGTAGAAGCGACCAATGTGTTGGCAGACTTGATTTCTTTGGAGAGCAGCAAGTCCGTCGCAAATAAGAACTGAGAAGAAAACTGAGGAGAAGAGTGAATGCAGGTGCAGGTTTCTCGGGCGAAGAACTCAAAGAAAATTTCTAGTCGAGTGAATAAAAAAAAATCAGTGGGTGTAAAAAAGGCAACAGGTTCAAAAAAGAACCTGTTTTCTGGTCTGCCGAAAGAGCTGCTTTTGCACATGCATGATTTGATGGTCAAATCTCGAGTTTTGGAAGAACGATTAATTAAAATCTATAAGGCCGGAGATGCTTTTTTTTGGATCGGAGCGCCCGGTGAAGAAGCGTGGGGCGTTCCCCTGGGGCTTCTGACCAAAAAGGGACAAGGTCCCAAGTATGACTATCTTCATTTGCATTATCGTGGGACTCCGACCCTGGTGGCGATGGGGATGCCGATGATCGATTCCATTCGATTGATTATGAATCGGTCGACTGACCCCTCAACAGGGGGGCGTAACTTTTCTAATCACTATTGTTATCCGCAATGGAATGTTGCGCCGGTGAGTTCTCCAATCGAAGTTCAGTACGGCATGGCTTTGGGTACAGCTCATGTGCAAAAACGTCACAAAAGCCAGGCTCTGACTGTTGTCACTGGTGGCGATGCAGGAACAGCAGAAGGCGACTTTGCCACTTGTTTGGTTTGGGCTTCCCGTCGGGGGCAAGAACTTCCAATGTTGATCACCGTGCAAAATAACGGTTGGGGAATTTCCACCGCTTTTGAGGGGCAACATGGAGAAACGGAAATCGCGGATCGTGCGCGTGCTTTTAATATTCGCTCCCGAGTAATCAATGGCAATGACCCCGTCGAGACCTATCTGGCTCTGCAGGAAGAGATGGCCGCTATTCGAAAAACAGGAAAGCCTTCGTTTATAGAAGCTCGATTGAGTCGGCTTTATGGTCATTCGTCCGCCAGCGGCGCCAATTTTGTGGGTGGTGAGTTGGACTGTGTACGGGAATTTGAAAAAAAACTTTTAACGTCGGGTTATCTGAAAGAATCCCAGGCAAAAAAGATCTGGGAAGCCTATGAAAAAGAGGGGTTCGAGGCTCAGCAACAGGTTCGTACTGAGCCCGGGCCTTCGTCCGAGTCCATTTGGGACCATGTTTATGCAGATAATGAAAATGCGGATTGGAGAAAGTTCTAATGGCAAATATGGCACAAGCCATTCGCATGGCTCTTCATTACGGCGAAGCTCATTTGGGAGTGAAAGACATTTTTGGTCAGGACGTAGGAGCTCCTTTGGGTGGTGCATTTACGGCCACTCAAGGTTTGAAAACAACTTGGAATTCACCTTTGGATGAGCGTGGAATTATCGGCATGGCGATGGGAATCGCCATGACAGGCGAAAGGTGTGTCGCTGAGATTCAGTTCTGTGACTATATTTTTAACACCATCGACTTGCTAAAGATCGCTGGGAATACTCTGTGGGTCACTAATGGCCAATATCCCATGCCGCTGGTGGTGATGACCCCCGTGGGGGCTGGGATTCGTGGTTCGATCTACCATTCGCACTCCTTTGATGCTTGGGCATCCAGACTTCCGGGTTGGAAAGTGGTGATGCCATCGACGCCTCATGATGCCTATGGATTGTTGATTTCAGCGATCAAGGACCCAAATCCTGTTTTATTTTTAATTCCCAAGGCATTGATGCGAGTTCGGGGTGAAGAATTGATTCCGGGAGAACCCCGCGAAGAAAAGGAACTCAAATCCATGGTGGATGCACCGATTGGTGACCGCTCAAAATGGAAGCCCCGTTGGCCCGAACTGCAGGACCTGGCCATCCCAATCGGCCAGGCCCAGATCACGCGTCCCGGAGAGCAGATCACCGTGGTTTCTTATGGACGACATCTATTGGTGTGCAATCAGATTGCGGACGATCTTCGATCGGATGGAATTTCTGTTGAGGTCATCGATCTGCGCACGATTTACCCTTATGATTGGCAGACCGTAAAGGCATCAATTCAAAAAACGGGACGAGCAATTTTTGTCAATGAGGACACTGAGGTCACTAATTTTGGTGAGCATTTGGCTTATCGCGCGACTCAAGAATTGTTCTATGAATTGATGGCACGCCCCTTGGTGATAGCTGGAAAAAATGTTCCGGGCATTGGCTTGCATCCCAATCTGGAAGATGCATCGATTCCGCAGAAGCATGAGATTGAGACGGCGATTCGGGCTGTTGTGGCTGAGACTCCATGAGATCAAGGCCTGCGACGCGACGGCGAGTTCAGAAAAAGAGTCAGCGAAAAACTTTTGATAAATACGAGTACTATCAGAAAGCAGTTCAGTCCGCGGAGAGTGATGTCCTGTTTTTAAAAAAAACATTTAAGACATTGCGGGGGAAGGAAGCTCGCATCTTGCGTGAGGATTTTTGTGGGACTTTTATGCTGTCTTGTGAATGGGTAAAACTTCATCGCTCGAACGAGTCTTATGGTGTGGATTTAGATCCGGAGCCCTTGGAATACGGACGGCTTCACAATCTGCCAAAATTGAAGCCAGATGAACAAAGACGCATTCATTTGCTCGAGGGCAATGTGCTTCATTGGAATTTACCCGTGGTGGACTTGGCCATCGCCATGAATTTTTCGTACTATCTTTTCAAAAGCCGCGAGGTTCTGAAAAAGTACTTTATCAATGTTCATAAAAGTTTGAAAAAAGAGGGCGTTTTTGTTTTGGATTGTTTTGGTGGAAGTCAGTGTTATGACGCCATCGAAGAGACCAATAATCTGCGAGGATTTAAGTACTACTGGGACCAAGCAGGTTTTGATCCGGTCACAAATCGGGCACTTTTTCACATCCACTTTAAGCCCAAGGGGCAAAAGAAATACGAGCGTGTATTTACATATGATTGGCGTCTGTGGACCATTCCTGAGCTCCGAGAAATTCTGACCGAGGCCGGATTTCAAAAAACGCATGTCTATTGGGAAGGAACCACCAAGGCCGGAGAGGGCGATGGTATCTTTACCCGCACAGAAAAGGGCGAGTCCTGTGAGTCCTGGATCGCCTATATCGCCGCAGAGAAGTAGCTTTTTCTTTCCGTTGTAAAAATCACCCAAAGCAATCTAGTTGCGACAAAATATGGCGCTGTTCATTTTTTTTCGGTAGAACCAGTCAGATTTTAGAAAAAAGGGGTTCCATAATGTCGCACCAAGAATTCTTTAAAGGAATTTTATTGTCCGCTCTTTTAGCGACTTCGGTGGTTTCATGCAGTCAGTCTTCGGGTGGGGGGAGCAATCAGAAACTTTCTGAGCCAGCTCGTAATCTTGATACAAAGAGCTGTGTTTATGACTACACCGAGGGGGATAATGCCGACTATTCTCGTTTAGATCAAGTGCAAGTGGTGAGCGCGGCCTTCGACAAAGAGTTCAACCAGTCTTTGTTGGACGGGGTATTAACGGCGTCGATTTCATCGTCGATTCCTTATATTGAACAAACAGGAGTGCTTCTCTATAAGGCTCCTCCCGCTCCAACAACGAGTTGTTCGAGGTCTATATTCAGTGTTTTGAAGGAAAGGTCTGGCGGCCTTCTTGGTCGGACAGAAGATATTTTTGAAGTTAAAGATGACTCTATTGTTCTCGGCTTGTATCTCCCCCAAGGACAACAAGGTGTCGAGCAGACATCCAAAGCTGCGGCGATCATCTTACGTGAAAATACAAACCGATGGTCGCTTATTCATGAGTTTATGCATCACCTGTTCGCCATCAGAGCTCAGGCCAATGGATATGATGACGGCGCCAACAAGGAGCTCATTTCGCAGTTCGGGGAAAAGTTAAAGCAATTTCCTGGCAGTCTGCGGGAAATGTCAGACGTTCAGCTGACGAGCTATATCGATATATTTTCTGCCTTTGTGGAGGCTCTAGATACACGACTTATCCACTATACTTTGGAAGAGATGGCGATCGAAAGCCACCTCAAGGTTGAATACAATAATGATCGACTAAAATATGTGCCATCCAATTCGAACTGGTACATTGAGTCCAGTGGCCAGAATGCCAAGGAGACCTACAATGCTATCATTGAATGGGCTGGGGATATTTCCAGTGAACTCAGATCGAGAAAAAATCTGACAGGTAGTGCAACTGCGGTGACCGCAGCTCAAAGAAAAGCGGTGGAACGGATCCAAGAGATCAATCGGTTGAGATACAGATTTCCCTATGACCCAGGTGATAGGGCCATGGAGATCAATGGGCTGGCGGTCAGTCAGCAGCCCGATGCTCTGCCATGCTCCCACACCAAAGAGGAGCAGGACCTTGATCGGGAAGTTTCTGTTACATTGAGCAATGAGTTGGCCAGATAGCTTTCCTGACGTGAGAAAATCTTCAATTTTACATATAGAACCTTGAGACAAACTGTCTTGAGGGATGCTGGAAAAATGGGACGATCCGTCCCATTTTTATTTTTAGCCTCGGAAATTTGGATTAGATCTCAGCACGTCTTGTGCATTCGCTATTTCCCATGGCGGCGACCACATCTTACCTAGACCTTCCCGAATTTCGGCAATTGTACTGTCGTGTCTCGTCGTCGCCTTCGATGAAGCTCTACATTGAAGGCATCAAGTGTGCAAAGTGTGTGCAGAAAATCGAGAGTCTCCGGAACACGATGCCTTTCGTGGCAAGATTGGATGTGGACATCGCCAATCAGACGGCCTTGGTGGAA
>PEZR01000159.1:0-147 GCA_002773975.1 Bdellovibrio sp. CG10_big_fil_rev_8_21_14_0_10_47_8
CTGAGTCCGTGACATCGAACCGCCAATAACTGTGAAGTCCTGACTGTAAACATAGACTAACTTGCCGTTGACTCGTCCATACCCGGTGACAACGCCATCTCCGGGGATGCGATTTTTATCCATTCCAAAATTGCTGCTACGATGAAC
>PEZR01000159.1:273-470 GCA_002773975.1 Bdellovibrio sp. CG10_big_fil_rev_8_21_14_0_10_47_8
TTCGTTGCGCCGATCAAGATCTTTGAGCCGTGATTGAGTTGTTACTTCTGATTCCATGAATACCTCTTTATCAATTTAAGGATAACTTCGTCCGTAGAGACGAGGGAAGGGAATGGTTTCTCGCACATGGGGAAGGCCACAGATCCATCCAACAGTTCGTTCGATTCCCAATCCAAATCCAGCATGGGGGAAGCTTC
>PEZR01000159.1:483-8977 GCA_002773975.1 Bdellovibrio sp. CG10_big_fil_rev_8_21_14_0_10_47_8
ATCGTTGTACCATCTAAAATCTTCTTCGCGCAGACCATGCTCATGAATTTTACGAGTCAGGATTTCAAGATTGTCCTCGCGCTGCCCGCCGCCGATTATTTCGCCATAACCCTCGGTCGCCAGCAAATCACAACCCATCGCATAGCCTGGATCTTTGGGATCCTCTTTCATATAAAAAGCTTTCACAGCAATGGGGTAATGGTGAACAAAAACAGGCCGATCAAAACGAGAGCTGACGATGGTTTCATCGGGCGCACCAAAATCATCACCGACTTTAAAGTCAGGATTTTCTTTCAAGATCATTTGCGCAGCTTCATTGTAATGAAGACGAGTAAACGGGGCTTTGACCGGCGTCAGTTTCGAGACATCTCTTTCCAGCACACGAAGTTCTTCAGCCCGGTTTTTGATTGTTCGTTGAACAACGTACTCGACAAACTGTTCTGCCAAATCCATGTTGTCATACATGTCATTAAAGGCCACTTCCGGCTCCACCATCCAAAATTCAATCAAGTGGCGCCGAGTTTTTGATTTTTCCGCTCGAAAAGTTGGACCAAAACAATAAACTTTTCCTAGAGCTGCTGCTGTCGCCTCCATGTAAAGCTGACCGCTCTGCGAGAGATACATCTTTTCATCAAAGAACTTTGTTTCAAAAAGATTGGATGTCCCTTCGCAGGCGCTGGGAGTAAAGATAGGGGCGTCGGTCAGTGTAAAGCCGCGGCCATCAAAAAAATCTCGAATGGCACGGATGATTTCATGACGAACTCGCAAAATGGCAGTTTGCCTTTTTGACCTGAGCCACAGATGGCGATTCTCCATTAAAAAATCAGTGCCGTGTTCTTTCGGAGAAATTGGAAACTCTGGTGATGCTCCGATGATTTCTAGGGTTTCAGCGCCGATTTCATAGACCCCTTCGTGCTTGGGATGTTTGCGCACGGTGCCCGTGACCTTGACGGAACATTCTTGGGATGTTTTTTCAAATTCTTCAAAAGCTTGCTCTTGGCATTCTCCCTTGAAAAAAACACAGGGAACAATTCCTGTTCCATCCCGCAGTTCCAAGAATTTTACTTTGCCGGAAGAGCGTTTGTTGTAAGTCCAACCTTTGAGCTCAACTTTTTCGCCAACGTGTTGGCTGAGATTCTCAATGAAATAACGCATGCTTTGACCCTCACAAAGGAATCAGTTTTAGCATGAGGGTTTTTCGAGAGGAATCGAACTCTATGGGGCAATGCGACGGATCTCATCAAGGGCGCGCAGGACATTCAGGCGTCCCTGAGTGGATACCTTGACGGGCTTTTTATCCACAGAGGCTAGCAGGGCCTGTCGAATCTGTGCGACGGTGGCTTTCGGCTTGGCGCTCCACAACAAAGCGGCCGCGCCAGAGACAAAGGGCGCTGCCATCGAAGTTCCTGACAAATAGCCAGAACCACTGGAGTCAGAGATATGGGGGACAGTGGAACGAATATTCGATCCGGGAGCAGCAATATGGACCAAACTGTAGCTTCGGTTGGAAAAATAGGACAAAAGATCATCGGCGCTGGATGAGGCCACCGTGATCTGATTGGAAAGATTAAAGACTGCTGGATAGCTGAAATAGGACGTTGGAAGGTGATCATAGTCAAAACTGTCATTGCCAGCAGCTGCAACAAAAAGAACACCCTTTTCGCCTTGGCCAATTTGCTGAATGACCTCACGAAGAGTATCTGAACATCCACCGCCCCAGCTGGCGTTGATGATGCGAGCGCCGCGGCTGACAGCATATTTGATGGCGGGAATGGCGTCGGCAACGGAGCCGCTTCCGTCTTGATCCATAAAATTGGCTGGAATCAGCTCTGCTTTTGGCGCCATACCTGGCACATTGCCGGTCTCGTGGTCGGCAAGAATAATTCCGGCAACATGAGTGCCGTGCATATTTTCAGTGTTGGTAATTTTAGGTTCTGGTACCTGATTTAGAAAATCCCAACCATAAACGTCATCGATCAAACCGTTACCATCGTCGTCAACCCCGGCTTTACCATTCAGTTCAGACTCGTTCACAGAGAGTCGTGGTTGAATTTGCGGATGAGAATAATCTACCATCGCATCCACTACCGCCACCTTCACGCCTTGGCCCAGAATTCCTTGATTCCACACCGCGGGAGCTTGAACGATCGCTGATCCCCAGTCGGAAGACTCCGCAGAACTTTCGCTAACAGTGCCTTGTGTTGGAATGGAGTTGATCTGTAAACGCACATCATATTCTACGCGTTTGATTTCCTGTAAACGAGGAGCGACAAAGTCATTCTTTAGCTGGTCCAAATTTTCAGCAAGAACTGTTTCGTAGCGGCCATCTTCGTAGCTGATAATGAAGCGAGTTCTCACCAGAGACTGGCTGTCACAGGCGCCACTGTCTTGTTTATTCGCGGAATCAGTTACCGAGGATAAATCTTTTTTCTTGTCACATGCAGATAGAGATAGAAATAAAATTGGCAAGATCAGTTTTCGAACATCCATGTTCCACCCCGACGCCGTTTTTGGCCTTTTCCTAAGGACCAACAATAGAGCTTGCGTCGGTTAACTGATCGGCTCGGAATGAAACAATTTCGAGTCTGGATTTGTGTTAGATTTAAAAGAGAAAGACACCGAGATAGAAAGGAAATCCTGGACCAAATGCCAGAGATTTTTTCGGAGTCCTAAATTTCAGAAACAAAATTGGACAAAGCTTGGCCAAAGGTCATCTCGACTCTTTTGGCGGTATCCGTGACCTCTTGGTGATTTAATTTTTGAGAGGACAAACCCGCTGCCAGATTGGTGATGCACGAGAGGCCCGCGACTTTCATACCCATATGATTGGCAGCAATCGTTTCAAACACAGTGCTCATGCCAACGGCCGAACAGCCAATCTGCTTCAAGAAACGAACCTCTGCCGGCGTTTCATAACTGGGCCCAAGGACACCGGCATAAACGCCCTTATGAAGAGCAATATTCATTTTTTGAAAGACCTGAGCCATCTTTCCAAGCAGCTGTCGGTCATAGGCCTCACTCATGTCTGGAAAACGAGGACCCAATTCTTTGATGTTGGCTCCGATCAAGGGATTATTTCCAGTCAGATTGATATGGTCTTCAATCACCATAAAATCCCCTGGGCGCATACCATCGCCCAGGCCACCGGCAGAATTGGTCAAAATCAAAGTTTCAACGCCGAGATGACCCATCAGCCGAACCGGAAAAATCACTGAATCGATGGAGTGACCCTCATAGTAATGCAGTCGGCCCTGTTGTGCGATCACGGGAACTCCAGAAACAGTTCCAAAAATCAACTGACCCCGATGGCCTTCGACCGAAACGCTGCCGAAATGAGGAATCTCGTGAAAGGGCAATGAAACTTCAACCTGCATTTTTTCAACGAAGGAGCCAAGTCCCGAGCCCAAAACAAGGCCCACTTGGGGTTTTAAGGCGGTTTTAGATCGGATGAACTGTGCCGCTTCATTTAATTTTTGAAGTTGATCAGATTTTGCCACGAATACCTCGGAACCATTTTCACAACAACGCAGCGAATGTCACGATTTTTGTTGAAACTATCTCGGGAATTGCAATGCTTGAAAATGAATCAACTAAGGAGGAATTTATGTTTCGAAAAGGACTCGTGGGACTTTGCATCTTGGTCGCTGGTCTTGTCATTGGCACGGTGGCCTCTGCTCAAAACAACAGCTCCGGAAACGCCGATGCTCCACTTGCACCGCCGCAACAAAACCCGGTTCCCGGTGACTATTATGACTGGGGTCGCGGTCGAGACGGATCAGGATACTGTTATCAATTTACAGCCGAAGGTTACGTTCTCAATGGGGGAGCGCCTGTTGAAAACAGTTTGTGTGAAGCCGTTAAACCTTCTCACCCAGATTGGGGCCGCGGAAGAAATGGGTATGGATATTGTTACCGATTTACACCGTCTTATTTGGTGATGAATCAGGGAACACCCATTCACAATCAACAGTGCGAGACTGTGCGGCCATCGTATTATGATTGGGGTCGTGGCATCGACGGCTGGATTTATTGTTTTCAATTCACCCCAGAGCGTTGGGTGATGAATGAGGGGCGTTCGGTCCCAAATAATTTCTGTCGCTAGTTATTTAAGAAAGTGTTTTTAAAATCAGAGGTTGGGGATTTACTTTTTGGTCCCCAATCAGTGTGGTCGCACGCAGAAACTTTTCGGTCGACCGAATCAGGGCTTGATCTGCTCCATACACCGAAAACAAGGGTTGACCCTTTTCGATGCGATCACCGACCTTCGCATGAAACTCAATACCTGCAGTGGGCTCAATGACGTCGGTTGTTTTGGAGCGTCCTGCTCGGATTTGAATTCCGGCCACCCCAATGGACTCGGTGTTCATGCTCTGAATAAATCCAGATTCCGAACTTTCAATATCAAATCGAAAGGGACTCTTCGGCAATTCACTTAGTCGACCAGAATGAATGCGGCAGAGCTGTTCAAACTTTTCAAATGCCCGTCCTGACTCCAGGGCCCCCAGGGCTAAAACATAGGCCTTTTCAACACTTGCGGCCGCACCACCAAGCCACAACATCTGCGCAGAAAGCTGAAGAGAAAGCTCCCGAGTATCCGCATAAAGATCATACCCACAGGGTCCAACATGAACTTCATTTTTCATAATTGATACACACTCAGCAACCTCGAGAGAATTTCCAGCATATCTGCCCAAGGGTTGATCCATATTGGTAATCAGTGTGGCCACTTTTTTCCCATGACCACGGGCAATGGCCATGAGTCTCTCGGCCAATTCTTCAGATTTTACGGGGTCTTTCATAAAAGCCCCTGAGCCAAACTTCACATCCAAGACCAGGCCATCGATTCCTTCAGCCAATTTTTTGGACATGATGCTGGCGCAAATCAGGGGAAGACTTTCAATCGTGGCCGTGACATCGCGGAGAGCATAGATCTTTTTATCTGCAGGACAGATTTCTTTCGTTTGCCCAATGAAACAGATCTGATCTTTGCGTAAGGATTGAATAAATTGATCAATCGAGAGCTGGGTATTGAAACCGGGAATAGACTCGAGTTTATCAAGTGTTCCTCCCGTATGTCCGAGACCCCGACCCGAGATCATTGGGACAGGCAAACCAAGAGAGGCAACGATGGGACCCAAGATCAAACTTGTCTTATCCCCCACGCCGCCAGTGCTGTGTTTGTCGACCTTAAAGTTTGGGACTGAACTCAAATCAACGACCACGCCGGAATGAAGCATGGTTTTGGTCAAAGACAAAGTTTCGGACTCACTCATTCCTTGGAAATAGATCGCCATCAGTAAGGCCGACATCTGATAATCAGGGACTGATCCATCAGTGTAACCAAGAACAAAGTCGGCGATTTCTCTTTCGGAAAGGACAAAGCCGTTACGTTTTCTTTTGATAATTTCCGCCGGTAGAAATGACATCAGTACCCACCCTGGCTGTTCTTTCCTTGAACCAATTCAATGCCAGAGCTAGTTCCCAAACGCGTGGCTCCAGCTTGGATCAGGGCCCAGGCATGCTCCGTTGTTTTGACTCCACCACTGGCTTTGACCCCAACGCTTGGGCCAACGACGGATCTCATTAACGAGATGTCCGTCACACTGGCGCCACCGCCCGCAAAGCCGGTGCAAGTTTTTACAAAGTGAGCCCCACCTTCAAGGCTTAAAGCACAGGCGGTTACCTTTTCATCCTCAGTAAGTAAAATCGTTTCTAAAATTACTTTGACCAAGGCGCCAGCGGAGGCCTTCACAACACTTGCAATGTCCTGCCGAACAAAATCGAAATCTTTTTCTTTTAGGCGGCCGATAGACAGCACCATATCAATTTCTTTGGCCCCATTTTTCACGCACCATTCGGCCTCAAAACATTTTGCCGCCGATGCCATCGCCCCCAATGGGAAACCAACGACCGCAACGGGAGTCACCGAAGAGCCTCGAAGTTCCCGGGAGACCTGTTCGATAAAGCCAGAGTTTACACAGACACCAAAAAACTGATACTGAAGCGCGCCCTGGCATAGTTTGCGAATCTGTTCCGACGTCGCTTCAGGTTTGAGCAAAGTCTGGTCGATATATGATGCCAATGATGGCTGTGGCCTTTGCTCTTGCATGGAATCCTCCGCTATGCTCAACTTGAAGACGGCATGGTTTACCATATTTTTGTTTCAGGACGAGTGCAAGGGGTGGGATATCGGCGGTTTGCACAAAAGCGAGCTTCTGCCCTGCAAATTGCTGGTTGGGCGCGAAATCGGATCGATGGCCGAGTCGAAGTGGTGGCGCAAGGCGAAGAGGCCATCTTAGATGCCTATTGCGAAGAGTTGAGAAAAGGCCCAGTCTTCTCCCAGGTCCACGACGTGATTGTTCGAGCCTTAACAGAAGAGCAAATCACTCAGGAAATGTTAACCAGTAGTTTTGAAATTAAGCCGGACATGGAGATGGAACGATGAAAATACAAGCCTGGATTTTGATTATTCTGATGAGTTTTGGACAAATGTCCTTGGGGCAAACAACATCGACGACCAGCTCGGGTCTTCGAAAGGGCTTGGCTACAGTCATGTTTGCTGGACTGGCTGGCGCTGTTTTGGGTCTCAGCACTCTGAGTTTTTATGGTGAGCCGCAGGAACATATCGGAAATATTTGGACGGGCTTGGCAATCGGGACGATTGCTGGATCGGTCTATGTTTTCAGCCAGAAATCACGGTCATTTGCCGATCAAGAGATTCAGCAATGGCCACAGAATCCCCATCAGATAAAAAAACAAAACAGGCCATTGTGGGCCTATCAGTGGGAATTTTAGCTAACTTTTTTTGTTTCATCTGGATGAAGACTGCGATCATCCATATCTTTTCCAAGAAATGAATTTGCATCGGTTTTGCTGATCATGCCTCTTTTGACCAGGTCCTCGACCGAGCGCTCGAAAAGCACCATGCCGTATTTCTGACCCGTTTGTATTTGCGAGGCAATTTGGTGAACTTTATTTTCCCGAATCAGATTTGAGACGGCCTTTGTACAGCGCATAATTTCATAAGCTGCGACACGACCTTGCCCATCAACCCGCGAAAAAAGTGTTTGTGCAATAACGCCCCTAAGAGACTCTGCCAACATCGTTCGAATCTGTTGCTGTTGACCCTCTGGAAAGACATCGATGATCCGGTCGATCGTTTTCGCGGCCGAGTTTGTGTGAAGTGTGCCAAAAACCAAATGGCCGGTTTCGGCCGCGGTCAATGCTAAGGAGATGGTTTCGAGGTCTCGCAGCTCTCCCACGAGCATGATGTCCGGATCTTCTCGTAAGGCAGACTTCAAAGCATTGCCAAAAGTTTTGGTGTGTGTGCCGACCTCTCGTTGATTGATCAACGACTTGATATTTTGGTGTACAAACTCGATGGGATCTTCGACCGTGATGATATGAGATTCCCGGTGAATGTTGATGTGATGGATCAGCGAAGCCAGGGTCGTCGACTTTCCGGATCCAGTAGGGCCTGTCACTAGAACCAAGCCTTTATCACAGTCGATCAAATCCAGAAGCGCGGGTGGCAGGTTCAACTCTTGAGGAGTTTTGATTTTTTCAGGAATGACTCGAAAGACGGCCCCCAGGCCTTTTCGTTGCATAAAAATATTGCAACGAAAACGACCAATTCCGGCCACCGTATAAGCTATGTCCAATTCCCATTTTTCGATGAAAAGCTTCTTTTGTTTTTCAGACAAAATCTCAAAAATAAGACCCTGAACATCTTGGTTCGAGAGATCTCGATAGTTCATCGGCAACATATTTCCATGTAAACGCAGATAGGGCGGAGCCCCACTGGTTAAATGCAGATCCGAAGCCCCTTGTTCCACCATGATTTTGAATAAATCGTCGATAGCCGCCATGTCTTATTTATCGGCAAAGGGCCCACGAACCTAAACATAAACACTGCGCCATGAGTGATAAATTCCAGATTCTGACTTAGGTCTAGAAATCTTCTGTGCTAGTCTTCATTCCCTATGTCGGCAGAAATCCTGATCAACGTCAGACCCCAAGAAACTCGAGTCGCTTATGTCGAGGCCGGCGTGCTTTCAGAGTTTAAAATCGAACGAAAAACATCCCCGACTTTGGTCGGATCGATCCACCGGGGTAAGGTGATCCGGGTCTTGCCTGGGATGCAGGCGGCCTTTGTGGACATTGGTCTAGAAAAAGCAGCCTTTTTATACGTCGGTGACATTCGTGAAGACTTCGATGAGGGCTATGCGGATCCTGATCGAGATGAACCCATTGCGGCGGACCAAGATAAAGATCCAAGCAATGAGCCGCCAAAAGTTCCCATTCAAGAGCTATTGACCGAGGGCCAACATATTTTAGTTCAGGTGGCCAAAGATCCAATTGGAACCAAGGGCGCTCGCCTAACGACTCATATCAGTTTGCCAGGTCGTTTTATTGTCTATCTTCCGACGGTTCGTCATTTGGGAATTTCCAGAAGAATTGAAAGCGAAGAAGAGAGAGAGCGTCTCAAGCAACT
>PEZR01000064.1:0-3750 GCA_002773975.1 Bdellovibrio sp. CG10_big_fil_rev_8_21_14_0_10_47_8
CAGAAAGATTGCGGAATACGGATCTGATTCAGATCCCCGAGCTTTTAATTTCGATGGAGAGTTCAATGTTGCCAATCGGGGAGTGATCGAGTTCGTCGAGGTACTCAAGTTGGACGTGGCCTTTTTGTATGACTTGTTGGGAGCTTCTCAAGAGCATCGAATCAAGCCGAAAAAATTTGCGCAGACTTATATTGATGAGGTGATCATCGGTCATACCAACGAGCCTGAGTACCGCCGTCTTCAGGACAACGAATTCATGGAAGCTTTAAGAGATCGAACTGTAAAAATCGATATTCCTTATATCACTCGTTGGAAAGATGAGATGAATATCTACAAAAAAGATTTCAACTCTCAGAAAATGCGAGGCATTTCCATTGCTCCTCATACCATTGAAATGGCGGCAATGTGGGCTGTTCTGACAAGGTTAGAAAAACCAAAAAAGGCAAATCTTACTCGGCTGCAAAAGCTGAAATTGTACAATGGAAAAACCTTGGCCAATTACACGGAAGACAATGTCAAAGAGCTTCGCAAAGAAACAATTCGTGAGGGGCTCGAGGGGATTTCTCCGCGGTACATTCAGGACAAACTCTCCAACTCTATTGTGGCTGCTCAGCAGAACAATAGGGGCTCAGTGAATCCATTTATGATTCTCAACGAGCTCGACAGTGGGCTTAAAAACCACTCGTTATTGTCGAATGAGGAGCTCAAGGCCGATTATAGAGAACTTTTGGGTGCGGTAAAACAAGAGTACGAAGAAATCATTAAGGGCGAAGTTCAAAGAGCTATCAGTGCCGATGAAAGCGCTCTTCAAAGATTGTGTGCCAACTACATCGACAATTTAAAGGCCTATACTCAAAAGGAAAAAGTGCGCAATCAGTTCACAGGAATGGATGATGAACCAGATGAAAGACTGATGCGTTCAATTGAAGAGAAGATTGAAATTCCAGAGTCTCGTAAAGACGATTTCCGACGAGAAATCATGAACTACATTGGGGCTCTTTCTTTGGAAGGCAAAAAGTTCAACTACAAGGTGAACGAACGTCTGCACAAAGCTCTTGAGCTTAAATTGTTTGAGGATCAAAAAGACAGCATTAAGCTGACCTCATTGGTTTCTTCCGTGGTTGATAAAGACACGCAAGAAAAAATTGATATCGTCAAAACCAGACTGATCAAAGATTTCGGGTATGATGAGATCTCGGCGACCGACGTTCTTCACTATGTCGCCAGTATCTTTGCTCGAGGTGATGTGAAGAATAAATAAGGAGCGAGACCGTGTCGATAAAAGAAGACCACAACCGGTTTCGAGACATTGTTAAGGGGAAGATCAAAGAAGACTTCCGTCGATTTGTCAGTCATGGAGAGATGATTGGTAAGCGCGAGAAGGACTATGTCAAAATCCCGCTTCCTCATATTGAAATCCCCACTTTTCGTTACGGACCCAAACAACAAGGTGGCGTCGGTCAGGGTGAGGGCAAACCCGGGGATGGCGTGGGTGAACCCGGTGATGGTCAAGGTCAGGCGGGTGATCAGCCGGGCGAACACATGGTCGAAGCCGAGCTGTCCATCGAAGAATTGGCTCAGATCCTGGGTGAGAAGCTAGAGCTTCCAAATATCAAACCCAAAGGGCATAAAAATATTGAGACTTCGAAAACCAAGTATTCAGGCCTTGCGCCGGTTGGACCTGAGGGGCTTCGTCATTTTAAATCATCTTATAAACGAGCTCTGAAACGATATGTCTCGTCAGGTGTTTATGATCCAGACGAGGTCATCATTCCCATTCGTCGAGATTTTCAGTATCGAACTTTTAAAACAGTGGTGAAGCCGCAAACAAGAGCCGTCGTCATCTATATGATGGATGTTTCTGGTTCAATGGGTGACGAACAAAAGGAGATCGTTCGTCTGGAAAGTTTTTGGATCAATGCTTGGCTTCGAAAGCACTATAAAGGCTTGGAAACTCGTTTCATTATTCATGATGCCGCGGCCAAAGAGGTCAGCGAGGATACTTTCTTTCGCACCAGTGAGTCCGGTGGGACCTTGATTAGTTCCGCCTATAAGCTTTGCCAAGAGATGATCGAAGCTGAATTTAATCCTCAAGAATGGAATGTCTATCCGTTTCATTTCAGTGATGGCGACAACTGGAGTGGAGAAGACACTCGTTTATGCACAAAAATGTTGAATGATTTCTTCCTGCCTAACTGCAATATGTTTTGTTATGGACAGGTGGAAAGCAAATATGGATCTGGTCAATTTTTAAAGGACCTGCAAAAGGAGTTTGGTGGAGATGAGCGTATTATTCTGAGCCAAATTGAAAATCGAGACAAAATTTTAGATTCAATTCGGGATTTTTTGGGAAAAGGTAAATAGGCAGTCAAACAAACGGAGTTCTTGGTGGCAAATTTAACCCCTGAGCTAGAAGCAGAGAGAAAAAAGATCTGTAAGATCGCAAAAGATGCGGGCTTGGATTGTTTTGAAACTGTTTTTGAGCTTGTCACCTACGATCAGATCTCGCAATTTGCTGCCTATGGTGGATTTCCGGTCCGATATCCCCACTGGAAATTTGGGATGGAGTACGAGCATCTCTCGAAGTCCTATGAGTATGGTTTGTCCAAAATCTATGAAATGGTGATCAATACGGATCCTTGCTACGCCTATTTGATGGAGAGCAACGCCTTGATGGATCAAAAGTTGGTAATGGCCCATGTTTACGGACATTGCGATTTTTTCAAAAACAATACTTGGTTTGGAATGACCAATCGTAAAATGATGGATGCCATGGCCAACCACGCCACCAGGATCCGACGCTACATGGATCGTTACAGCGTGGATGTGGTCGAGAGTTTTATTGATAAATGCTTGAGTATTGAAAATCTCATCGATCGGCATAGCGTTTACACGCCCACCAGTATCACAAAAACACCCGATATGACGGCCGAGAAGCCATTCACCTTAAAGTATGATCGTGAATATATGCGGGATTATATCAACCCACCAGAGTTTATTCGGGAGCAAAAGGCAAAGATTGCTGAGGCGGCATCAAAAAAACAAAAATTTCCACCGGAGCCTGAGCGTGATGTATTGAAGTTTCTGTTGCACTTTGCGCCGCTCGAAGAATGGCAGCAAGACATTTTGTCGATCATTCGGGATGAGGCTTATTACTTTGCCCCACAAGGAATGACCAAAACAATGAACGAGGGCTGGGCTTCGTACTGGCACTCCAAATTAATGACAGAAAAAATCATGACCGACTCTGAAATTATTGATTTCGCCGACCATCATTCTGGAACTGTGGCCATGTCTCCACAAAGCTATAATCCTTATAAAGTCGGTATCGAGCTCATGCGAGAGATCGAGGATCGATGGAACAAGGGGCGTTTCGGTCGCGAATGGGAAGAGTGTGACGATATTCGAGAAAAGAAAAATTGGGATAAAAAGCTGGGTCTTGGAAGAGATAAAATATTTGAAGTTCGAAAGATCTATAACGATGTGACCTTTATTGACGAATTTTTGACCGAAGACTTCTGTGTGCGCAATCGCTTCTTTGTCTATAAGTTCAATAAGCGCACAAACCAATTTGAAATAGACACCCGGGATTTTAAGGCCATCAAAGCCAAACTTCTTTTTCACATGACCAATTTTGGTCAGCCGATCATCAAGGTTTTGGATGGAAATTTTGAAAACAGGGGAGAGCTGTTGATTGGTCATGTCTGGGAAGGTATCGATATGCAGCCAGACTATTTAAATGAAACGATT
>PEZR01000064.1:3765-12724 GCA_002773975.1 Bdellovibrio sp. CG10_big_fil_rev_8_21_14_0_10_47_8
TTGACGGGCAAAAGATCGAGGACATTAAAGCTGAAAATGAAATCAACAAGTCTATCGACGAGGATGACCTTCCGTCCGGGGGAAATCAGCAGCCATGAGCTCGAACTCTCGACTGGTTTGGTCCGATGATCCGAAAGATCAAAAGTGTCCCCGCTGCCATGAATTCAAAAAAAACTGCCAATGCGAGCCGATCTCAACGGTGAAAAGCACCAATTGGGTTGCGGTCTTTCGTTTAGAGAAAAATGGCCGCGGTGGAAAGACAGTCACCGTGATTGATCAGCTCCCAAAACAGGAAATTTTTCTCAGAGACCTCTGCAAAGAACTGAAAACCAAGTGCGGTGTCGGTGGTACCTATTCGACCGAGGGAAAAGAAGGCCTGATTGAAATTCAGGGCGACAAACGAATTCAAATCAAAACGATTTTTGATAAAAAAGGCTACAAGTACAAAGGAATGTAATGATGTTAAAAAAACCAAAACACCCAACAATCTGGCTTGCGCTCTTTGCAGTGACAATCATGATGCTCAGTGGCCGCATTTTCGCCGCAGAATCAACAGACGAAAACTCAGACAAGCCATCACCCTCTGCTAAGATAACCACTCGGGATGCTAAAAAAATCTGCAAAGACCAGGGGAAAAAGGGCGCTGAATTAATTCAATGTATGAAAAAAGCCAAGGGCGAAACTGACGAAGAGAAATAGATCCAGACGGGGCTATCCTCGGCGTGACTTAAAAAAATCACTCAAAATGCGAGAGCAGGGCTCTGCCAGAACTCCGCTGACAACTTCAAATCGATGATTGAGCCGCGGATCTTTGCCAATGTTGAAGAGACTTTGCACGGCTCCTCCTTTGGCGTCCATAGCTCCAAAAACAACTTTGGAAATCCGGGCTTGAACCAAAGCACCGGCACACATGACGCACGGCTCCAGCGTGACATAGAGGGTGCAACCCAACAAACGCCAAGCCCCTAGCTTTTGCGAAGCTCGCTGAAGGGCGATCAATTCCGCATGACCAAGGGGAGTTTTCAGGGTTTCCCGGCGATTTTGGCCGGTAGAAACCAACTGGTTGTCTTTGATGACCAGGGCTGCCACGGGAACTTCGCCCTTGGTCGCTGCTTTGGCCGCCAAGGCCAGGGCTTTTTTCATCCAATATTCATCAGAATGCGTCATAAGATCATTGTAGAGGGCTCAAGCTCTGAAATCTATTGGAAAAATCGGAAGCACTTTGTTATATCCCACCTCTACAAATCTATTCGGAAGGCAGGTGATTTTACTATGGCAATGGTCAAATTGAGAGAAGGCGAAAGCTTTGAATCTGCATTCCGTCGCTTTAAAAAGCAGTGCGAGAAAGCCGGAATTCTTTCCGAAGTTAAAAAACGCGAGCATTTTGAAAAACCAAGTGTTCGTTTGAAAAAGAAATCGATTTCAGCACGTAAACGCGCAGTTAAAAAACAGCGTCGCAGTTACGGCGAGTAATTGAATTATTTTTTATTCATCTCAAGAGGGATTGGGCTTTAACCCTTTCCCTCTTTGTTTTTAAATCTAGTTAGGCTCTGCAATGAGCAAGTGAGGTTTGTCGATGGAACTCAGAGAAAAAATCATGAATGACATGAAAACAGCCATGCGTGAAAAAAACCAGATCAAACTGGATACAATTCGTTTTCTTCAGTCGGCGATTAAAAATCGAGAAATTGAACTTCGGCCCGAAGCCATCACGGCCGATGATGTGTTGGGTGTGTTGAAAAAACTGGTGAAGCAAAGAAAAGAATCCATCGAGCAATATCAGGCGGCTCAGCGGCAAGACCTGGCTGACAAAGAGATGGCTGAGCTCAAAGTGATCGAAGGCTATTTGCCTGCACAAATGGGCAAAGATCAGGTCGAGACTTTGGTGACTCAGGTGATCGCCGAGATGAAGGCCGCTTCCATCAAGGATATGGGGCCGGTGATGAAGGCAGTGATGGCCAAAACTGGTGGCGCTGCCGACAACAAAATGGTGAGTGAAATTATCAAATCAAAACTGACTTAAACCAAAGAACAAAGGGATCCATGAAATTTTCCCCCGAGTTCATCGAGAGAGTCGCTGAGGGCAATAACCTCGTCGACATTATCTCTCAACATACTCAACTGAAACCAGCAGGCAGCGGCTTGATGGGGCGTTGTCCATTTCCGGATCACCCTGAGAAAACCCCGAGCTTTTCAGTCTCGGAAACGAAGCAGGTTTATCATTGTTTCGGTTGCCATAAAAAGGGCAACATCTATACCTTTCTTCAGCAGTACAACGGCATGTCTTTTCGAGAGGCCGTCGAATTTTTGGCACAAAGAGCGCAGATCGCGCTTCCGCAGGTCAATGAACAAGAGGCCAGTCGGTTTGATGCAATCACTCAGAAGAAACGGCAGCTTGGACAGGTCAATAAGCTGGCCGCCAACTATTTTCACGAGAATCTTTTGAGATTGCCGGTGGATCATCCCGTTCGGCAATACACCGAGAAGCGAAAAATCACTCAGGAAATGATTGAAACTTTTCAGGTTGGTTATGCCAGTGACGACTGGGATGGCTTGGTCCAGCATCTGCAAAGTAAAAATATATCCATGGCTTTGGCTGAGGAAGCTCGTTTGGTAAAGGCTCGCTCTGGTGGTAAGACGGGGTACTTTGACTTGTTCCGAGACCGCTTGATTTTTCCAATTGTGTCGACCATGGCTGAGCCGATTGCCTTTGGCGGTCGAATTATTTTTCAAGGAGAGCCCAAATACTTAAACTCTCCAGAGACCCCTGTTTTTCACAAGGGCAAGGTCCTTTATGGTCTTTACCAAACCGCTAAATTCATTCGCAGTGAAGACTCAGCCGTTATTGTCGAAGGATACATGGATTTGGTGTCTTTGTATCAAGCAGGCATTCAAAATGTCGTAGCCACCATGGGAACGGCTTTGACCTCGGACCATGGTCGTCTCTTGGGGCGGATCACAAAAAATGTGGTGGTTCTTTTTGATGGAGACAGTGCTGGTCAGGAAGCAGCGGAGCGAAGTTTGCCGATCTTATTGGCGGCGGGACTTTTTCCAAAAGGTTTGGTTTTGCCGGACAACCAAGATCCAGATGATTTTGTGAAAACGCAGGGGCCAGAGGCTTTGAAAAATCTGATGGCCATGGCGCCGGATCTGATGATGATGATTCTTCAGATGTGGATGAAGGGCTATCGGGCGGAGCCCGCCGAGAAGGTCAAGCTGTCGAACCGCTTGATACCGATCTTTCAGGCCATCCAAGATCCTCGCTTAAAACAGCTTTATTGTGCTGAAATTTCCCAGAAGATGGGGGTCGAGGACCGTTGGCTTCGACAGGCATTGCAGGCTCCGGGTCCTCAGCAGAGCGTAAACGCGGCCGGAAATGACTTTCAGCAGAAAAATTTTCAGACTGGCATTGCGGGATCTTTCAGAGGTGAAAACGCCTCGACAAACGCAACTGATGCAGCTGATGCAACGAATGGGCCGATTTTAAATCCGCAAATCGCCGAAGAAATTCATGATCAGATACAATTAAAAGGGGCTTCACAAGCAGAGGTCTTGTTGATGGGGATGGTATTAAAAAATCATGCCAACTTTGATCTGTTTCTCAGAGGAGAACTTCTCGAGGAGATTCCCCATCCAGGTGTGAAGCAAGTGTTGAAAAGAGCCGCAGAGGTGTATAGACAAGTCCCTGAAAAGTTTGATAAATTAACCAGTCTTTTGGCTTCGTTCGTCGACCGTCCAGAGTTCCTTATTGAAAGCTCTCCGTTGATGGGCTCGGGTTCGGATGATGGTGATGACTCAAAGGTAATACTGGATTGCATGCGCAAAGTGAAAGAGCAGATAATTTTGCAAAAAAGAAAACAGCTCACTCAGGAAATGAAAAATCATGTTGGTTCTGAAAAACATCATCAACTGATGTTGGAGCTGGCCGAATTGAAAAAACAAGAACTGAGTTTACGGGCCAACGGTTTTATTATTGTTTCACCAGAAATGGCCTCAGAGACAGAGGACGGCGCAAAGTCGGTATAGATCGTTAAAGAAATAAAATACGCGAAAATGGACTGACAAAGACAGAGAAAAAGGAAGCCTGATGAAATCAAATTCAAAAGAAGAACCAGGAAAAGAATTAACCCTGGCCGCTCAAGAAACCGTGATCAAAGAAGAGATTCAACGTTTCTTAAAAATGGCGAAAGAAAAAGGCACCTTGACGATCGAAGAGATCAACGAGCTTTTGCCTCCTGAAATTGTTGCCGCGTCTGTTCTGGATTCTTTCATGCAGGCTCTTGAGATCAATGGTGTTGTCATCACGGATCTATCCGAGCTTAAACAAACAGATGATGAAGAAAAAGAAGCTTTCTTAGCAGATCCTGACAAAGAAGACGAAGAAGTCGACGAAGAAGAGAAAAAAGAAAGTGAAGATGTTAAAGGCAACGACCCAGTTCGTCTTTACTTGCGAAAAATGGGATCTGTTTCTTTGCTGACCCGCGAGGGTGAGGTCGAGATCGCTCGGCGAATTGAAAAAGGGGAGCGAGAAATCGTTCGCGCCATTTTGATGTCACCGATCGGAACTGTGGAGATCATTAATCTGGGTCGACGTTTGGATCAGGGAAGAATCAAAGTAAAATCGATCTTTCGTGGTCTCGAAGATGAAGACACTCAGTACGACGAAAAAGAGTATATCGACAAGATTCACGAGCTCATTGGATTGGTGACTGAATATCAAACAGCAGTTGGAAAAGATTTCGAAGCCCTCAGAAACGAGGCCATTCCTCATTCTCAAAAAGAAGCCGTGATGAAAGACCTCACGGTTTTGAATGAGAAATTGATGGCGAATTTTGAGAGCGTCAATTTTAACCGAAAAACAATCAATCGCGTTGTTATCAAGTTTAAGAACTTGGTCAATCGTATGGCGACTTTGCGACGTCGAATCAAAGACGGAAACGAGAAAACTTTCTCGAAAGATGTCAGTGCCATGATGGAGCGATTGAAGTTGATCGAGTCCAATGAAAAAGAGTTGATGAAAATGACTCGGGACACGGGTCTGAATTACAATCGATTCCGTTCTTATGCGATCAAAGCTCAGGATGCAAAAAACCGTCTTGAGCGTTTGGATAAAGAAACTGAGATGAATTACACCTGGATCAAAGAGACCTATACCGCGATCTGGAAAGGTGAGCGAGAAGCCGACGCTGCCAAATCAGAACTGGTTGAAGCGAATCTTCGTCTCGTTGTTTCCATTGCCAAAAAATACACCAATCGGGGTCTGCAGTTCTTGGATCTGATTCAAGAGGGCAATATCGGCTTGATGAAGGCAGTGGATAAGTTCGAGTATCGTCGTGGATATAAATTCTCAACTTATGCGACCTGGTGGATTCGACAGGCCATCACGCGAGCCATCGCGGATCAGGCCCGTACAATTCGTATTCCGGTGCACATGATTGAAACGATCAACAAGCTGGTGCGAACTTCCAGATACTTGGTTCAAGAACTGGGTCGTGAACCCATTCCTGAAGAGATCGCCGAGAAAATGGACATGCCTGTGGACAAGGTCCGTAAGGTTTTGAAAATTGCCAAAGAACCAATTTCTCTGGAAACTCCGGTGGGTGAAGAAGAAGACTCTCACTTGGGTGATTTTATCGAGGACAAAAAGGTTATCAATCCAGCTGAGGCCATTGTGAACTTAAATCTGGCTGAACAAACCCGTCGGGTTTTGTCGACCCTGACTCCGCGAGAGGAAAAAGTCCTTCGTATGCGTTTTGGTATTGGTGAAGAGTCCGATCACACCTTGGAAGAGGTTGGTCAGGATTTCAACGTGACTCGTGAGCGGATTCGACAAATTGAAGCCAAAGCTTTGCGTAAGCTTCGTCATCCCTCGCGATCCAACAAATTGAAAACCTTCATCGACACATAATCCAATCGGCGCGGGGTTAGCTTAGTTGGTTAAAGCAGCCGGCTCATAACCGGCGGACCGGGGGTTCAAATCCCTCACCCCGTACCAGTCTCGCGCAAGGCGAGCTGGGTCTCTATAGGGCGACCCATTGGGTTAGGCTCTTCGCGGTTGGGAAGAGCAATAGATTCAAGCTGTCTGGAGTGGATTGGGAAGAACCAGTGAATTTTTCTCGCTGGACTAAAACAGAATACCGAGCTGAAAATCAATCACAAGACCCCTCATGTTCGAGGCCTTTTCGCGATAGACCTCTGCTCCTGCGCGGTCTTTGACGACAACGTCATTGTCCGCAAGGACCTTGTACCCAGCTCCGGCGCCAATTCTGAAACCATTGTTGACCCACTGATATCCTCCGGTGGCAGAGGCCTGAGGGGTGGCTAATGAGCCCTGAAGATCATATGAACTGTAATGAGTGATTTCTGTCTTTTGATAGCCTACGGTCGGGTTTATATAAACACCGGACGAGGACAGGGTTCCGGTCAACATGATGTTTGTTCCTAGGTTGAGCTCACTGTGCGACCAATTGAAGTTTGAATTGATAGAGCTGTTTTCATTCTTTGATGTGTTCTCGACTTTGTGGTCCGGAATATAATTTCCACCCAAACCCAGAGAGACCTTGTCAGTTACAAAATAGTCGACCTTTGCTCCAAGTCCGCTGACCAATAACCAAATGGGCTCAACACTCAACACCACTGATTTCTTCTGAGCAACAGGCTTGGGTAAAATATTTGATCCATCTTTTTTGGGTGCGGCCAGACTGACGGAGCTTGCCAAGGCCAGAGTCAACGCCAGAAGTGCCGGGGTGATTTGTGATTTGGGTGTCAAAGATTTAGCCAGCCGTTGGGTGTTTGGTATTCTAGATCGCATAGATTCCTCCGGAAAGTATTGTTAACAACACAAAGGAGGAACCATGAAATTTTAGTGCCAGGATTCACCATCAACCGGAGAGCCTCGGAAGGCCTCCGCTTTGGAATGGGTATTGTGCCGGAGCGCTGGGTCGCCTTGGTGCTTTGATTCTAGATTCAGGCGACCCCATTACAAACTAAACACTAAGGATCTCGGCGAACGCAACGAACGTGATAGGTGGAGACCTTGTTGATCGATAACTCTAAACTCGAGTTAAAATATCGAAGGTAAGCTTTGTCGTTGTCTGACTGGGTCGAGGTCCAATAGAAACCCGTGGTTGCATCGGTGTCAAAACCACCAATGGCAACTCGGTTCGTGTAAAGCTGAGCCATCTCATCTTTCGCGGGGAGATACCAATCCGTATATCCAGCGAACTCAAGATTTTCACAGTACTTGGCCGCATTGGTGTTCGCAAGAGAGCTGAGTGTTGTTGTGTTGGCCTGTCCGTCTTTCGTCTCCGTAGTTCCATGGTTAGTTGCCCCTGGACCCCATGTGGAAGTGACCACGTCGGTGGTTGCTCCTAAACATGCTGGTGTTTTGCTCATATAATCACAACCAGCCGGCAGAGTGTACAAACGTTTTGTTCCGATGGCCCCGCCATAGGCAAAGTTCCCAGCATTGACAATCCCGTTGCCGCACAATACTCCGGTACTTGGTGTTCCGATTGAGCAATCTGTTCCGTCAACCACACCAGAGAGCTGCACAACAGCACGGCCGCCGGCAGCACCAGTGATGATCAATTTGGTATTGATCAGTCCCGCGGATCCACCAGTTCCTCGGACTTGCATCGTGCAGTTCGCACCGGCACTCAAGGTCGAGCCCGTACAAGCATCGGTTCCACCGTTAATCTCGGCACTTGACCCAACTAAAGAGGAGCTCAAGATTCCGGTATTTACTGTTCCATTGTTGGTGACTGTTAAAGTCGTCCATGAAGAAACACCAGCACCAGATGTGAACGAAAATCCAACAGATTTGTCGGTGCTGAGTACGGGTCCAATTCGTCTTATACAACGATACCAGTTTGTTCCTGTTTTTGAAGAGTTTAAGGTCGCTCCCGTATTCATTTTTACATAGGACGCATTGGTGGTGCTGGCCTGATCCGATGCCCAGTAATTGTAGGGTCCAATGTTGAGGGCCGTTTTGCTGGCATACAATGAAGCAAGCTCGGCAGATGCGGGCAAGTACCAATCTGTATATCCACCATAATTTAAATTGGCGCAGTACTTAGCAGCCAGTGTGTTCGACCAGGTTCCGCCCACCAGAGTTCCCGTATTAGTCACACCATCGGTGGTGCTGGTGACACCATGATCAACACCACTGGAGCCCCATGATGCAGTTTGTGAGTCCGTTGCTCCTGAACATGTTGGAGAGGCTGTATCACCCGAACAGCCAGACGGCGTTAGCATCAATCCGAGTGTTCCAATCGAGCCACCATAGTTGTAAGTTCCAGCGTAGAGATTGACTCCAGAACAAATGTCACCGACGGTGGGTGTACCAGTAGTACAGTCTTTGGTAATCGCACCGCTTAAGGCCACTGTTAAAGAATATCCAGTGGTATCAAAAACTTTCAGGTTACCGGTGACCGACAATGAGGTTGAGCTTCCGGTCAATCGGACCTGCAAGGTACAAGTCGCATTTTGTGCCAAGGTTTGGCCAGTACAGTTGTTGTTAGATCCGTTGATTTCAAAACTGCTGTTGCTGACCGTCGTTGTTAATGCACCCGTGGTGGTTGCAAATGGGTTTGTAACGGTGACAGTTGTCCATGCTGATGCAGTATCCCCCGGTAGAACCATGGTAAGTCCAGATACTGAGCTCGGAGAAGCAGTGAGGGAGCCACCATATCGGCGTACACAACGGACATAGTAGGAACTAGATTTCGTTCCGCTCGACCAGGTCCCATCGGCAAATTTTTGACGGTTCCCATCGCTGGTATCCACCTGTGTAGATGACCAATAGTAGCTTGTTCCGATGGTCTTAAATCCACCGATGGCAGCTTTGTTAGCATAGAGCTGCGCAAGTTCGTCATAAGCGGGCAGATACCAATCCGTGAAGCCGCCCAAACTAAGATCATCACACCACTTCGCTGCGGTCGCATTGGCGTCCACAACC
>PEZR01000131.1:0-1813 GCA_002773975.1 Bdellovibrio sp. CG10_big_fil_rev_8_21_14_0_10_47_8
CCAATTCTAACAGCCACCTCTGGCTGCAAGAGCTTCCGAGGCTCAAAATCCTTGTCCTTGAGCATTTCTGCAACTTTACCGCCTGTGGACGGCATCACCTGCATGAGCCCCAAAGCGCCGACTGGAGAAATAACATCTTTTTTATAGGCGCTTTCAGCCCGCATAATTCCCCACTCTAATTCAGGAGGAATATCAAAGTCATGACTGACATCTAAAACATATTTAGAATAAGCCTGCGGATAAGCGTATTCCCAGAACAGTCGTGCGCCCTCGATACCACTCGCAGCTCTCTGCGATCCAAAACTGACCTGTGCGATATAAGCGGAGCGATGGTAATTTCCAAGTGCCTGGTACTGTTGCATCAGATTTTTTAAGTATTCGCGATTACGAGTTCTTTTTTCGATATCAAAAAGATCCCATCTGGCCCAGTCGGACAATCCCAAAACCATCAAGTTCTGAACTCGCTCGAAACGTTTTACCATATTGGGATCTGCAAAAGCTGGCTTTTCCAAAACATTGTCGTCATTTTCAACGACGAGCGCCTGCTGCACATCAACGCTCTGGTCATCTTCACCGTCAGCCACGTCGTCCGATGACTCGACCTCAGATTCCGTCAACATAGTGTCTTCCGTTTCGTTCTCTTCATTGATGGCGGCATAGTCATCGGCCGGGATCATCGCTTCAGAAGCTGGAAAACGAGAGTATCTGGGTAGCCCCTCGAAGAGAGCCACTTTTTCTTCCACTTTATTTTCCTTGGATTTACTGAGCAGTGGTTCCAACTTTTTCAAACGAAGCTGAGCCGCAATCGAATAGTATCCCACCATGGGATCTTTGGCCAAGGACTCGAACAACTGTTTAGCTTGACCGTACTCGTTCTGACGATAAAGACTCATGGCCATCCAGTAGGTAACCCGGTCCTTAGGAAAACTTTTCCACGATCTCCGCCGCTTTTTTTGCTCATTCAAAAGGGCAGACAGACTTTTAAAGGACCCCTTATAGTCTCCTCGCAAATATCGAATCCAGGCCAAATGCCAACGGGCATCGCGAATCAGACCTGATCGGGAATACACCTTCATAAACTCTTGAAATTTTCGAGAGGCCCCATCGTAGTCCTGAAATTGGTAACTCATAAAGGCGGCTTGATACAGAGCTTGCTTTCCGCCTCGCCCACGAGGAGCCAACTGATATATGCCGTAATAACTTCCCACCGCAGCCTGATACTCTCCTGCTCTCGCCGCAATCACAGCGAATTGACTCAGAAAAGAAATATCACTCTTCTTTGCTTCATAATAAGGAGTCAGGATCTGCAAAGCTTTATCCATCTCTCCTTCATGCGCCCAATAGGAAACTTCCAGCCGATCGAGGTCATACTGACCCCCTTTGTCCAAAGGATTTCTGAGTGATTGAATCTCTTCGAGAGCTTTTGAGCCAAGTCCCGCCCATTGCATATTTTTGATTCGTGCCTTTCGGTCCTCGTTGCGAACCGGGCAACCTGTGGCCTGACCATCAAATTCATCTTTTGGCAGTTGAGAACCCCAGCTCTCGATTCGAGAAAATTGCGGGAACGAAGTGTATAATTTTTTTGCCCATCGACAAAAAGCCGGATGATTGTGAAGACCCCGCTCTGCTTTGGCTAATTGATAGATAGTTTCTGGATAAGATTCTTCTCGCCGCTGTCGTCTTTCTAATTTACTCAAAAGATGTTTTGCTTCGCGATATTTTTTTTGCTCTAAAGAAATTTTGGCGAGCTCAAACTGGGACTCCATTTGAAGTTTGGCATTCGGCGAAAGAGATAGAATCTTTTCATATTGAG
>PEZR01000131.1:1868-2028 GCA_002773975.1 Bdellovibrio sp. CG10_big_fil_rev_8_21_14_0_10_47_8
GATGTACTCGGTCAGATTTTTATTTTCTGAAATGAGTTCTTTGAAAATTGTCTCCGCGAGGGCTGCATCAACCTTGGCGGCTAACATTCCCTTCATGACCTTGAGCAAATACTTATCATTGGAATCCGAGTTCTTTTCAATATCCCTATCAAGCTCAGAT
>PEZR01000131.1:2089-2464 GCA_002773975.1 Bdellovibrio sp. CG10_big_fil_rev_8_21_14_0_10_47_8
CCAGCGCGTTCCATACGAGATTGATTGTAACACGGAAGATCTCATGATAGCGAAGGGGAATGGCGAAGTCTAAGATCAAAACAATTTATGTCTGTCAAAATTGCGGAGCACAAAAACCTCGTTGGGAGGGCCGATGTTCCGACTGCGAGGCCTGGAATACTCTGGTTGAGGAAACAATGGCAACTGAGTCCTCAAACAGTAGTCGAGGTCGTGGTTGGTCCCTGGGGTCCGATGGACCTTTGTCGACCAAAGCCATCCCCCTGGACCAAAGTATTGAGCGGCATGAGTTCAAACGGGTGGATACGGACTTTTCTGAATTGAACCGTGTTTTGGGTGGCGGCTTGGTGCAAGGAAGTTTTGTTTTGCTTGGAGGCT
>PEZR01000131.1:2480-4000 GCA_002773975.1 Bdellovibrio sp. CG10_big_fil_rev_8_21_14_0_10_47_8
GTCCACACTATTGATGCAAATGGCGGGCGGCTTAGCCAAACACCAATCCAAGGTTCTTTATGTTTCTGGCGAAGAAAGCATGAGCCAAACCGGTCACCGCGCGCAGAGACTGGGCGTGCGCAGCGGATTGGTAGAGGTCAGCAGCGAAAGCAATCTGCAACTGATTTTAGCGTTGGCTCGGGAAAAGAAGCCCGATGTAGTGATTGTTGATTCAATTCAAACAATTTTTTTACCCGAACTTGAGGCTGCGCCGGGATCTGTTTCCCAAGTGCGAGAATGTGCGGGCCACCTCATGAGCTTGGCAAAATCCGAAGGCATGACTGTTATTCTGATCGGCCATGTGACGAAAGAGGGAAATATCGCCGGCCCCAAGGTCCTCGAGCACATGGTGGATTGTGTATTGTCCTTTGATGGCGATCTGTCTCAAAACTTTCGCCTTCTTCGTTCATTAAAAAATCGGTTTGGAGCGACCCACGAGCTGGGAGTCTTTCAAATGAATTCCTCCGGCCTGGAAGAGGTCCATAACCCCTCGGAGCTTTTTTTAGAAGAGCGGGGCGAAAGCCTCATCGGTTCCGCGGTCTTCTCTTCGATGGAGGGCTCCCGTCCTCTACTTTGTGAAATTCAGGCTCTCACCGTAGCCTCGCCGATGGCTATGCCCAGACGAACCTCTTTGGGGATTGAGGTCAACCGACTGCATCTCTTGGCCGCAGTTCTGGATCGCCATTTGGAAATGAAATTGAATCAAGCCGATGTGTTTATCAATGTCGTTGGTGGCCTAAAACTGGCCGAGCCCTCGTCAGACCTGGCGGTAGCGGCTGCTTTGATCTCAACTGAGCTTCGAAAACCGGTCGAGGCAAAGGCTGTTTTTTTTGGAGAAGTTGGCTTGACGGGGGAAGTTCGAGCGGTGACCTTTGCCGAACAAAGACTGAGGGAAGCGGACAAACTTGGATTTAACCATTTTGTAATTCCACTTTCGAACAAGAAACACCTCGAGGAATTCAAGTTACCCCCAGGCAAAAGGATCTCTTGGATCAAACACTTGCGTGAAATTCCAGGACTTTTTTCCTAACCCAATCGAGCTTTCACTCCAAATCTGGTTTACATTGCTGGACTTTTCCCCCAACATCAAAGCTTGAGGGGAATACCATGCAAGAGTCACCCGATGTTATTAAAGAGATCTATAAGCCCGGTGATTTTATTTTCTTTGAGGGTGATATTGATTTTCAATTTTATATCATTGAGCAGGGTCAGGTTCAGATTTTTACCAAATCAAAGACGGGCAAACGAATCAATATCACCACGGTGGAAGAGGGCGAATCTTTCGGTGAATTTGCTCTTTTGGACAAACAACCTCGTTCGGCCTCGGCACAGGCTCTCACCGAGTGCACTTTGATCAAAGTTTCAGAAAAAGGCTACGAGCAACTGCTTGAAGAACTTCCCGTCTGGGCCAGTTCGATGCTCAAATCTTTTGCCCTTCGCTTGAAAAACATGAATGAAAAGCTGAAGGAAAGCCCCCAGTT
>PEZR01000131.1:4032-9049 GCA_002773975.1 Bdellovibrio sp. CG10_big_fil_rev_8_21_14_0_10_47_8
AAGCCGTGTTCGTTCGACGGCCTTTTGCCATCGCTGCATTCTTTGCGCCCTGGATTTACTCGACATATGGGACTCAAATTTCTGATCCACCATCCAGATGCGACGAATGTCCTCCGTGGACGACCAGATCCCAACCCCCAAACCTGCCAGATAAGCCGCGCCAATTGAGGTGGTCTCAATCTGCTGCGGACGAATGACCAAAGTCCCCATATAATCAGCCTGCATCTGCATCAACAGACTGTTGACCGAGGCTCCTCCATCCACTCGCAAACTTTTCAGTTTTTTTCCCAAGTCCTTCTGCATGGCCAATAAAATTTCTGTGTTCTGCAGAGCCATGGCCTCAAGAGTTGCCCGGGCGATATGAGCCTTGCTTGAACCGCGAGTCAGTCCACAAATCAATCCTCGTGCAGCAGAATCCCAGTAAGGCGCACCCAGCCCCGTCAACGCCGGCACAAATTCGACCCCTTCACTCGAGGGTACCTGCTGGGCCAAAGTTTCCACTTCAGAACTCTTCGAGATGAGCTGCAGTCCGTCTCTTAACCACTGGACCGCCGCACCACAGATAAAAGCCCCACCCTCCAATGCATAGGTCATTTTCTGCCCAGGCAATTTCCAGGCGACCGTCGTCAAAAGCTGATGTTTCGAGATCACCATTTTATGTCCCGAGTTCATCAGCAAAAAACTGCCGGTGCCATAGGTGCATTTGGCTTCGCCCACGGAAAAACAAGTCTGCCCAAAAAGAGCCGCCTGTTGGTCACCCGCGATGCCTGTGATTGGAATTCCGTCCGGCAAAACCCCCAGTCCCTTGGTCTTTCCAAAAAGACCTGAGGAATTGGCAATCTCGGGAAGCAACGAAGCCGGGACCGAAAACATCTTCAAAAGATCAGCATCCCAATCTCCGGATTGAATATTCATCAGCATTGTTCTTGAAGCATTGCTGACATCTGTTTTGTGACAAGCTCCGCCAGTCAAGCGCCACAACAAAAAGATATCCATGGTCCCCGCCAATAGATCGCCCTTTCGCGCTCGCGCCGCCACACCGGAAACATTTTTTAAGATCCAACGGATTTTGCTGGCCGAAAAATAGGGGTCAATCACCAAACCTGTTTTTTTGCGAATCAGATTTTGCTTTTTTTCCTTTTTTAATTTTTCACAAAAGTCCTGCGTCCGTCGACACTGCCAAACAATGGCATTATAGACCGGCTTGCCAGAGGATTTGTCCCATACGACAACAGTTTCCCGCTGGTTAGTAATGCCAATAGCCGCAATCTCCGCAGCTGATATTTTTGCTTTCTGTAAGGCTTTCTCGATGGTGCTTAAGACCGATTTCCAAATGTCCTCGGGATTATGTTCGACCCAGCCTGGCTGAGGAAAAATCTGTGGAAACTCTTGATTCACTTTGGTGACAGGACTTCCGGCCTGGTTCAAAATTGAAACCGTAGAGCCGGTTGTTCCTTGATCGATGGCCATGATATACATAGTTGAATCCCTCACTGACCTTTGCATAGTTCAAATTGGATAAGTCAACATGATCAATTTTTTTAAAAAGTCGCAAGAAAAGATTTCTGATCTCAAGAATCTCGACACAGAGACTCTGATCTATCAGATTTTTCCTCATTTCTTGATGGAACTATTAAAGAAATATTTCCGTCTTGAAGTCGAAGGTTTGGAAAACATCCCTCGCCGAGGGGCCGCGATCATTGCACCGAACCATTCCGGATTTTCTGGATACGACGCCATCATCTTAGCCCACACTGTTTACAAAGAGGTTCGCAGGATTCCACGAGTTCTTACCCATCAGTTTTGGTTTTTATCAAAGACCACGTCGGTGCCGGCACAGAAGCTGGGCTTTACAGAGGCGACGTTTGAAAATGGCATTTCATTGCTGGAGAAAAATAATTTAATTATTCTTTTCCCGGAGGGTGAAAAAGGAAATTTTAAACCATCGAGTGAGATGTACCATCTGCAAGAATTCAAGCGGGGCTTCATTCGCATGGCGATCCAGACTCAGTCACCCATCGTTCCGACGCTGGTGATTGGCGCTGAAGAATCCAGTATCAATTTGTCGCAACTGAAATTGACCAAATACTTGCGAGGAACCATCATCCCAATCCCGTTGAATCTGATCCCTCTTCCAGCTAAGTGGAAAATCAAATTCCTGCCCCCGATTTATCTGCCCTACAAGCCCCATCAAATCGAAGACACTGAACTGATGCACGAAATCGCCGAAGAAATCCAAGAGCAAATGCAAGAGGTCCTCTCGGAAGAAATCCAACGCCGCAAAAAAATCTTCTAAGCAAAGCTTCGGTTAATAAGTGCCTTCCCTTTTTTGGTAGCAAGACTGCGTTAAGTTGTTGAAGCGTGGGGAAATGACGCGATATTGCTACCAAAAAAGGGAAGGCACTTATTAACGTGATCTTGGGGTGGGGATGCGGTTGGTGCTGTTTAGTTTTGGGTGTCGTTGCCGATGGTTTCTTGGATTTGACGCCATTTTCGGATCAGGGCACCTGAGTTTTCCGGATCGTCGGTATCTCGTTTCACCAACAGGGAGACAATGATCATCGCCATGGTGATCGCTATCGTCAGCAGCAAAACATACTCGACGACAATCTGACCTTTGGAATTTTTTAATCTCGAGAGATTCATCCCTCTCAGTTTAGCTCAAATTGAAACTTGAGCAAAAGAATTCGGCGCGGTGGACTGTTCCCAACTGCGCACAACACCCATCACCTGATCTAGAACCAAGGGAAGCTTCTCGTCTTCAAAGGGACCTGAAATCCCAATCACAGCGTCATCCACCAACCCATCCAACATCATAAAGGCTTCGTCCTCAGCACCGTCAAAGGACAGCTGAAAACTCTCTGTGGTCGGATACAACATCACCAAGACTGTCCGATCCAGAGTGCGATGCATCTCTTTGGCCCGCGCCATTTCTTGGGCGTATTTTTGTTGAAGGCTAAAATAGATTTTCAAAGCCAAGGACTCATGAAACTGAGCAAAATAGATGCGAATGGGGCCATCAAAGATCGCTGAATTAAAAGCCGGGTTAAAAAACTTGGACTGCATCAATGCTGAATAAGTGCCCTTCATGGCTCAACCTCATTTTGTTGCGTTCGCGTTACGATTTAAGCCTAGAAAATTCAGGGCCTACAATGCAAATCATTTTGTAAGAACATGACAGAAATATGACTTTGTGACGCGGAGGTTAATCTCCATTAAATCAAATATTTCGACCTTTGAAGACAATTTTATCCACAGATGAATCACCTGCCGAGTAAAATAGTTGATTCCAATCCTTGGCGGTGCCGAAGAAATTAGCATCTTTTCCGAGCTCTAAACTGCCAACTTGGGCCTCTAGCTTCAAAGCCGAGGCCGCACCCACCGTGTATGCCGCAATCACCTCGGGCAAACTCATCTTCATTTCCAACCGAGCCAGCAAACCCACCAGACTGAGGTCCTGCGAGGGACAAGTCCCTGGATTAAAGTCCGTCGCCAAAGCCACCCTCGCACCCGCATCGATCAGTTTTCTCGCCGGAGGATAAGCGCATTTCATATAAAGATCGGCCATCGGCAACAGCACGGCCGTCATGTCGGACTTTGCCACTTGATCAATTTCAATATCAGAAATCTGAATCACATGATCCGCAGACACCGCCGCCACCTGGGTCGCCAATGCCGTTCCCCCTGAAAGAGTCAGCTGATCGGCATGAATCACGATCTGAAATCCCAACTCTTTGGCTTTTTGCAAGTAGGCCCGACTGAAGCTCGTTTCGAAGAAACCCTTTTCAATCCAGATATCCAAACGATCCGTCCACTTTTTTACCTCAGGCAAATAGGACTCGATCGACGCCAAATATTCTCTGGCCGATGAAAACTCAGTGGGAATTGAATGCGCACCTAAAAATGTAGGCACGACCTGAATTGGCTTTTGATCCAAAGAGCGAATCACTTTTAAAGACTTGATCTCGCCGGTTTTGTTGAGAGCATAACCAGACTTCACCTCAACCGTGGTCACACCCTGTGCAGAAAAACGTTCAATTCGTTGTTCCAGATCTTTGCGCAGCCTCACCTCAGATGCCTTACGAGTGGCCTGCACGGTTGAGAGCACTCCACCGCCGGCTTTGGAAATTTCTTGATAGGTCGCCCCCTGCTGCCGCAACTCAAACTCATGAGCTCTTGAACCCGCAAAAAGTGAATGGGTATGGCACTCGACAAAACCTGGCAAAACCGTCATGCCGTTCATGTCGATTTCTTTCGCAGACTTAAATTCTTTGGTTTTAAAAGTTTTTAATTTTTTCTCGGGTCCTAGCCAAACAATCACACCCCGATGCACAACCATCGCGGCCTTGGGCAGGATGCCGAGATCAGCTTCTCGAGTTTTGCGGCCTTTTTTCTCGGCCGCCCCTTGCAAAGTGAGGAGCTCGCCAATATTGCGATAAATAGTGGCCATGAAATTATTTTTTCTTTCCTTGGTTGGCGACCTTTTCTGTCGCAGCTCGAACAACCTCGGGATCTCCCAAATATCTTTTGTCCATGACCTGAAGAGAAGAATCCAACTCGTACATCAAAGGGATTCCCGTCGGCACGTTCACTTCCATAATCTGAGCAGGGGTCAATTTTTCCAGATGTTGAATCAAAGCCCGCAAGCTGTTGCCATGAGCGGAAATCAAAACTCGCTGTCCCATCTGAATAATGGGCGCTAGCTCCTCGTTCCACAGTGGAAGGAATCGGGCAACCGTGTCCTTCAAAGACTCAGCGCTGGGCAACATCTGAGCATTGACGCTCCCATACCGCAGATCAAAAGTGGGATGCCTGGGATCTTTGCGATCCATTGCCGGAGGGGGAGTGTCATAACTGCGGCGCCAAATTTTGACCTGCTCTTCACCATGACGAGCTGCGGTTTCAGATTTGTCCAATCCCGTGAGCGCACCATAGTGCCGTTCGTTCAAACGCCAATCTTTTTTGACCGGCAGCCACATGCGATCCATTTCGTCCAAAGCCATCCACAGAGTACGAA
>PEZR01000131.1:9105-13021 GCA_002773975.1 Bdellovibrio sp. CG10_big_fil_rev_8_21_14_0_10_47_8
CACAGCTTTTTCAAAGTCTGTCCCGCCGCTCGAGCTTCTGCTCGACCTTTCTCAGACAGATCTACGTCCTGCCAGCCGGTAAATCTGTTCTCTTGATTCCAAAGACTTTCGCCGTGGCGAACCAGAATGAGCTTATACATGGTTCAATTTCTCCTTTAAATTTGCTAACATAAGTTGTTCTTTTGAGCACTAAAAATTCACTGGAAGGAATCACACCATGGCTGCCAGCAACACCTATGCACAGATGGGCAATCTGGAATACATCGAAAGTTTATATCAACAGTTCCAAAAAAATCCCAACTCCGTCTCGGCGGATTGGAAAAGATTTTTCGAGGGCGTCGAATTTGGTCAAGACGGCGGCCTCGGTCTTTCCGAAAAAGAACTCGATGTCTATCAGCTGATCAAAGCTTACCGAGACTATGGACACTTCGAAGCTGATCTTGATCCTCTGACCAACACACCCTCCCCATCTGATCAACTTTCTCTTTCTCGATTCCGACTGAGCGAAGCTGATTTGGAAAAAACATTTCAAATTGGGCAAACTATCGGCAAACCTCAAGCAACACTCCGGGAAATTATCGCCCATATGCGCGCCTGTTACTGTGGCAAACTGACTGTTCAATGTGCTGAAGCATTGCCAGATGTGCGCAGTTGGTTCATTAAAGAATTTGAACAAAACAAAACCAACTTCAAGCTCACTCCTCAAGAAAAGAAAGATGCCTTTCATTCTTTGACTCGAGCAGAGAGTTTAGAAAAATTTATTCATACCCGGTACGTCGGCACCAAACGATTCTCCATCGAAGGCGGAGATGCTCTGATGCCGATGCTGGAAACTTTGGTTTCTCGCGGGACTGGCAAACAAGTCGAAGAAATTCTCGTCGGCATGGCTCACCGGGGACGGGTCAACGTTCTTGCTAACTTTATGGGAAAAGCTCTCGAGTATATTTTCGCAGACTTCAACGGCCCAACGGAAACATCGGAGCCCATCGATGATTTTGGCGGCGATGTAAAATATCACCTCGGCTACAAATCAGACAAAAAAACAGACAACGGAGATTGCCAAGTGACCTTGGCCTTTAACCCCTCTCACTTGGAAGCTGTGAATCCCGTCGTCTTGGGAATGGCCCGAGCTGGACAACGACGCCGAAAGGACACGCAAAACCGCAAGAAAGTCATCCCCGTGTTGATTCACGGTGACGCTGCTTTTGCCGGACAGGGCGTGGTCGCTGAAACTTTTCAAATGTCCCAGGTCAAAGGTTACACTGTGGGTGGCACTATTCATCTCAGCATCGACAACCAAATTGGATTTACAACCTCTCCTGAGAATGGACGAAGCTCCCATTATTGCTCAGATGTTTCAAAGGTCATTGCCACGCCGGTTCTGCATGTGAACGGTGATGACATTGAAAGTTGCATCCGCGCCATGGACATCGCTCTGCGATTTCGACAGGAATGGGGACGAGACGTGGTCGTCAATGTTATCTGCTATCGTCGTTATGGGCACAACGAAGGCGACGAGCCGGCTTATACTCAGCCCTTGATGTATGAGCTCATTAAGAAACATCCAACTCCTCGGGAAATCTATGGCAAACAGCTAATCCGTGAAGGAGTGATTGATCAAAAGTATTTTGACAGCCTGTTTGATGAAAAAATGGAGAATCTCCAGAAAATCTATGAACACACCAAAGCGAACCCTCCTAAGATCCAGCCGGTTAAGTTCGATGGATTCTGGACTGGCTTAAGAAAGGCGAAAGCCCAGGACTTTGAAAAACCGACTGACACTACAATAGACATCGAAGTTTTGAAAAAAATTGGTCAACAACTGGGCTCTGTGCCATCGGGGTTTACCCCTCATCCAAAACTCGTTAAACTTTTGCAAACTCGAACGGATATGGCCAAGGGCAAAGACCCTCTGGATTGGGGAATGGCTGAACTATTGTCTTATGGATCTTTGTTGCATGACGGAACGTCCGTGCGACTGACCGGACAAGACTGCGTTCGGGGAACTTTCACCCATCGTCATGCGGGCCTCTATGATTTTAAAACCGGAGAATCTTACGTCGCACTAGACCACGTCAATGATCAAACTGTGGAGTTCTGTGTTTATGACTCCATTCTATCCGAGTACGGTGTGATGGGGTTTGAATACGGCAATGCCATCAGTGATCCGACCTTTTTGACTTTGTGGGAGGCTCAGTTTGGTGACTTCGTCAACGGTGCTCAAATCATCATCGACCAGTTTCTGAGCGCCGGCGAAGCAAAATGGCAACAGATGAGTGGCTTGGTCTTGTTGCTGCCTCATGGATATGAGGGCCAAGGCCCGGAACACTCCTCAGCTCGTCTGGAAAGATTTCTGCAGCTCTGTGCTCAGTACAATATGCAGGTCTGCAATCTCACGACTCCCGCTCAAATTTTCCATGCTCTTCGTCGTCAAATGAAGAGACCTTTTAGAAAGCCCCTGATAGTGATGTCCCCCAAGTCCCTGTTGCGACATCCACGAGCAGTTTCTACCATTCAAGAACTGGCCGAAGGTACTTTTCAGGAGATCATTCCCGACCTCGGCATCACCGATCCAAAAAAGGTTGAAACCGTGGCTTTCTGCTCTGGAAAAATCTATTACGATCTTCTTGAAGAGCGGGAAAAACAAAAAAACCAAAGAACCGCCTTGGTTCGAATGGAACAAATCTACCCAACTCCTACGGCACAGATTATTCAGGTGCTAAAATCATATCCGAAACTGAAAAATGTCATTTGGGTTCAAGAGGAGCCCAAAAATATGGGCTCGTGGGGGCATGTGTTTTTCCGTTTCCAAGAAATCATTGCTCAGGAAAAATTGAAATTGAATTTTGAATACGTAGGCCGACCCGATCGCGCATCTCCAGCGACCGGTTCAATTTATCGACACAAGGTCGAGCAAGCGGAGATCGTAGAAAATTGTTTTAAAATATAATGACGACATCAAAGGAGTCAGCAAAATGAAATACGATGTAAAAGTTCCCGCTGTGGGCGAATCCATCACTGAAGCCACGATTGGCGAGTGGACGAAAAAAAATGGCGAGGCCGTAAAACGAAACGACGTCTTGATGTTGTTGGAAACCGACAAGGCGAGTGTTGAAGTCGTCGCCGAGCAAGACGGCGTCCTACAGATCTCTGCCGAAAAAGGACAAACGATTCCGATCGGCACCGTCGTTGCCCAGATTGACTCCGACGCCAAGGCCACGGTGACTTCGGCAGCGGCGCCAACTCCACAAGCAAGCGCTCCAAGCCCAGCAGCTGCGCCCCCTTCAGCTTCGCCGGCAATGGCGGCAAGCTCCAATGGGGCTTCCGCTCATCCCGACCTGATGGGACACTTGTCTCCAGCAGTACAAAAAATTGTTACTGAAAAAGGCATTGATCCAAGCCAGGTCACTGGTACGGGCAAGGATGGCCGCCTGACCAAAGCCGATGTCACTGGAGCCACTGCTGGTGTGCAGGCCCCTGGGAAAACTCCAGCACCCACCGCCACCCCGGCTCCTCGTGGCCCCTCTAAGCAAGGGGATGAGAGCCGCGTTCCGATGAGCACCATTCGCAAAAAAACCGCTGAGCGCTTAAAGGCGGCACAAAATACAGCCGCAATTCTGACCACTTTCAATGAAATTGATATGTCAAAAGCCATTGAGCTTCGAGCGAAATACAAAGATCGTTTCAAAGAAAAGTATGGCACGAGCCTTGGGTTTATGGGCATCTTTGTGAAGGCGGCTGTTGAGGCCCTAAAAGATCAAGCCGCTGTCAATTCTTCCATCGACGGGAATGATCTTATTTACAAAAACTACTACAACATCGGCGTCGCAGTGGGCACCGAAAAAGGGCTCATCGTTCCCGTCATTAAAGACGCGGATCAATTGTCGATTGCTGGCGTAGAACTTGCGATCAAAAA
>PEZR01000169.1 GCA_002773975.1 Bdellovibrio sp. CG10_big_fil_rev_8_21_14_0_10_47_8
CGTGCTCACTGCAAAACCTTGGACATCTAGACTCATCAACAAAGAATCTCCATCGACTCCTTCAATCACAAGACTGGACGTGTTTGGCAAACGCAGAGCGCGCTGATGGGTCACTCGGACGCCCTCAATCAGCTGAGATATTTTTAATTCCATCCGATCTCGCAATGCTAGCATCTTTTCTGCTTGAGCTGAAACCTCACTGGCACGTTTTGACATTTCACCAAATGACCAAATTCCCAAAGTGTTTTCAGTTCCACCTCGTCTTTGTCGCTCTTGACCTCCGCCAAAGATCAAAGGTCTCGGGTCCAGACCTTTACGGCAATACAAGGCTCCAGCTCCTTTGAGAGCATAAAATTTGTGCGCTGAAAAGCTGGCAAAATCAACGCCGAGTTCTTTCAAGTTCACGGGAATTTTTCCCAGAGCTTGAACCGCATCGGTATGAACCAGAGCTCCGACGGCATGGGCCTTTTCGCTGATCTGCCGAATCGGCAACACCAATCCGGTCTCATTGTTTGCAAGCATCACCGTCACCAAGGCTGTTCTTTCACTGAGCACTTTTTCAAAAGCGGACCAGCTCCAGCTTCCATCCAGGTCGACAGGTATTTCGTGAATAATGGCACCCAAACTCTTGAGATGTTGGAGTGTTTTAACAATACTCGGGTGTTCAATTTTACTGGTGATGAATTCATTTCGGCCCGAAGCCCGACTTTTTTCAAACACGGATTGAAGGACCTGATTGTTGACCTCGCTCCCACCACTGGTGAAAATAATTTCAAGCGGATGAACTCCTAAACTTTGCGCTACAAACTGGCGAGCCTCGCGAATAATTTTCTTTGATTTCTGCCCAGCCCAATGAATGGAACTTGGGTTTCCCCAGGACTCAATTGCAACCTCACCAAGGCGGGCGGCTAGGTCCGACGACAGGGGCGTTGTGGCGTTAAAATCCAAATAAATTTGGGCTTTTGATTCTTGTTTCATGGACCTTGGCTCATAGCACAAAACGCCCTTCCCGAATAGACTTTTCCCTCGGAAGGAGGCTATCGACCTGTTTGAATAACCCCTGTCCTTTTGGACCTAGATCGAACTCAGGGTCCAAACTCCCCTAAGCCCCCCAGAATCACCGTCTCAATATGATAAAACCTTAGGTTTTTCAATAGCTTCGCCGATACCCCTAAAGAGAGAAAAAAGCATGAATTTACCGATCTTGTCCAGTCAGTTTTTTCAAATGCATAAGCCCGATGCGGGATTTTTTTCCAAATGGAGAGATCTCACGTCTTGGTCTTCGCAGCTTATTCCCATCTACGAATGGGACGGGATTCTCTATGTTGGCTGCTCTCGAGCTCCGCTAAAAGCCCCCAAGCTCAGCCAAAAATTGAATGTAGTCTACGTTCTCTGCGAACAAGAAGTCTTAAAAACAATTTGGTACGAGTACCAGGGTACGGTCACCCAACAAAATCCAAGCCCCGTCGCCGCCAATGACGATTCGACCTTGGCAATTCAAGATGCCGTCAACTCCATGATCAAAACGCCAGCCTCGCCAAAAAAAGATGAGTTCTCTATGGACAATCTTTCAGCGGAGGTCAATGCCAGCAAAAAATCTCAAAACTCAATTACCAAAGACTCTTGTGACTTTGATGACCTTGAACTCTCATCTCCACCGGACCCCGGATCCATGGATGACCTGAGTGGCACTGATGAAAAGTCGACCATCGAAGAACTCAATTTGAATGGAGACATGGATGTGCCCGCCAATCCGCCCCCTCTTCCTGCGGAGATGACCAAAACGATTCCTCGCCCCTCTTCGGAGCTCACCAAGAGTGTCTCTGGCATTAAAGCAATGCCATTCAAGACAGAGGTTCTCTACACTCAGCCCGGCGCTCTTTCGTCAAAAAAAGACAAACCAGAAGAGATCGAAGAAATTACAAAAATTTCTGTCGGCCACCTGAAAAAAAGTGCACCTAAAAATTCAGAGTCGATCTTTGACAAGGTTTTTTCTGAGATGAGCCACCACTTCCTAAAGACCATGATTTTACTTAAAGAGGGCGACAGCATGATTCCTTGGAAGTGGGATTCTAAGTTCCAAGCTCCAGAAAATCCTCAGACCACTCTCTCCCTGAAGATTCATAGCCCCTTCCGTATCGTCATGCGGACATTAAAGCCCTACCATGGCTACGTGGTGCCCAACGAGGTCAGTGATCGCTTTTTTGATGAATGGAATAGCTCACAGGCACCTGATCATTTAACGATCACGCCCATCTTGGTGGAAGACCATGTCGTCGGCGCTGTTTTAGCTCTTGGAGACAAGTCCGCAGACAATAAAAATAGCCTGCACGTCGCTGAAAAATTGGCAGAAGAGGTCTCTCAACAAATGATGACTCATCCCCAATTTCAAAATGTTTCTTAACGTCGAAAGAGACTGAGCTCTCGAGAATCTCCATCCACTTTAAGATCAAGCAAGAACAAGCTCCAATCGTCAGGGATCTGCTCCAGATTCATCTTCTCGGGCCACTCGATAAAAATCCATCCCTGTTTTTCAAAAAAGAAATCCCAAAAACCCGTTGAGTCCAGCTCCTCTTCATTTTCCATGCGAAAAAGGTCGAGGTGCTCAATATCCCCCTGTGTTTTCAGAGGATAACGATGATGAAGAGCGTAGGTCGGAGAGACCACATCCCGAACCCCTTGTTGTTCACAAAGAAGCTTTACCATTTCTGTTTTACCTGCCCCCATCGGGCCACTGAGGGCAAGCACCATACGATCTGGTAAATGTCGAAAAACCTCGCGCGCGGCCTCCCGAAATTCAGACAGATCTTTGCAGTTCCATTTTTGAATAAACTCTTTTTTCACAGGCACTTCTCTGACATTTTCTTAGATTTCAACGCAAAATACTTTTCATTCTCCGCACTGACGAACAGAGGCCTTCCTCCAATGAATAACAAATCAATGAGTGACCAATATTCACCTCTTGAAGATATGGAAGTTTTTTAATTTCTTTGGCTGTCTGATAATCTAAGCCATGTCCGGCATGGACGGACATGCCCAATTGATGAGCCATCTCGGCGGCGTTGATCAAACGATTCCACTCATATTTGCGGGCCCGGCCACGAAGCCTGACCCATTTACCTGTATGCAATTCCACCGCGTCGGCCCCACTGTCAAAAGAGGCCTGAATCTGGATCGGGTTGGGCTCAATAAACATCGAGACCTCAATGCCAATCATTTGCAGTCTTTCAACTTGGAGACTGATTTTTCTGAGACCTTTATAAACATCTAAGCCCCCCTCAGTCGTCAGTTCCTGACGTTTTTCGGGAACCATACAAACCCAGTCAGGCTTGTACTTTCTGGCCAAACGAACCATTTCATCCGTCGATGCCATCTCGAGGTTCAGGGGAACGGAGCACTTTTTTGCCAAGATCACGAGATCTTTTGTTTGAATGTGCCTACGGTCTTCTCGCAAATGGATAGTGATTTGTTCAGCTCCGCCTTGAATTGCTAAATTAGCAATGTTTAAAATATCAGGATAGGGTGTTGTGCCACCTCGCACCTGGCGAAGAGTAGCCGCATGATCAATGTTCACTCCAAGACGAATCTTCTTTTTCACTGCAAGTCTCTGTTCTCTTTTTGTTTTTATCGTTTTTTCTTTTTTACTGATCTATTTTATTTAGCTCTCACTCGAGAGATGTTCTTCTAAAAACTCGGCAATCTGAGCCGCGTGTTGATTGATTAAGACCTTGTCCGGCCCTTCAACAAGAATTCGGATAACAGGCTCTGTTCCCGAGAAACGCACAAACACTCGACCATCACCATTCAGTTGCGCCACAATAGAATCAATCAAACTTTGATATCCGGGGATTGCATCCAGGTTTTTTTTCTTTTTTACCCGCAAATTAATCAAGACCTGGGGAACATCCACAATGATTTTATTGAGCTCGGACATCTTAACGCCTGTTTGTTTCATCACGGCCAAAACATTTAGCGCTGCTACACATCCATCGCCGGTCGTGGTGTGATCTGAAAAAATAATATGTCCCGATTGCTCGCCACCGAGATTAAACCCATTTTTGCGCATTTCTTCGACCACGTACTTATCACCCACCCCAGTCTTAACGACCTGGATCCCGGCCTCATTCATTCGTTTCTCAAGCCCAAAGTTCGACATCTGTGTGACAACAAGTGTGTTCTTTTTAAGGGACCCCTTTTTCTTCATGTGCAACGCGCAGATCCCCAGGATGTGATCTCCATTCATCACTTCGCCCCGTTCGTCCACCATAATCACTCGATCCGCGTCTCCATCCAAGCTGATACCAACATCCGCCCGGTATTCGATCACGCTCTCTGCAAGTTTTGCCGGGTAAAGAGCCCCGACCTTGTCATTGATATTCGTTCCATTGGGCGCATCCCCCAGCTGGATTACTTCAGCACCTAGCTCTGTAAATATGGCGGGGGCAACCTTGTACGCGGCCCCATTGGCAGTATCTAAGACAATCCGCAGCCCATCCAAGGTTTCTTCCAGAGGAAAAGTATTCTTCACATAAAGAATGTAGCGTCCCTGAGAATCCTCGATTCGCCGAGTTCGGCCAACATGATGCGAAGGGGGGAGATACTGATTGAGGTCCTCCTCGAGAACCAAACGCTCGATTTCCCGCTCCATTTCATCAGCAATCTTAAAACCATCATAACCAAAAATTTTAATTCCATTGTCATGAAAAGCATTGTGCGAAGCCGAGATCACAACCCCTGCCGCCGCACGCATATTCCGAGTCAAAAAACCGATCCCCGGTGTTGGCAGAGGTCCCACCAGCTGGACATGCACCCCCATCGAATTCAGTCCCGACGACAAGGCCTGTTCAATCATATAACCTGAAAGCCGGGTGTCTTTTCCAATGACGACTTTTCTTTGTGGCGAAATCCAAGGCAAGGTCTGTTTCTGCAAAAGATGGCCAATAGCCTGGCCAATTTTCACAACCACCTCGGGTGTCATGGGGTAAACATTGGCGGTTCCGCGGATTCCATCGGTCCCAAAGAGTCTTTGTCTTTTCTCATATCCAGCTTTGTCCACTTTCATCCTTCACTCTTTACGAATAATTTTTGCATGAATAACTGAGGGCTTCACCGAAATCACCTTGACCCCGAAAGGGACATCAATTTGTTTCAAGGGAACCTGAACTTCAACATCTCCTTCACCATGGTCAGAGACATCAATGCTGAGGAGCTGGCTGAGTCCACTCTCCATAAACTTTTTCAAAGCTGTTCTCGGGCCAGAAACCTTTACTTTGACAGTATCAATACTTTGCATGACGACTGTCTGTCGCGCTCCTGCCACAAGCTCCACCTCGACATTTTTTGTCAAAGAGAAGTCTCGGCGCCCCAAAATCGTCAGCCACAGAATGAGGGCAATAAAGAGAGCCACCATTTTGTAGCTCATATTTTCAAACAACAGGTCCTTCATCTTCACTTTCACGAAAAGACCTCCACGGAAGATTTGAACTTCAGTCCATAAACGTCATACAGGGCTTGGCGCAAATCGCCCATATCCTGCATTGGTGTCAAATGACCACTCTGAACAATTCCCACCGATTCATTCTCTTCGCTGACAATAATCACAATGGCATCGGATTCTTCCGTCAAACCAATCGCCGCCCGATGACGAGTTCCCAGGTTTTTATCCAGAACAGGATTTTTACTCAGCGGTAAAAAATTTCCTGCAGAATGAATTTTTCCACCGCGGATTAGCACCGCCCCGTCATGCATCGGAGACGTCGGGTGAAAGACCGAGATCAAAAGCTCTGCAGAAACTTTGGAATCCATTTCCGTACCAAACTCGATGTGGTAATCCACCAAAATATCTCGCTCAATCACAAAGAGAGCTCCATATCCCAACTCCGCAATTGAAAATGCTGCCTTGGCAATTTCTTCGATAATATATGTTTCCTGAACAGAGGAGACATCCGAGAAAAATGGATTGCTCCCGATTTGCGCCAAGGCCCGACGAATCTCTCCCTGGAACAGAATCACTACAATCACGAATAGATTGGAAAAGAATTTCTCAAGAATCCAGTTAAAGGTGTAAAGCTCCAACCAAATACTGAGGATATAGGCAATAGCCAAAACCCCCAGCCCCGAGAGCATCTGAATAGTTCCAGTTTTTTTGATCAGGATTAAAATGCGGTAGACAACCGCCCAAACCAAAACCATGTCGACAAAGTCTTGCATCCGCAAATGGCCGACGATGAAAAGGACATTGTCGATCATCAGTTGAAAATCCACACAATCCCCTCTGGTGTCACCGTCGAGCCTTTCTTTGCCCTAAAGTTAAATCTTAAGCTGTTACAGGTCCTGGATTACCAACGGGATCTTTACCACCCGTCGGAACTTTGTCATCGGCTGTCTCGGTGGTCTTATTACCACCCAATCCGCCACCGGTTTTATTCGAGCGAACCTTACGAATTTCCGACACGGCAGCTCCGTTCACAAGCATGTCAACCTCACTGCCATCAATAGTTTCATACTCGAGCAAAGCGGCCGCCAAACGTTCCAAAGCATCCCGGTGGTCCGTCAGTATCTTCAGTGCAGATTTATATCCGCCGTCAATAAGCTGATAAACTTCCTTGTCGATCTCTTCAGCCTTGGCATCCGAATATTCTCGATTTGCATGGCCGTATTGCATTCCAAGAAAAACAGGATTCTCTCGTTTTTCATAGGCCATTGGCCCCAACTTTTCGCTCATCCCCCACTCGCAAACCATGCGTCGAGCAATCTCTGTCGCTCGTTCGATGTCATTGCCAGCGCCAGTCGTAATATCCCCGAAAACAATCTCTTCAGCCGCTCTTCCACCAAAAAGAAAGGAAATCATATTGCGCGCCTGATTTTTGGAAAGATTCAAACTGTCCTTTTCCGGCAAGGTCTGAGTGACTCCCAATGCCATTCCACGAGGAATGATGGTCACCTTGTGAATCGGATCCAGGCCCGAGATTTTTTTATTCACCAAGGTATGTCCAGCCTCGTGATAAGCCGTGATGCGCTTATCTTCGTCACTGATCACCATGGATTTTCTCTCAGAACCCATCAGGACCTTGTCTTTGGCTTTTTCAAAGTCTTCCATAGCAAGATATTTTTTGTCATAACGAGCGGCCACCAAGGCAGCCTCATTCACGAGGTTTTCAAGATCAGCTCCCGAAAATCCTGGGGTACCGCGAGCAATCTTTTCAAGATCAACATCGGGCCCAATTGGCGTTTTTCGAGTGTGCACTTCTAGAATTTGTTTTCGCCCATTCACATCCGGCTTATTGACCACAACTCGGCGATCAAAACGCCCTGGACGAAGCAGCGCTGGATCCAGAACGTCTGGTCTATTGGTCGCAGCGATCAGAATCACACCCTCAGAGGACTCAAAACCATCCATTTCCACGAGCAACTGATTCAAAGTTTGCTCACGCTCATCGTGTCCGCCGCCCATGCCAGCTCCACGATGTCTACCGACCGCATCGATCTCATCAATGAATACGAGACACGGAGCATGCTTTTTACCCTGCTCAAAGAGATCTCGAACCCGACTCGCGCCAACTCCAACAAACATTTCGACAAAGTCCGAACCCGAAATTGTAAAGAAAGGAACACCAGCTTCGCCAGCAACAGCTCTCGCTAACAATGTTTTTCCGGTCCCAGGCGACCCCACCAATAAAACTCCCTTGGGAATGCGGCCACCCAATTTGGTGAATTTTTTTGGATCTTTCAAAAATTGAACGATTTCTTGGAGGTCGTCCTTGGCCTCATCTACACCAGCAACTTCCTTGAAAGTGATTCTGTTTTTCTGCTCGGTCAACAAACGCGCTCGACTTTTACCAAAACTCATCGCTTTGCCACCGCCGGACTGAATCTGGCGCATGATAAAAAACAAAAAACCGATCCCCAGAAGCAAAGGCAACCAGTTCATAAATATGTTCATGAGCATCGAATTGTTTTCGCCCTTTTCATAATTGGGAGTGATCCCGTGGGCCAACAAAAACTTGTACCCTTCGTCTCCGGTATTGCCCGAGATCTGAAACTTCCGCCCATTGAATTTCTTCTCAAACTCGGGTTTCACCTCGCCCAAAATTTCGCCCGTGTCTGAACGAAAAGTGACCTCTTTAATCTCTCCGGCCTTTACCGACTCAGAAAACTTGGAGTAATTAAAATCTTGAATCATGGTTTGGTGACGGCTCTCGTAGGCCTGAAAAAAGAAAACGGCCAAAATCACCAAAAAGAACCAAAGAGCCACTGTTTTTTGAGCTTGTTTCATGCACACCTCATCCTTTTCAAGCCTAGCATCATCATTCAGGATTCACAACAAAAGGAGTCTCCGCAAAAACTCTTTCGCAAGTGAAATACCACTGCATCTGCGCTAACTTGAATGTGTGTTCTTTTCTTGAAACGTCCAGGTATTTAATTAATTCTTCGAGATGATTGTGGGTAAAATGCCACTGTCCTCGACTTCTGAGATAGATTGCGAAGACCTGCTTTTGCTGGGATCGACTCAAAGTCATTAAAACACTTCTCGAAATACCCCCGTCCAGCCAAAGATCCTGAGGGAGATCGACCTCTGCCGACTCGCGCAAAATTTCAAGGGACCGGGCCATGGACTTCAATGCACCTGGACATTTTTTCTCAAGCAGCGGCAACCAAGTCTGCCTCAGCCAATTGCGTAAATACTTTGGGTCCTGATTGCTGGGGTCTTCTAGCCAGACCAAAGCATGCTGTTGAGCATACTCTTCAAGCTCCACCCGGGAAATCTTCAGCAAAGGACGAAGCTCAAAAC
>PEZR01000053.1:0-5189 GCA_002773975.1 Bdellovibrio sp. CG10_big_fil_rev_8_21_14_0_10_47_8
GCCGGGCGCACGCATGGAGAAAATCATTTTGAAACCATTGCGGAAAAGCATAAAGTCCGCGTGGGTTTTTGCAATGCCATAGATCTTGATTCTTCCCAAAGGCGAAGCCTTCAGTTCGTTAAAGGCACTGGCGGCTTCAATAAACTCATTTTTCAATTGCTGAAGGTAACGAAGAGTTTCATTGGTCAGAAACTTGCTGTCATCGCTGCCGGTCCCCATATCGACCAGGCCGGTTTCTTCCATTTGTTCTTCGGTTTTAACAAGATCCCGAATCCATCCGATGCGATCTTGAAGCGGGTCGTTGACTTTATCCATGAGGGTGCCCTCCTTTATTAAGTCTTTCGGCCAGCTACTTGCTTGTCAACTACCAGCATCATTCCATGCACAACGCGCCGCTCGGAATTTACTGAACCTGAAATCCAAGGGCGTATTGTCGCCCATTTTGATACCGCGCATCCAGCGGCCAATAGTAACCGGCGAAAAAGGTGATCGGAAACTGATATCCCAAGGTCAAATCAAACTTAAGCTCAGCGCCAGCACTCCAGAAACTTTTGTTGCCCTCGATCTTTTCAAAAACCTTATGGTCTGAATTGTAAACAGAACCATCAATGTTCAAGCCATCAGCGATCAAGCTGCCATAAACTTTTTTAACAAAAATCGGAGTCGTGCCCGCATCACCGTTGGGGTACAGGATTGGGAATCGATATTCAAAGGTATAATTGGCGAGACTTTTCCCCAAGAACTGACCGTTCAGATATCCACGCATGATATAGAAGGGCGAGGGCGTGTTGGCAAAGGGAGTATAGCCGATGGTAAAAGCATTGTTGGCAGAGCTAACATCTTCGTCGATGAATTGTCCTTGGGCCCTTAAAAAGATCACGTGATGGCGGGGGAGCCATCTGGAAAAATATTTCTGCATCGACAGCTGATAGAGATGAAAGTCCTCAATTTGAGCGCTGTCCCCAGGAAGATACCGAATCACCCGGGCCGAGGCCGATTGACCAGATTCAGGAGAGATCTGTGCTCCGGACATCGAAAAATCTTGGTAATTCAAAAGCAAAGCGGGTCCGCCCTGCTCGCGGCGAGTGTTGGTGTATGTTCTAGCTGACCAAACCCAGCCAAGTCCTGCATAAAAATCTGTTGATACAGGAAGAACCTGCCAAGAGGCATCGAGAGAGTAGAACTGTTCGCGAAACTCAGTACCAGAGTTGACGACATTTGTGCGGTAATCCAAACCCAATGCGCGAATCTGGGCGGCGGTTGAGTTGTTCAAGTAAGCGCCGTTGAAGCTGGTTTCTTGAATGCTGTCATCATAGTTGGCCTGCAAGCTATAAAGATGTTTTCCCAAGGGATCAGAGCCTGATGTGGCGGCTCCAAACTGAGAGCTATTACCATCCGATGAAACGCCGGGAAGCCAATATTGAGGCCACATATAGGACCATGGAGAATAATCCTCGGCTTCAGGTTTTTGGGTGACGGGAACCTCTCGAAATTGGGCCGGATAACGATCGGCAAAGAGACCCTCGACAGCAGGCAAAGATTTGGGCAAGGTTTGCCATTGGTTCTTGTCCACCCTGCGGATTTGAAAGCCTTGGGTTGAGAGCTCGCTGACATAAAACTCATTGCGTGCAGAATCAAAGGCCGAGGTCGTCACCATCGTGCCTGAGTGAGAAATCGGCATTGCAGATTTTAAACTCGCATCGGCCAAATAGACATTGCCTGTGCCGTTGAGTGTTGAGGTGAAGGTCAGCCCCAGGCTTGTCATGTTGGGAAATCGAGCGTCTGGAAAGGAGCCAAGAACCATGTCCAATTTTTGCGTCGTCAGATTCCAGCGATAGAGTTTTTCCTCATTTTTTTCTCGAAGGGAAAAGAGCACTTCATTTTCATTGAAAAAAGTGGGCCACGAGATTCGCCCCTGCAAGCCCGGCGAATAAACCACCGAGGCCTTTTTTTCGGTCAAATTGTAAATGCCGAGGTGGGTTTGACCCGCATCCAGCTTAACATAAGCCACCAGTCCACCCGACGGAGAGACCGAGGCCTCTCGGGCCCGCTCGCCGTGGGTGAGGCGCTCCACTTTTCGTGTTTTCAAATCATAGAAATAGAGATCAGAGGTGTCGTGAAATCGATTGAGCTCATCGAGTTTATCAAAAATAAAACGGTGGGAGTCAGGGAACCAAGCTAATCTCTGAATAGTTCCCCCAGGTGGGCCGTCTTCGGTGGCGCCGCTATCATCAACGCCAGTGAAGGGGCGGGGATTGAGTGCGCCGAGGCCTTCGTCGATTTTTTGATCAATTTCCCCGATTGTCTGACGGCCCTCAAAAGGAACCTGCAATGACGGTCTTTGCAATATGATAACGGCTCGTTTAAGAGCATCGCCTTTCGAGAGAAGGATCATCTTTTTCCCGTCAGGGCTGATACTGGGGTAATAGTTCTCCATGCCTTCGTCGATTTTCAAAGTCGGACCTTGAATCAAAGGTGTTTTTTTAAGCTGGGTCAGTTGGTGCGCAGTTCTTTTTTCAAGAGTTCCCATCATTTGATCAAAAAGCTCTTGGTAGGTGCCGTCGGTTTGATCCCTCATTGGAGCCTCAATAAAAAAGGGCACGCGACCGCCATAACGCCAATGCAACTCGCGAATCTGTTTCTGTCCATAGTTGGCGATCAACTCGCTCCACATCAAAGATCCAAACAAATAGGGTCGAGCCCCCTGGGGCCAAGTGTAGATCGAAGTTTCATTGATTTGACCCAATTTGATCGATTCAAAGTCATCGTCGATGGCATAAGCTCTGAGCGAAGCATCTTGATAGGGTGATCGCAGTCGGCCTTTGGGGCTGTTGCGGGTCTCCATATCGACGGCGATGCCTTCCAGCCACCATCGCGGCAATAAAATATTGGGTGTGATCACATTGCCGAATACGGCATGGAGGGCCGCCATCCAGCCTCTTCGAGGTTCAAAAGATAAAATATGGGTGTATTCGTGCATCGTTAGCTCGCGTGCCCAATCACCATAATCACTGATGGTTTCATGAGGGCCTGGTAGCACCGGAAAAACCATAATCAGTTGTTGCGGAATCGGAGTTGCGTAACCATTGGTCATATCTGTGCGATCATTCAAAACAACCGTTGTCCGTTCTGGGAAAAATTCGAAGTAGTTTTTGAGGAAAGAAAGGTTGTCTTCCAGGCGATCAGCGTAAAGATTTGCCAAATCCTGATGTTTCGCATCATAGATCAGGTCAAAGTGGGGAAGAGACATTGTTTTCCACTCGATATCTGGGTCGACTTGCCCCCAGCTTGAGAGGGAAATGAAGTTTGTGAAAAAGAGAAGAGCAAGAGTTAAAAATAGTCTTTGGTGGAGGCATTTGAAGTATTTCATGAGGCCAATTGCAGCATGACTGACAAGATTTGACAAATACCGATGTGCAGCTAACAATCTGGGTTTGAAACTGAAGGAGGATAACAACGTGGTAAACGCAATTCGAAAAATTTCTGGTGGAATGGTGACGGCAACATTGACGGCAATGTTGGTCTTGGCTTTGGGTGCTTGTAGCAGCAAGAAAAAAGCAGAAGATCAAAATGCAGACGGTTCAGCCCCTCAGTTGGAGTCTACTCCAATGAATTTTGATGTGGCTGGCAGTGATAGCGGCAAAATTGAAGGTTTAAGCACCATCAATTTTGACTATGACAAAGCAGCCCTGACCAGCGAAGCAAAACAAAAAATCAAAGGCAACGTAGCTTGGATGAAGAGCCATGCTGGTTCTAAAATCCAAATCGAGGGACATTGTGATGCTCGTGGTTCTATCGAGTACAATTTGTCTTTGGGTGAGCGACGAGCTCAGTCTGTAAAAACATACATGGTCGGCCTTGGTATTTCTGCGGCTCGATTGTCTGTGATCAGCTATGGAAAAGAAAAACCACTGTCGAACGGTGACACTGAAGCGGACTATGCGACAAATCGCCGCGCGAACTTTGTTCCACTCGGAAACTAGATCCTTCTTTATCCGGCGCTTAGTCTGCGCCGGAATCGGACTGGGGCTGTTGGCTTGTGCGAGCACCCCTGCTCCGGCGGACGAATATGCTCTTGCTAGGGCTGCGATAGATGCGGCTCGGGTTGTTGAGTCGGCCCGTTATTCTCCCGGCTTTTGGCATCAGGCCGAGGAATCTTATAAAAAGGCTCAAGCTTTTTTTAAAAATGAACAGTTCTCAGATGCTAAAAGTGAATTTATAAAGGCCAGAACGGCGGCAGAAAAGGCTGAAAACTCAGCTCGTCTGTTGCGGTTTCGCAGCGGAGAGGTTCTTTAATGAAAGCAAAGTTGTGTTTATTGATTTCCGTTTTCTATTTGACCGCTTGTGAAGGCATGTTGATGACCCGAAGTCAGGTTCAAGAGGCTGAGAACAAAAAACAGATGCAAGATCAAGTGTCCACTTTGCAAAAAACCAATGCAGATACCGGTACTCGATTTGCGGATATCGAAGCAGATCTGCGCGACCTTCATGGCCGGGTGGATGTGGTGGAAAATCGGATAAATCAGTCGGCTCAAGAAAGAGAGCAGCAACGAGCTGGAAACGATATGGCCAGCATCGACCAGGCTCGAAAAGTTCAAGTTTTACAGGACGAGGTTGGAAAACTTCATGATCAAATTGCTATTCTCACAGCAGAGATCAACAACCTGCGAGCCAACAGTGCGGATTCCGGTTCAGACCGAAGCAACAAAAAAGATCCTTTTGATATTTCCGAGGAGCTTTTTGCCAAGAAAGAATGGAAAAAAGCGATTGTCAGCTATCAGAGGTTTCGAGATGCAAATCCCCGACATCGAAAATTTGCAGAGGCCACTTATAAAATTGGCGTTTGTTTTCAAGAGCTAGGTCTTAAGGACGAAGCTAAAACTTTCTTTGATGAAGTAGTTGCCAAATTTCCCAATTCCAACGAAGCCAAAAGAGCCAGGACCCGCTTGAAAAGTCTGAAAAAGTGATCGAACTTTGTTTAGCTATCGAAACCAGCTGTGATGATACCTCTGTGGCCTTGGTCGCGGGGGACGGCGAAGTTCGTGGGCTGATTTCTGCAAACCAAGATTTGGCCCATGAACCCTTTGGCGGAATCGTTCCTGAGATTGCCTGTCGCAACCATTCTGTTCATTTGTTGCCGCTGATCCAAGAGCTTTTTCAAAAGGCCCAGGTTGATTGGTCAGAAGTTC
>PEZR01000053.1:5197-6650 GCA_002773975.1 Bdellovibrio sp. CG10_big_fil_rev_8_21_14_0_10_47_8
GCCGTCACCAACCGACCGGGTTTGGTGGGGTCTTTGATCGTTGGAGTCGTGACGGCAAAAACACTGGCACAGACCAAATCTTTGCCAATGATTGGGGTCAATCATTTAGAAGGACATGTTGTCGCGCCTTTTTTGCGGGATGCTCAGTACCAACCGAGCTTTGATCTGTCAGTGCCGATGGTGGGATTGGCTGTCAGCGGTGGCCACACCAGTCTTTATCGCATCCAGGGATTTTCAAGCTATCAAATTTTGGGAGCAACCCTGGACGATGCCGCTGGCGAGGCCTTCGACAAGTTTGGAAAGATGTTGGGCTTGGGATTTCCAGGTGGGGCGCGAGTCGATCAGTGGGCACAAAAGGGAGATCCAACTGCTTTTGAACTTCCGCGCAGCATGATTCGAGAAAACAATTGTTTAATGAGTTTCTCAGGACTGAAGGCCTCAGCGCAGAGGTTGGTGGAGTCTTTGGGGCCGGAAAAAATTCAAGCTCAGCGGGCGGATCTGTGCGCTTCGTTTCAGTCTGCTGTTGTGGATGTATTGGTGGCAAAAATGAACCGAGCGATTGAAGTTACGGGGTATCAGCACGCCATTTTAACCGGAGGAGTGAGTGCGAACTCGGGCTTACGAGAGCGGGCGCAATCTTGGGCCCAGAAAAAGGGAGTTCAGCTTCTGATTCCGCCTCTGCGATACTGCACAGACAATGCAGCGATGATTGGTTATGCGGGCATTCTGCGTTTGAAAAATGGAGAGCATCACGGCCTGGATCTGGCGCCTTCTCCGAATTCCTGGGCAGCAGATTTCACAGAGGCTTCCAATGTCTAAGACCTGGGAGAGGCTCCAGAAAACTCTGCAAGAGCATGGCTTGGAACCAAAAAAGTCCTTGGGACAAAACTTTTTGGTGAACGATCAGACCATTGAAAAAATTGTTGGAGCGGCCAAGGAAACGGCGGCCGAGTGGTTGCTTGAAATCGGACCAGGTCCTGGGGCTTTGACCGAAGGGCTCAGACACTTGGCCCCTCATTTTCAGGTGATTGAGCTGGATCGGAATTGGGCTCAACACTGGCGAGATCAAGGCTTAAAAGTCATCGAAGCCGATGCTTTGCAAATTCAATGGTCCGAGCTTTTGAACGAAGCACCATCGACCGGCATTAAAAGTTTGGTGAGCAACTTGCCTTATCAGATTTCATCGTCCTTGGTGATTGATCGATGTTTGGACGAGAAGCCCTTTGATTTTATGATCTTGATGTTTCAAAAGGAAGTGGCACAAAGAATTCGCGCTCGTCTTGAGGATCCTTTGTACGGCATGCTCAGCGTGGTGGCTCAGTCCTTCTGGAAGATTGAAACCTTGTTGGATGCAGGAGCTCGAGATTTTTTTCCGCCGCCCAAAGTTGCCAGTCGGGTGCTGATCTTTCGCAAGCTCGATAGCCCCGTCGCTGATCGACGACGGTATCTGCGT
>PEZR01000053.1:6728-15405 GCA_002773975.1 Bdellovibrio sp. CG10_big_fil_rev_8_21_14_0_10_47_8
AATCAAACTCATCTCTGAAAATAAAAAGGCGCGCTTTGATTATTTCATTGTGGATACCTATGAAGCTGGCATTGAGCTTCGCGGCAGTGAAGTAAAATCCCTGAGGGATCACCAGGTTCAGCTGAAAGATTCTTATATCTCGTTCGTTGGCAGCGAGGCCTTTTTGCAGAATGCCCATATCGCTGAGTACAAAAATTCAAGCTACAACAATCATGCTCCCGAAAGACTAAGGAAGCTGCTTCTTCATCGAGGAGAGCTGGAAGATATCTTCGCCGCTCTTCGAGAAAAAGGTCTGACCTGTGTGCCACTCAAGATGTATTTCAAAGAGGGGCGCGTCAAGGTCGAGATTGCCTTGGTCAAAGGGAAAAAACAGCATGATAAGCGTGAGGCCATTAAGAAGCGTGACGTGTCCAATGAGTTGAAGAAATCTCTGCGGCGTTCCCGTAGGTAAGAACTTCTGGTGCCGGCTGAATTCCCAGCTGCGCTTTTTTCGTTTCAATGAGATTTTTAACCACGGTCGAGGTGTTCTGGTCTTGAGGATCTAGGTGGAGAGACTCGAGGGCTTCAATTTCTTTCAACGAATGGGTTCTTAGGGTGCGATAGAGGTAAGAGTAGGTCGCAACCAGGGACCGAAATTCATGTTGAGGCGGAAGCTTAAAGTCTTCAGATTCCCAATCACCCATGGTGACCTTTTTCATATGGCGCTCGATTGACCAGATCGGAGCGACAATCATTCGTGTCATTCGTTTGGTGACCATGTAACAAAACAGTCCTGAAAAAAAGAGGCAAAAGGCCATAAAGCCAAAGAGAAAGTTTCGCTCTCGTTCAAGATGATCCAAAAGTTCAGGACGAACGTCGTAAGCTAGGTGGGTGAAAATTCCATAGTTTTGAAAGAGAAAATAAACGCAGGGGATGCAAAACGCCAAGAAGGGCCCTAGGGTTGCCAAAATAAAGTGCAGGGAGTACTTGTTCTGGAAACGAAAATAGAACTCAGCAAGGGTCCGTTCTGAACGTGAGAGTTGCTGTTTCTTGTGTTCGAAACGAGACTGGGTACCTGGCTTGCGATCAAAAAATCTTCTTCCGTAGATCATCCTTAGACTTATCGTTGTTTCATTATGAAACTTGAGCGAAACTGGACCAGAAGAGGTGGAATATGACAGAAAAATCCATTTTCAGTGTTTTTCTCGCAAGCACTTTAGCTCTGATTCTCGGCGCCTGCAGCACGTCGAGCGAGAGAAGAAATACCTATCGATCAGACAACGGGGACCGGCCTTTGGTCGATGAAAAGTACTCGCTGTCAGCAGATCGGCAGGCCTTGGATCATTTGCGATCGCAAGAGCCCGAAGACCGGCGACGTGAAAATGATGAGTTGGCCCTGATTTTAGGTTTGATGTCAGAAGTCAAACGTCCCCCCTCGGAGGTCCGCAATCAGTTTGACCAGATTCTACGAAAAAAAAGGGAGCTCTTTAACAAGGATCTGAGTCGAGAACGAGAAGAATTCACCAAGACCGAGCGAAAAAAGAGAGAGACCTTTCTGAAAGACAGTCAAAGAGCTCGAGATGAATTTAATCGCGATAAGCACAGTCGCGAACAGCGAACAGAATTTTATCAGGAACAGAGTGAAAAAAGGTCCGAATATTTTGCCGATGAAAGAGACCGTCGCAGTGATTTTGAATCAGATGTTCGTGAGAGACGTAAAAATTTCGAAGACTATGCTAGGTCCAAACAAAATGATTTCAATCAGGAATATCGAGCCTACAGTAAAAAATATGATGAAATGAAAAAGGCAGAACGAAAACAGCAAGAAATGCGACGGCAAGAGTCCTCAGCGCCGGTTTCTTCTATGGGCGCAGTGATGACCCCTGAAGCCCAAGCTCTTGAGGACGAGTTGCGGGCATTGCAATCAAGACCTGGAACCAATCTGGAGTCTGGTGAGTGAAAGAAGTTTTTCTCTATTTTTTGAGACTGGGTTTTGTCGGTGTTGGTGGCCCGTTGGCGTTGGTCGCACAAATGCAACAAGAGCTTGTTGTTGATCGAAAGTGGATGCGGGAGGATGAGTTCCGGTCCACATTTGGCTTGATCAAAGCGATGCCAGGACCAGTGGCCTTTCAAACTGCCGTTTTTTTAGCGCATCATCGTCGTGGCTTCTGGGGCGCTCTTGTTGCTGGTCTCTGTATTATCGCACCGTCTTTTGTATTCATGGTTTTGTTGGCGATGTTTTACACCCAGTACACGGATATTCCCTGGGTTCATTCATTGATGAAGGGGATGCAGATCGGTGCTCTGGCGTTGATCTTGGGGGCATTGAAGACTTTGGCGCAAGGATTTTTGCGTCACTGGTTGTTTTGGCTTTTGATGGGGGCTGGAATCATTTTGTGTCTGTTCACTTCGGTCCCAGAACCTGCGTTGATTATTCTTTTTGCAGTCCTGTCATTGAGTTTATTTTATGTGCGCCAAACACGTCTTCATTCACTGGATCCTGTGTTGATGACTCTTTTTTTGGTGTGCATAAAGGCCGGAGCCTTTGTATTTGGAACTGGCTTGGCGATTGTGCCCTTTTTGGAAAATGATTTTGTAAATCGTCTCCAATGGTTAAGTCATCCTCAGTTTATGGATGCACTGGCTTTTGGTCAGCTCACACCAGGCCCTGTGGTGATCACAGTGACTTTTATCGGCTATAAGATTGCTGGTTTTTTGGGGGCGGTGATTGCGACCGGAGCTATTTTTTTACCAGCATTTTTTCACATGGTGACCTGGTTTCCGCGAATGGTCGGTTGGTTGTTGAGACAATCTTGGATCATGGCATTTTCGATGGGGGTCACAGCAGCAGTCTGCGCCACGATTTTAGTTTCAGTGGTTCGTATTTCTCAGGATTGGACATGGGCTTCGATCAGCGACGTTCTTATTTTATTTTTAGCCAGCTTCAAGGTAAAGATTCCGTCCTGGCTGTTGATATTTTTAGCGGGCTTGGGCGGGGTTATTTTAGGTGCGACCTGAAAACAGCTCTCGATAAAGATCCATCACAACAGCAATCAGTTTATTTTTAAGAATTTCCGTCATTCCAACAAATTGAACTCCACAAGTCGTCCCTCGGCCCTGATTGTCTGTGCGAATGTGGCGAACCGACGCCGTCAAAGAGATCGGGTCTCGATCCGGAAGAAACAGGTGGCCCTTGAGTTGATCCTGAACCTTCAGAGGCAAGGATTTCAAATCTGTTTGGATGCGACAGCCACCGCCCGAGAGATCAACAACCGGGATAGCTTTTTTTAAAGTCTGACCATTGATAGAAACAATCTCAAGCAGAGCCTTGTAGCTGACAGGAATTTTTATTCGGTAGTCTTCTCGTCGCTGTAGGTGGAACAAAGGAGCATCAGTCATAAGAACAACCTGATCTCCAGACATTTTATATTTTGTTTGAAAGAAATATTTTTCGCCACCAACAAAAAAATTCAAAATTAAATCACCTTCTGGCAGCTGAGGGTGCGTCGCCCCGACGATTTTACAATAAACAGATTGTTGAGCATATTGAAAGGCCATTAAAACAAAAACATCGGCTGTGGGTTCAGTTCTTTTGGCGATCATTTCGCCCTTGGCCTCGGCCAAATCAGAAAAGAGTCTTGCTTTTTCGGAGTTGTCGCTGATTTTGGTGAAAATGTCTGACGTCATTTTGACTCATCCTCTTCATAGTATTTTATGAACATTTCTCCGATTGTAAACCTCTAATTTCAGATCAAAGTCGGTGACCGATCTCTTCTCTGCGCCAGCTTGCTGAAATAGCCGCACCAATGAGGACAACATACCAAATTAAAAGAATCCAAATTAACAATGTGGGGACGGCGGCCAATCCTCCGTAAAGCTTCCCCCAGTTTAAAAAACTCTGACTGATCCATTTGAAGGATCGAAAAAGTAAAGACAGCCCAACGCTGCCAAAAAGAGCTCCCATCGCAGCGGCTCTCTTTGAGACCTTGGTGTTTGGCACAGCCTTATAGATAAAAAAGAGAACGGTAAAAGTGAGAACTCCATTCAGAATCGGAGCTGGAATTACAGCGTTGATTGTTTTCAAAGAAGTCAGGGCCACATAAACCGCTAGCAAAGCGGGAAAGAGGAGCATTGCAATCCAATAGAAAAAAAATCGCTGGTACACAGGTCGAAGACTTTTTACGTTCCAGATTCGATGAAGGGCTTTTTCCATGTCATTGATCAAGAGCACAGATGCAAAAATCAAAGCGGCGGCACCGAGGGTTCCCAGTTTTCCAGCCTGAATGCGAGAAAAGGCTCGTTTGATAATAGCAATACCTTCGGCCCCCGTGGGTCCTTGGAAGTATTCCAGGACAACAGCTTCGACTTTGGGATAAATGGTCTTAAATCCGTCAACATATTGAATGGTTGCGAGCGCCACCGCCAAAAATGGAATCATCGAAAGGACCGTCGAAAAGGCCAAAGCCCGCGCGACCAGTTGAAGTTCTCCGGTTTTTAGCAGATCCCAAATTCGGGCGGGTGGTTTCACTTGTCGACTTTCTCGACGAAAGCATTGTTCGTGCGGCTCAGTCGTTTTGATAGGGTGGCCACCAAGGCTTTAGACCAGGCTGGTTTAGAGAATAGAATGGCATCCAAGGTTCCCATGGGAATTTCAATCAGTTCACAGTCTGTGAGTGCCCGAACTGTTGCAGATCTAGGTTCCCCATTGATATGAGCCATTTCTCCGACGAACTCACCGATGGAAATGGTGCCGAGAACTCTTTCAGCGGCTCCATCGGTTTTATAGGCATGGAGATCCCCTTTTCGAACGATAAAAACAGAATGGGCCTCTTCACCTTCGCGGAATAGAACTTCGTGGGGCGCCAGAAATTTGAGCTTATAAGACAGCTCTTGCTCATCAGTCAGTCGATTGAGGGCGCGGCTCAAACAGACGGCAAAATATCGAGGATCCCCCAGCTCGGTCAGAAATTGAACCTGACCAGTAACCACCTCATCCACAAAATGTTCCCGATCCGGGATGGGAGAAACGATGATCACTGAGGTGCCTTTGAGTTTCGGATGATGAAGAACTTTTTCGGTCAATTCAATCGTGTCGAGTTTTGGCAACCCCATATCCACCACCAAAACATGAGGAGGAGAATTTTCCATTTTAAAGATTGCATCGAATCCATCGTGAGCTCTAAAAATCATTGATTGAGAAATGCTCTGTTCGACGAGATCAGAAAATAGATCTAAACGTTGGGGATTGGCAGAGGCGATGACAAAAATTCTTTTTTCGTCGGTACCGAGTTGAATCATAAACCTGAGCATCTCATAAACTAAGATCATTTTGCATCTGGCAGCTGAGGGAAGCCCTCCCAAAGTCCAGAGTCAAAATCAATTCAGGACCCAGAGATGTTCAATGAAAAGCTATTGAGAGTTCCGGTATTGCCCGTCTTGCCATCGATGATTTTAACACCCCAGGTGCCTTGGGAGTCTTCTTGGAAAAACGCATTGCTGAGAAAGACTTCCCCCTGAAAATTGGCGATGCCGGTGAGAGAGTTTCTCATGTTGACCAAAATACTTTTTGTTCCAGCCGGCGAAGTCAGTTCCACCGCCAGTTCTGAGACATCGGGATGGGTGACATTCAGTTTTAACTGAACCGCTTCGATTCTAATTTTCTGGGACACAGCAAAGGTCACTAAAAGACCTGCGTTGTCCGGAATCGCTTTGGCGATGGACATTGACGGAGACCAATTGCTTTGGGTCCATGTTCCCAACGTGGAGACATAGTTTTTTGCAAGCGCCACGGCTGCCGCCACATCAATTTTTCCGAAGCCGTACCAATTGTGAAATCGAAATCCAGCTCCGTTGGTGATCCAGCCTTGTTCCCAAACGTAACCTGTTGGCAAAGTCAGTTTTTGTGGATGCCCAATTGCCGTAGTGCCGTTGTCATTCATTGGTTTTGAAGTTTTAGCTAAAATGTATTTTACATCTCGCCAGGTCAGGTTGGGGTTGGCCTGAAGAATCAAGGCAATACTGCCCGTCACCGTTGGTGCTGCGGAGGAGGTTCCATTGAAACTGGCGGTATAGTTACAGTTAGTATTTCCGTTGGAACCTTGATCAAATGGCAAGATTACGCCCACCGTGGTTTGTGCATATCCCTCATCGCAACCCATTCGATCGGTTGTCATCATTGCAGGGCTGTCGTCCCCGTATTCGCCGCCAAAAGAAGAAACCCACAGATTCGAACCGGTGGAAGCGTAGCTCGCCGAAGCTCCTGAGGCATCGAGGGCCGTGCTCACAATCATATATGGATTGGTATTGTCTGGATCGAAATTTGAATTTCCGATGCAAACCTTGGTGGTCGAATTGTGACAGTGGACGGCGAAATCATTCCCCGATGCTTTAACGTAAATTACTCCTTTGCCGGAACGTCCATTTTTAACTCGACTAGCGAGCAGGCTCTCATAGTCCGCATCGGGAAGGCTAAGGTCATCTTGGGTGACACCCCAACTCATATTGAAAATATCAAAATTGCCCGTGGCCTGATCCAAATAGTTGGCATCCGTCTGATCCACAGCATCCGAGACAAAATTGGCTGAGGCGAACTTCGCTTCAGGTGCGACTCCGGCCGATCCGACTCCATTGTTGCGAACCGCAGCGATGAGTCCAGCGACCGATGTTGAATGCATGTCATTGGCATCACGGGGTTGAGAGGTTCTGACCAGATAGGGAGAATTGGTGGTGTAGTCTTTTGAAACCAAGTCGGTAATGAAATTACCTTTGAGGTCCTCATGATTGGCCTCGACGCCGTCATCAGAGACCATGATGCGAATTCCCTGCCCTTGAAGACCTTGATTCCAGACGCCAAGAAGATCTAAATCATTTCCGGCTTGGCCGGCCTCTTTGGCGAAAACAATTTGACCGGTGTTTGAAAGATGCCAGGCATATTTAAAGAAGGGGTCTTCGCTCGACGTGCTTGGCTCCAAGGCTGAGTCCGTCGAAGCTGTGTCGTCACCATCTAGGTTGGCCTGAAATCCATGGGTGCTGCAATTCGTATAGGCGAGCCCGATAAAGGCAAAACTGATCAAAACGAGAGTGAGGGGGGAGATCTTATTTCTTTTCATAAGATTTACTCAAAACCTCGGGGGTGGCATTGTGGATGCGGGGGTCCTTCTCGAGGGCCACTTTCATTGCCGGCAAGTCCACTGACTCCAGATTGGATTTCACAAAATAAACTCGGGCCTCGGGAACCGAATGCACAAGATTCAGATTGTATTGTTGGCATAGAGCCTGAACCTGAGAGGTGTTTTCGATTTTTAGGCGCAGAGTCCCGGTGAGAACTCCAGCCTTCTGAAGTCGGGAATCATAGACCACCAATGGCGCTCTGGAAGAAAAATGAGTTTCATCCGGAATAAACCCAGAATCGTTGATCAATGCATAATTTCCAACTCGGGCAAGAACATCCTGAGCTGGAATTTGTCGATCGATATCGTGGACTGCTTTTGTGCCTGTCAATAGCTGCCAAGAGGTGGTTGTCAGTGTTTGCGACGGGGAGAGGAGGTCGGGACTTGGTGCTGGAAATGTGGATTTTTTTTTCAGGTTCGGAGATTTTAAAGCTCGAAGATTTTTTCCAAATCCAAAATTTGAAGGACTGTTGTTGGTTGTCTGAGATGGCTTTCGATCCTGGTGTGCAACAGTCTGTGGAGATGAGGGTGTGGTCGTGTCCGCTTGAAGGTTCGTGGCTTTTTTTATTGGACCAAGTTGTTTTTGAACCGCGGGGTGTCCCGGTTTTTTTTGGCTCCAAAAGAAGATCGACACTAGAAGTGCCAGTCCAAAAATCCAAAATAGACGAGTTCGTTTCATGGTTCAATTCCCCCAAAGATCCCATGCGGCGCCAACAAGGGCTTATCGTCATATTTGAGAAAAATTTGAGTCTTTTTGAGACCAAATGCCAGGGCGATTTTACAAGACTTGAGACCGGGATTTGATGGAGTCCTGTCTGAGGACTGGAAGTATCGTCAACCTGCTTTTAAAGATCCCGGAGCTTGGTTTTCGGTGTTTTGGTACTCATCAATTTTTGAATTGAGATAGTTCTGTGCGCGGTATTGCACCAGCCCCATGCGGGCCTCTTTTTTTAGGTGCATATTCTCGAGTCCCTTTTCTTTCAGTCGTGTTTTTTGGTGACCGTAGAAGACCGCACCTTTGGGTGTATAAAGAATATATTTGTCGTTCTCAGGCATGTGAATATAAAGATCAAATTCAACTGGGGTGTCTGCCTTGAGTTCATCCAGGGACATTTTTAACATTTCTTGATCATCTGTAACATCGAATTCAGTCCGCAGGTTTTGATCTGGGAAAAAGGCCATCACGACCTCTTTTCCGTTGTGAACGGATTTTCGTAGAAATTGAGCTTGCTCAATGGACCAGTCGACAAAATCAACCAGCTGAAGTTTCACCTCCATCGACTCCTGTTCTTTGACCTGTTCGCCATTCTCTTTTAAGAATCCGTAAAGTCTTTTTCGAATCAATTCAATAAAGTCCTGATCAATCACAGAGTCTTGTCCTACTGCCGTCAAAAGATAGCCCGAAAATCGAGGGCTTTGGACGGTGATGCAGGCCAGGCGTGTGGTCACTTCAATTTCTTCAGTGGGTTTCGGGCCGTTGACGTTGACTGATTCGTCGAGGGCAGTCTGAGTGCCACGAACAATGACGG
>PEZR01000053.1:15417-17136 GCA_002773975.1 Bdellovibrio sp. CG10_big_fil_rev_8_21_14_0_10_47_8
TGAATCGTTCTTGCTTCAATGACCGGTAAAGGCTTTTGTTTCTTTGAACTTTGCCCACTGTAACGGGGGGACGCTGGGCCAGAACCCCTGAGGCCACTGAACTCGTTGTCGTCGGGCATTGACTGGCCATTGTCCGCGGCTTTTGGGATCTGGTCGGAGGCCTGCGGATTAGGTATGGCCGCAGGGTTCTGAGCATTTGCAAATGCCGAGTGGGTTTCCGCCGAGGTTTCCTGGGACATCGAAGCCATTAGACTGCTTTTGTTGTTGGGGGACATGGCATTGGATGAGCCCAAGGAGTTTGCTCCAAGGCCAGGATTCATGTCCATATTTGACGAAGTTTTGTCGGCATTGTGCTCGGGAGTATAGCCAGACCCGTTCGTCGCAGAGGGATTCTTGTTATCGGCAAAGCCACCTGCCCCAGACTCAGTCCCGTCTTGAGAGGTGCTGTGTTGAAGCTGGTTTCCACCTTTTTGAATCATGACACCCGAGTTCGACAGTGAATCATCTCCGTCGCCAGTCATCATCTGCATCAGGGCTGCGCGAGCTTGATCGAAAGAGGAATTATTTTCGCCGTTGGCAGTCTCTCCGCCACGCAGAGTGATGGCATCGGAGCCAGCAGCGCCGGTGCCGGTCGCGAACTGAGTTTTTCCGTCAGTTCCCGTTTGGGCCTTCAGTTCGGCGTCGCGAATAATCTTTAAAACAATTCGTTCGATCGCAGGCCCCGAAACGGGAGGGTAGAGATTGTACTCAAGACCCATGGCCGTAAGACTTTTGGAAGAATTGGAAGAGGACGTTTCAGCGAAGGCGATCACTCGAATGGGAAATGCCTGCGCGAGCATTTTTGGCAGAATTTTGACTTTCTTATGAGGATGGTCGGCGCTGATCAGAACATATTGGGGATTCTTTTGAATAATATATCCCAGAGCTTCTTTGATATTGGTACTGCTGCCAACTGTCCATTTTCGATTACGCAGAAATGCTTCGGCCTGAACTAGACTACTTTTGTTCGCCTTAAGAATAAAGATCGAGAACGTGTCACTCTTAGGAGTGCCACTGTCACTTTTTTTTGGAGTAGAGTTCTGGTTCTCGTTACTAATACGTATCCTCGGCTTCAAAAAACACTCACCCAATATTGGGCTTTTCTTAACATCTATTTCGGAGTCTTCACAAAAGAAGAGAGTCCTGGAGTGCCGAGACCAGACAAGAGACGGTGAAATCCTAAGATTTCACACTGAAAACTGGTCGGAAGATGGGGACGAGGAAATGGTCCAAGGCCCGACTTAGGCCTCGGTGGGGTTGTCTTTTTTAATCTTCATTAATACAGAGATTTCATCAACCAGCTTATCCAGTTTTTGAGACTCTTCGTTCAATTCATTCATTCCAGCCAGAATATGCTCGATAGACTGGGTATTTCCCAAAGCTGACTGGCTAATCGTGGAAATAGCTTTATTGACTTCATCGATTCCGTGAGTTTGCTCTTGCGTGGCTATTGTGATTTCTTCGGACATCTGGTTGATCTGTTCAATTTGGCTCTGGATATTTTCGAAGGCATCTTTGCTCATGTGAGCAGTTTCGTCCAGTTGTTGAATCAGCTGAGCATTTTTACTCAAGAATTCTGATATTGTTGCAGAACTTTGACCTACAAGGCCCTGAATTTTTTCTGTTCCTGATTCTAAGGATGCCATGATCTGCGCGGCAGAGTCGCCACTCATTTGAGCC
>PEZR01000053.1:17148-19673 GCA_002773975.1 Bdellovibrio sp. CG10_big_fil_rev_8_21_14_0_10_47_8
TCTTCGGCGACCACAGAGAATCCCTTGCCATGTTCTCCGGCGCGAGCCGCTTCGACAGATGCATTAAAGGACAAGAGTTTGGTCTGAAAAACGATTTCATTGATAACTTTTGTTTTCCCTTCAATTTCGGATGTGAAAGTGGAGATTTCTTGAAGGCCCTTATTGATGTCATTCATTTTCTCAGAGGCAACCTTTGAGAAGGTTTCTAGTTGGTTAGCGCAATCCAGGACTTTGATGATTAGATCGTGACCCTGTGTGGAGCTTTGCCCACTAGCTTGACCTTTGGTGGACAGCTCCTGGGCATTTTCAGCGGTCTTTTTTACCATGGCATTGATCTGCTCCATCGCGGACGCCGTTTCTTGGGAAGCAGAGGACTGCTGGGTTGTAACGTCGGCCATATCTTTAGCTGCTGTGGTAAGGGTGTTGGAGATTTTTTTCATAGATTGAGATTGAGAAATCAGAGTCTCCGTCAATTGAGACATCTGGTATTTTAAACGTTGGTCTTTGATTAGAATGAAAGCAATGAGCACAGAAAAAAATAGAACCACCAAGACGGAGCTTGAAAACATAAAGGAGGCATCTTTAACCTCCTTCTGTTCCCAGAAAAAATTGTCATCAAAGGCGGCCCAAAGCTCCCATTCTGCTGAATCTCCAGTAGTAAGTTTTTCTATCGCTCCAAAAATGAGCTCCGAGGGAGTGGTCCCCTTTTTAAAACTCTCTTCACTCTGAGTCCAGACTCGAGAAGGATTGTTGGCTACCTTGTACTCGTGTTGGCGATTGATAAGCCCAAATGATGTGTCCGGAAAGAGTTTGCGAAAGACATTTGTTCTGACGACAGCCGAGACGCCTCCATTAAAGTCTCCGTTGGCGTCATACATTGGCACCGTGAAGACAATTCCAGATCGAGGACCGTCATTTTTCGCGTCAAAATCAGCTTGAGTGAACTCAGAGTTGTCGCAGGTAATCACCTCGGGCCCAGATACCAGAGGGACTTCTAGGCCGTTAAAGCTGCTTGATTTTGGAAATCGTCGTGCCAGATCTTCCAATTGTGTTTTCATTAGTCGGTACTCGTAGATTTCTACCTCTTCGAGCTTTTTGACCTCTTCTTTCTCCTCTTTTTTCTGGTCACCGACAATCAGTTCATCGAAAGTCACGATGGGTTCTTCAGGTTTTTTAGTATGTGGGTCGATTTTGTCTGCATCCAAGGTTTTGGGCAAAAGATAAATCTCAGATAGCTGAATATTCAAAAAGGCATTGTTGTAGAGCTGTTGAATGGTGGCCTTTGCGTCCGGGTCAAAGTTTTCGGCGTATCGATCGATTTTCCGAACTCCAGGAACCAAACTCATCGTCCGAATCGTTTGATAGATATAACGAAACTTTTCCTCGAGATTCATCTTTACAGCCATAACTTCAGCGGCTTTTTCTTTTTTATAATTTGTTTTCAGAACGGCAATATCAGATCGATATTTCAGCCATAGTCCACCGACTATAAATAGTGAGATAAGCAAGATAAGTATCAGCGTCGTGTTTCGCTTCTTTTGCATTGAAAAAATCCTCTTTCAAAAGTTATTGCCAATAACCACCTGATAATATCGCAGCACATCACTCCAATCACTAAGAGACCGTTTAAAACAGGAGTTAAAATGTACTTTGGTGCAGTGGCACCAGGCCTTTTGTGACGGAATCTAGAAAACATTGAAAATTCAGGCATCAGAATGCAGCCATAAAAGAAACCTCGCGCTTTGGTCCTCCAGGAGTTCGCTAAATAAAAGATTAACTAAAGACGGTCGGCGATATGACGATAAGCAGTGATCAAATGGGGCGACAATGAGTTTTTTCCTGCACAATTGGGAACTATTTTTAATTTCAATATTTTTTGTGTTGCTACCGTGGAAATTCCAGTTGTTGCCGTTGAGACAAAGGTGGACCCGGGTCAATGTGTTTGTCTTTGGTGCTGTGGTATTTTTTATCGTTGGTATCTGGACGGGCACCAGGGCCATTGAGGACCATGAAGCTCATGATTTAGCAGAGAAACTTTTGGGGTATGCTCCCTCTTATGCGTGGACCTTTGAACAAATGGGTCAGAATCGAGTCAACGAACATACCAATCCAGAGGACCCCCTTTACCTCAGCCTGATAAGTTATCAACGAGGTTGGCAAACGATCAATCCGATCATTTCTGATATTTACACAATGAAAAAGGCCGAGAACGGAGAGATCGTTCTGGTTGTGGACGCTGAAACTGATTATGATCACAACGGAATTTTTGAGGGGGACAGAGAAGCTCGCACCAGGATTGGAGAAGTCTACGAGAAGAGTCTGCCGGAACTCGAGAGTGCCTTTGCCGGTCAGGCTAGTTTTACCTATGAACCTTATTCAGATCGTTGGGGGCGGTGGGTTAGCGCTTTTGTCCCTATGCGAGATCGTCAGGGGAATGTTGACGGGGTTTTGGGTGTTGACTTTCCGGCAGACGAATATTTGTTTGATCTTCGAAGGGCTCGGCTTTTGGTTGAGCTCTGTTCTGT
>PEZR01000188.1 GCA_002773975.1 Bdellovibrio sp. CG10_big_fil_rev_8_21_14_0_10_47_8
TTCGTCAGCGGCCTTTTGATTTTGTGTTTAAGCGAGAGATGGTGAACGAACAAAGCTACGAAAAAAATGTCTTCCCACTGCCCTTCGGATTGCACCACCAGATCACGGATCGGCCGACACCGATATTAAAAACCTACGACGTCAGTTTTTGGGCTGTCGAGTCTCACCCCATTCGCTCTCAAGTTTTTTCTTTGCTCAAAGGGAAGTTTGATTGTGACCAAAATGGCAGTTGTGCCAAACAAGTTTTTCGCAAGTACTCTCGAAAAGGGGAGCAATACTTACAGGATTTGGCTCAAACAAAGGTCAGTTTGAATTTTCGAGGGGTTGGTTGGGACACTCTGCGGTTTTGGGAAACTTTTGGTGTGGGGACGATGATGATTTCTCAGAAACCGGCGATACAGATTCCCAATGATTTTATCAATGGCAGTGAGGTTGTGTATCTGGAAGATGGTTTGGATAGCTTGATCGATCAATGTCGTTACTATTTGGATCATTCCGACGAGCGAGAGCGCATCGCCAAGAGGGGTCAGCAAAAGGCTCAAAAGTTTCATTCTGCGAAGTTTCGTGCAGAACAAGTCCTTTCAAAAATATTTGGGTAAGTTTTTCCTCGACTTCAGTCTTTGACTCAAGCTTTGGTCCTGAGTTTGAGAGTCAAAAATCTATCATTTTTGGGTGGTAAAACTGACGAAATCAGGACCTCGTCTCGACAACTAATTGACTCACAGTTTCACTCAAAAATCAGAGAGAATAGATGAAGGAGGAATCTTTGGGCGCAATTCGATTCTCTGGAATGGCCAGTGGCCTTCCACCAAACATTGTCGAACAGATCATCGAGGCGGAGCGCATTCCGGTGAAGACAATGGAAGCGCAAAAAGCCAAAGAGGACGACAAACTTAAATTGGTCACAGATCTTGAATCGAAAATTTCTGACATTACAAAAAATATCGCGGATATGGTTGGTATTCGTGGATTCATGAATAACAAACTCACCTCTGCGGATCCTGGCATTATCGACGGCTTGGTGGATCCGAATAACGCGACAACGGGTGAGTGGCATATCGAAGTCATGCAATTGGCAGAAAAGCCAGGCGCGGTGTCCAACGGTTTTGCAGATAAGGACCAAACGCAGATCGGTGTTGGTTACATGAGATTTGATACGCCCGAGGGTCGCAAAGATGTTTACGTGAACAACAACAACAGCACCTTGAGCGGAATTGCGGCGGCCATTAATTCTGCTGGTTATGGATTGCAAGCGACGGTGCTCAATGATCGATCGGACAAGGAGACCCCCTATCGGCTTCTAGTCACTGGGATGACCACAGGTGATGACAATCAGGTCGCGTTCCCGACGATCTATATGTTGGACGGCGATCAAGATGTCTATTTTGATGTTGCTCGGCCTGCTCAGAATGCGAAAATCAAAGTGGATGGATTTGAATTGGAAGTCACTGAGAATAGCGTCAATGATGTAATTCCTGGGGTGACTCTAGATTTGAAACAGGCCTCTCCGGGGCGGCCGATTCGAATTTCAGTCAAAGAAGATGCCGAAGTCATCAGTGGAAAAATGAAAAGTTTTGTCGAGGCTTATAATGGTGCTTTGGGTTTCATTCAGGGGCAGCACAAATTGCAAAAAGGCCAGGATGGCAAAGAGCGTTTGGGGCCACTGGGTGGGGACGGTTTGATTCGCTCCATAGAGTCCAATCTTCGCCGTGTTCTTTTGAATCCTCAGATGGGTGTTGATTCAAATATTAAACGAGTTGCGGACATGGGAATTGAGTTCAGTCGAAATGGAACTTTGAATTTTAGTCAGGACAAATTCAACAAAGTTTTAGCCGCGAACCCTAAGGCCGTTTCAAACTTTTTGCGGGGGGATGGTTTCAGTACAGGTTTTATTCCCGCCGTTCGTCGGGAAATCAGCAATCTTTTGGACTCGTCCTTTGGCCCGATCTCGAATCGAAAACGAGGAATTCAACAAAAGATCGATTCCGTGAATCAGCGAATTGAAAATAAAGAACGACAACTGACTCGACGAGAAGAGACGTTACGACGACAATTTTCCGATCTTGAGAGCAAAATGTCCAAACTTCAGTCCCAAGGTGCAGCTGTGGCAGGCATCGGTGGAATGCAAGTGAAGCAGAGTTAACGATTGGTGAAACTGGACCTTAAGGGATTACGACAGAAACCGAAAAGAGGAGCATGAGCAATCCATATCTGAAATACAAGCACACGCAGATACAAAGTGCAGGGCGCGAAAAGCTCCTCCTGATGATGTATGAGGCTGCGATCAAGTTCAACAGATTGGCGGTCAAAGCTGCCGAGGAAAAAAAGGTTGCCGAGCGATGTGTGAACATTGGTCGAGCTTTCGATATTGTGCTTGAGCTCAACAATACCTTGGATCACAAGGTCGGTGGCGAAATTTCAGCTAAACTAGAGCAGCTGTATATGTTCATCACCGAGCAATATACCAAGTCAAATATGACCGGGGACCCTGAGCCGTTGAGGGCCACTTTAAAAATTTTAGAAAATCTCTATGAAGGCTGGAAGCTGGCAGTAGAGAAGGTCAAAAAAGAAGAAGAAAAAAACGGACAAGACAAGTCCGGCTAGTACTGAACTCAAGTTGTAAGTAATGAGCTTTTTGCCTAGGAGGGGCTATGGTTCGAATCATCGACCTACTGAATCATAAGAATCACTATCTCGAGAAATTCTACTCAATCAATGAGACAGAAATTCTCAACTTTGCGAAGAAGGATTTCTCGAATCTCGAGAATTTCTATCAGGAGCGAGAAAAAATTCTCGAGACGATCCGCTACATTGATGCTGAAATCGACGAAGCTCAGAAAGAAGATCTTCAGATCTCCGGTCTTGAGCGTCGCGAGATGGCGACCACGCTGGCGATCAAAGAAGAATATGTCAGTCGCATTTTATCTCAGGACCTTGAGATTTTGTCTTGTATCGAGTTGGCCAAGTCCAGTATCATTCGAGAGTTGCAAGAGATTCGTAAGACCCGGAAAGTCGTGGGCTCTTACAAATCACCAAACTTTACGAATCGACTGGATGAGGAAGCTTAAACAAGCTCAAGGATAAATGAAAAGAATGACCCCCAAAAATAAACGACTGAATCGCGTTGAAAATCATCTATTGGTCTTGATTCTCGCTTTGGCAACAATCAGTTGCCAAAGTCAACAAACCCCGTCGAACCCAACGGCAGAGGTTTCTAACTCAGCCACTTGGACCGGAAATATGAGAGACATGCAGCAAGAGCTCACGAGAGTGCTGCCGATGGTGATGGATAAAAGTGAGTATGAAAATCCAGCCAATCAACAAGAGCTGGCCAAGGAAATATCTCACTTGGTGAAACTGTCAAAGACGGTCAGCCACAACTCAGTCGCCATGCAAAAAGATCCGAGCGTGAAGTTTATTTCCCAGGCTTTTGTTGAAGACCTAGAGCGTGTGGATGAAAGCTTTCGTTTGGGAAAGAAAGAATTCGCGCGGTACAATTTGATGAATGTGACCGCGTACTGTATCGAGTGTCACACACGGACATCGATGGGGCCTTCTTTTCAATCCGCTAAGATTGATAGCACTTTGCAAAAGCTGACAGGAATGGAAAGAGGAGAATACTTGCTGGCCACACGCCAATACGATGCGGCCTTCGCTGAGTTCTCACAGATCATTCAAAAGGGCCTTGCTGGAAAGTATGACTTTTTTACCTTGGACAAAGCCGTCCGGTATGCGCTGGCAATCACAGTGAAATACCAAAAAGATCCCAAGAAGAGTTTGGAAATCGTTCATAAAGTTCGAGATTCTCAGAGCACCCCTTATTACCTGAAACAAAATGCCAAGGGTTGGGAGCTAGCTATACGGGAATGGAAGAAGGAAAAAAAGAATGCGGATAGCTCTGTCAGTTCAATACTAAAACGATGTGATGAGTGGGTTCGTAAAGGACAACGCATGCAGGTGGGTTTTGTTGATCGTGGGGGAGATATCTATTTCCTTCGAGCTCTTTCGGATCTTCATTTGATTTTGTCGGCCAAGTTGACGCCAGATCAGCTGGGTGAAGCCCTGTACATGACGGGCCTTAGTTATGAAGCCATTCGAGATCTTTCGATCTGGACGCTTCACGAGAATTATTACGAGAGCTGTATCCGTAAGGTGCCTCATTCGAATTGGTCAAAGAAGTGTTTCAAGAACTATGAAGAGTCTATTTACTTTGGATTTACTGGCAGCAGCGGGACTCGAGTGCCTGACGAAACTGCGGCCCGACTCAAAGAGCTCAAGTCTCTGGCCTTTAGCCCCTAATTCGCCGCGTTTATAATTTCCCGATCATCATTGCTCTAGACAGGTTTTTGACGCTTCTTTTTAAGGAGAGTCAAAGACTTGGTGCCAACCCTTGCGAGAGTGAGCCTCCTTTCAGCTCGGCCCTGGCACCTCCGTTGCTTTCTCCTTTTCTGAAGAGAAGTTCGTGAAGAACGTTTTGGAAGAACAGCTAGAAAAGGAGCACCTTGTCTCATGCAAGAGTTATTTTCTCAACCAAAGTCGAGTGGTCGTTTTGAAATTGAACCCGCTACATCAGAGACTCCCCCAGCGAGATTTCCCCTCAAAAAAGAAGAAGAGGGGGGCGGCTTCTTTGAAATTAAAACTGACCTCACTGGCGAAAAGACACCAGCTTTAAAGCCGACCCACGGTCCAGTGGAAGAACCTTTGGAAAATGTCGATCGAATTCCTCGTCATGGGAGTGAGATTGCGACACTTCTTGCCAATGTGGATTTGCTGCTTAAACACAGCGAAAGAAGTTTGGCTCAGCATCTCTTGAGACAAAGTCTTTACCTGAATTCTCACCACCCGGAAACTTTGAAACGTTTGGCGTCTTGTCTCAATAAAGAAACTGACTTGGAAATTAAGACCAAGGTTCTCGAGACACTTGTTCGTTCAGACTTGCACTTTGATCATATGGCTCAGTTGGCCCATTGTTATTATCTTCAATCCCGAGATCAAGAAGCTCTGCAGACCTATCGGGAAGCTCTGACAATTCAGACCGAAGACTCACCGGAAACTTTTGAGGTTTATAAAAATCTGGGGAATTTATTGATCAAGGATGGAGACTTTGATGGGGCTGAGGAGCTCTATCACAAAGCATTCACCTTGGATCCACGTTCGGACGTATTGATGGTCAATTTTGGCACGCTGGCCTTGCAGAGACAAGACACTGAAGAGGCCCTCAATCGATTTCGGTTGGCCCTTGAGCTGAACGCTAGAAATGATAAAGCGTGGGTCGGTTTGGCAATGGTTCACAATTTGATGGGAGATTTTGTATTGGCCAAGGCCAATGTTGAAAATGCCATTGATCTCAATCCCCAAAATCGCACGGCGGTGCAGCTCGCGGCGACGTGGGCAATCCGAGATCACAACACGGAATCAGCAGTGGATTGTTTGAGCAACTATCTGAGTTATCAAGAGCTCGATGAAGAAATGTCTTTATTGTTGGTTCATGTATTTTGCCTGCGTCTGCAATGGCCAGAGGCTCAGCTTGAGGTTGAACGTCTGTTATTGTGGGACCCGAAGAATGAAAAATTTCAACAGATAGAAAAGGAATTACGTGGTGGCGGAGCAAAATAGAATTTCTTGGACAACACTGAGTTCCGGTTTGCAGGTGCCTTCCAGAGATGGAAGGTTTCTGTGTTCTCAGCGTGACCCACAGCGAGAGGCCCAAAACTGGATGGATATGCATCGTCAGTTTTGCACCTTTGGCGACGTGATTGTGGTGATGGGATTGGGGGCGGGTTTCCATCTTGATTTGCTCCTAAAAGAGTTTTCAACCCTTCGGGTCGATGTGATCGAGTTGTGCCCAGTGTTGATTGAGTCTTGGACAGAGAAAAATCCCGATGCGAAAGATCGGGTGAATTTTTTGTCGTCTTCGGATTTAAGCGAATTTGAGTTGGTGAAGCAAAAAATGCCGGTGATTTTGGACTATCGCCCCGCACAGTGGGGTTTGGAAGGTCAGTACCAACGGATATTTGAATTTTTACTGGGTGGAGACGTGTCCATTAAGAATATTGCCCAAGATCTCTCGGTGAATGATCAATCTTTGGATGCGAAAACATGGCGGGCGCTCGAGGAGCTTGTGCAATGAAGATTCTCGTTCTGTCCTTGTTGAGATTGGGCGATGTTATTCTTCACCGAGAGTTGGCTCAGTCTTTGAAAAATGAGTATCCTGGTGCGCAAATTGACTTTGTCATTGATGACCAGTTCCGGGCGGTAAAAGAGTTGATTCCCGAAGTGTCTAAATGGCATCAAATCCCTCGGCTCCGCTGGCAAAAAATTTTGGTTGAAAGAAAACAAAGTCCCGCGCGGGCGAAATTTGAATTGCAGAAGATGGTGGCGGATATCGGAGCAGAGTCTTATGACCTGGTGCTGAATGCGACCCATAGTCGATTCAGCGCTCGACTGATGGATTTAATTTCCGCAAAAAAGAAGATCGGTGCCCAGATGATCAATGGCAAAGTGGGTACTGCCTCGAACCGGTGGCAACAGTACCTCAATGAGAACTTCTCTGGAGATGGACGGTCTCGCTTTCACTATCTGGAGCTTTTGCACAGATCATTGGAAATTAGCTTCACTGTTCCCCGTCGAAGAAATCAAAAGAAAGATTCGATCTATTTACAAGTGCTAACATCTGACGAGAAAAAGAACTGGGGGCTCAATAGATATTTTGAGCTATTTGGTCGTCTCAGGGCGCAGTTTCCGGAAAAACGCATTCGTGTTCTTTGCAGTCCGGCAGAGAAAAAACAGGTTCAAAATTTCTTTTCTGAAGAAGACATTTTTTGCGTGGACTTGCTGTCATTGCAGAAGTCTCTAGTAAAGGCGGAGCTGCTAATTACGGGGGACACAAGCGTCCAACATCTGGCAGCCCAAGTGGGGTGCCGGACTCTTTCCTTATTTTTGGGCAGTGCAGATCCGGTAAAAACAGCTCCATGGAATCAAGGTGCTAGAATTTTGTCCGCGCAGTCCCCCTGTTTTCCATGCCGTCACTCGGACCCTTGCTCTCAAAGATCTCACCTGTGTGCTGAATCGATCCCCGTCGGGGAGGTGCTTCGATCGGCGTCACGGATTCTACTGAATTTAAAAGAGGAGCGGCATCAGGAGCAGGAGGTCAAGGTTCAGCAAAGGCATTTTTTCATCGAGAACCTGGAGAATCCAGAGCTTGATGCTCGGGTTGAGCAGCTAGCATGGAGCTTCTATTTGAGCCGGGAGCCGGGGGTCAGTTTTTTGCCGTTGGCTTCGAGTGCACAGGATCTGATGCGGGATCTTGGGCCCCATTTTGTGTTGTCGGATTTTGAGCAGAGTTATCATCGAGCCCAAGAGTTCCAGATGGGTCTCGAGGAGATGCAGAGGCGAATTCGTTTGTTGCAACAGTGTGTTTTGCAAAAGGATCCGAAGAAGGCCTTTCAGGCTCAGCGCTTGCTCGTTAGAGCGGGGTTGCAGAAGTTAACTTTGCAGGTTGGACCGCTCAGCGACTCATTGGCCCGTTTGAATTTTGCGATGACACGTTCTCCACAGGATCATTTTATTTTATTAAAAGAACTTCGCGCTGGTCTAGAGCAAGCGTTGGAGCTGGCACATATTCGATTGCAGATTTTCGCTCATTTGCAGTCCTTGATGAAGGGAGGTCAGGATGGCCGACGAGTTTACGAACTCAATCAAGAACATTCTATCGAGACTTGAAGCAATCACCGAGCAGGTGGTGAAAGAGCAAGGATACACCGAGGACACGGAAAAACTAAAAGTTCTGGTGGAGTTAACCCGAGAGCAGGTGCAAAATGAAAATTCTGGTCGTTGAGCTCGCTCGTTTAGGAGACATCTATCAGTCATGGCCGGCTCTTCGAGCTCTGCGGCGCCGGCATCCCGACGCGCAAATTGACGTGATTACGCGTCCTCGCTTTCAGGCGGCCTTTGACGGGCTGGAGGTGGTCGATCGCCGGCGAATTTTTAACACTCAAGAGCTGATGGGCCCCTTGTTTGCGGCAAATATGGACGTGAAGGCATCCTTTGATTTGGTGAGCCGGGTTCTTGGTGAGATCAAATTTGAAAAATATGATTGGATTATCAATCTGTCATTTTCGCCCTTGTCGAGTTATATCACTCACGCGGTGGCCGCAGAAAGTACTCGCGTTTCTGGTTACACGCGCACCAGCGATGGATTTCTGGCAATCCCTGATGACTTAAGCGCCTATTTTTATGCCCAGGTTGGTTTTGATCGACCCAATCGTTTTCATCTGGCTGAAATATTTGCCACGATGATGGAGATGGATCTGATCGAGACGGACTGGACGGCCCCCCAAGGCTTGATTACGCATTCGGCGGCGCCCCCGGTATTGATTCACATCGGAGCCAGTGAGGCAAAAAAACAGATTGGAGCCTCGAAGTGGGCGACGATCATCAATCAGCTCACTAAGATCTCTGATGTTAGAATCGGTCTGATTGGCTCCGCTGCAGAAACGGAGAATGCGGATTCGATTCTTAACAGTGTGCCAGCGGATCGGGTTCAGAACTATGTTGGAAAGACCAATTTGACCGAACTGTTCTCTTTGATTGCTGGTGCAAAGTTGGTGGTAGGACCCGACAGTGCTCCGATGCACATGGCCAGTCTTGTGAGGACACCTTGTTTGAATCTGAGTTTTCATTCCGTAAACTTTTGGGAGACGGGCCCGAGAGCGCCGGGCTCTTATGTCCTGAGGGGAGCCGATGAGTCTGATTTTGCGTCTGACAAAGTGGCACATGCGATTCATCTGTTTTTCACCGGTGAAAAACAGGATATATCTTTGATTC
>PEZR01000077.1:0-7989 GCA_002773975.1 Bdellovibrio sp. CG10_big_fil_rev_8_21_14_0_10_47_8
AAGCTGCCAGTCTTTGAATCGAAGGTTGTTCGATTGAAGATAGCGCATGGCCGCGTCTGTCAGTAAGTTCACATCAAGGCGCTCGTCCTTCTGAGCGTCAACACGCAGACCGTAATTCCTTGCTGTTTGTGGAATAAACTGCCAGAGACCAGCGGCCTTCATTGACGTGTTGTTTTGCTCAGTCAAATTCTGATAACCAGATTCAATGATTGGTACGGCCATGATCTCGACAGGAACACCATACTTTTGCAGGTGTTCGCTGACGGTCGTTTTGTAATTCTCCATGCGAGCCAATGAATCTCTCATGAACTCGCGGCCCTCGGGCGTACCGATGTAGCGATTGAGTTGCCTGAGTACAAGATCATTGACGACAACGGGGAACCCCGTTTCACTCTGGGCTCGAACGGCCATTGCCTTGGCTTGTGACATGTTCACTCGGCGATCTTGAACCAGTCCTTTTGATGCAAAGGCGGTGGCTCCCATGATCGATGCCAGCAAAAGTCCGACCGAAACGCTGATCGACCGTCCTAATTTGGTTGATGATTTTGTTAACATTTTCTCTATTCTCCTTTTGAGTAAGTTGCGCTCAACCAAAAATGTGAGACCTGTCGCGCAAACAGGCACATACTTTTGATCGATTGCGGTTTTTGCCACCTCGACGAGGCAGCGTGCATATGCCTGAGACTCGACTTTATTTTGGTCGACCAGAGCCTCATCACAGGCGAACTCTTGAATCTCGGAAATCCATCGATTCCATAAATAAACGGCGGGATTGATAATGCACACTAACTTCAACCCCCACATGGCGTATACCCAACGGGTATCACCGTGACGGTGATGTTGTATCTCGTGTGCGATCGCCATTTTGTAGTCTTCGTGACGATCGACCAATGACGACGGCACAACGATGTTGGCCTGGCCCGGCAACCAGTACGAAAACGGCACTTGAATGGCATCACTGACTAAAATACGAACTCTCCCCAGCCTTCTAACTAAAAATGAGTTCTTCTTGATCTTAAATAAAACTCTGAGATCACGGCCAATGAAAAGACCTCCCAAGATCAATAGCATTGCGCCCAGGACACCCCATGTGATTGCCACCTGATCGGCTTGTAGGGTGGATATCCCCATTGGGGTTGGCAGACTTAGGTACCCGCCCCTCTCAGGTGCTGCGTAATCTTGACCAAAACTTCTGATCGACTGAGCCGACCATACTTTGGCGGCAGGAGAAAAAACTTCGTTCTTCGGGAGCAGAGGATGAATCACAGTCAGAATCAAAATGATTGTCATCACAGCATAGTGAAGTCTGAGTTCTGCTCCTGCACCCAAATTTAACTTTGTTCTTCTTATAATAAATGAAAAAAGACCCAGACCGAAAAGTCCAATCAGAATCAAAAGATTCATGTTCAGATAGGCAGAAAGAACCTGTGCCAAACTCACTTGCGACCGCCAGCTTGATCGATCAAGTTCTTCAACTCCTTCAAGTCTTTTTCATCCAATTTGACGGAGTCGAGAAGTTGGCGCACCAACGCCACTGGAGTTCCATCAAAAACACGCTCAACAACATGTTTCACGGTTGTGGCTTCAAAATCATTTTTTTTGAGCTGGGGCGTATAGATATGACCTCGCCCTTCTTTGCGAGTTTTCAAAATCTCTTTTTGCTCCAAGATGCGCATGATCGTTGAAACTGAGGTATAAGCGAGGTCTCGCTCTTTGGGCAGTTGCTCAATCACGTCTGCAACTGACCCCTCTCCCAGTTTCCATAGGATGGTCATCAGCTCCAATTCGGTTTCGGTCAAGAGTTTGCCGTCGGCTACCTTGGTCTTTGATTTTTTCATAAGTCCCCCACACCCAAAAGACTAACTAAGAGCTTAGTAGATAGCAACTAATATCTTAGTTGTCCGCGGTGTAGCGAGAATATGCTTCCAATTTCAAAGACTTAGCCGCATGGACGGGCCAGCTAACCAATAGCTGGCGGCCACTTTGAAGTGACGAGATCAGAAGCTTTCATCAACTAAGTGCTACTTTTGGAAAATCAATTGGCACATCAAAGGCAACATTTGTGTAATTGGTGAATATATTCAGAGCGACGTGCGCCAAGATTTCAGCCACGTCTTCTTCCGAGTAACCGGCTTTTCTCAATGCCGATATGTCGTCTGGCGATATGTTCGCTCTTTCTTTTACGACCTTCACTGCAAATGTCAGCGCTGCCTGAGTTTTAGGGTCGTTTGATTTCGCACGCTGAGCTTGACTCATCGTCTCCGCAGAGAGTCCGGCGCCATTTCCAAGGGCGGTATGAGCGGCAAGGCAATACTCGCAGCGATTGACGTCAGCCACAGCAATGGCAATTTGTTCACCAAGCTTAGGTCCGAGTTTGCCGCCGCCCAACGCCCCAAAAGCAGACCACATCATCTTAAGGGCCGGTGTTGAGTTCGCGATGGCCTTGAACATATTTGGTGTAGTGCCAAAGGCTGCATGAATTTGGGATAGGATTTCTTTTCGTTCTCCAGTAGCGGTCTCGGGGTTTTGCAGTTCAATTCTTGGCATAACAAGTCTCCTTTTTTGGGATCTATACAAGATCACCGTTAATAGTTTCGTTTCTAAACTATTTGCAAGTTAAGTCCAATTTTCCCTCTTGTCAAAGATGTTTCGATTCGATACTATTGGTCATGGCCAATTCGGTGATCGCTGTGAGTCAATGGATCGAAAGGTTATCGGCACTCCACAGAAGTTTAATGAGGAAGTTCGCAGCGGAGGAAGGCCTTCAGCTTGTGCACATCGAAATTTTGCAGTACCTGTCCGTCAGCAACCGATACTCCAATACGACCCAAGTCATTTCTGAATACTTAGGCCAGACAAAAGGGAGTATCTCGCAAAGCCTCAGCCACCTACAGGAATATGGCTTTATTAAAAGGACACAGGATAACAATGACAAAAGAGTCTTTCATCTTTCTATCACGACGAAAGGGCTCTCGGTCGCTGAGCGCCTGCTCGACAGCATCAATCTCGACGGACCTGAGGACCTGGAACCTGCGTTGAAAGTGATGCTCGCAACAATCCAAAGAAAAAATGGACTGCGAAGCTTTGGCACTTGCTTGTCATGCAAATACAATCAAAATCCAGGGAAAAATTTGTTCGTCTGCGGACTAACGAAAGAAAAACTGAGCACAAACGACGTTAAGAAGATATGCAAAGAACATGAGCCCGCGACATCGACGAGCATCTAGGCGTGCTGTCACCCCTACAAATTCAGATATCGATTGAGATCAAAGAAACCACGTTCGTTGGTTAGTTTTTCAGAACTGAGTTTTGAAATTCGATCAAAGTGCATCCAAAATTCGGGATTGGATCGGGACAATCCATATTTTTTCATCACGGACCACACCATTGCTTGGGACTTGCAAACAGAAAGATCTTGCGCAAAAGCCTGCAGTTGATCCCGTTTTAAAATTACGATGAGATTGGCGTAACTCGTGGCCGCATTACGAATGACATCCAAGGTGTCTTTTTCCGGGCGAAGCCGATCATTTTCAAACAGGAGCATTCCGACATTGTAGTGATCTCTGTTGTGGATCAACGTCCAAAGTTCGCTCTCATCGTCGTCTTTGACCTCTAATAAAATTGTGTCTGGCAGATACCGCACGATGGACGCCGGAAGATCGCCAAGTCCAGACAGCACCTTGATCTGATCCGAGATCGGCTCATATTGCGATTTATTATAATGCTCAGTCTTGAGAACTTTTAAAAATTCGTTGGCGGGATCTTTTGCCTTTAACTCAAGACGAGATTCGATGTTCCCCCCGGCATAGACATAGTCCTTGGTGAGTTTGTCTTTGATATCCGACGTCACCGTATCGGCAATAAATTTAAGAATCGACTCCTTTTGATGGGGCACTGGAAGATTCCAGTTCTTGCGCAAGGGACGACGCGACTCCTTGGGCAGGAATGACAAGAATAGATCCTCCGAAGCCACTCGCGAGACCTCCATATAAAGCCTTGAGTTCAGCTGATGCAAAACCGGGCCAAAAACATTGTAGCCCGCAGTCAGATTGTAATAAATGGATTCGAAAACCTGATAATCCAAAACCCAAACAGTTTTTGGCATTTGGCCCCGAAGCCCACGCAAAACCGTGGCACTGTCAAAGTGCCGATACACGGTGATGGTCGCATTCGAGTCTTCCTTGTCCCCAATCCAGAGCGAATGGGCATCAAGGGGCTTTTGTTTTTCTAGATATTTAAACTTGGTCCCGATAGATTTCCAATATCGCTCACGAAAGTTCACCAGCGGGAAGAGCTTATCCCCAAGCAGGGATGGGAATTCGATCTCATCGGCAATTTTAGCGTAGGCCTCGGGTGAATTCACCATTACGTCTTGCTTGGGATCCATAAACAGAACCCAAAAATGGTCATTGATCACATTCAACGCGGTTTGCCCCCGGCAGACCGGTCCCTTGATAAAGGTCATGATATGATATCCAGCATTGTCGAGAAAGAATTGATATCTGGCTTCAACCGGCATGGACTTAAAGATGACAAAAGGATTAGAGCCCTCTCTTCCATAGGGAGGCATCTTGGTGGGAATGTCTTTCCATTCAGATTGAAAAAAATCTTTCTCCCACTTTTCCCGACGACTTTGGGAAAATTCAAAGGGGATATGACTTTTGTGTCCAATGACGTTGGTCACAGGTCGCAGGCGATAGCTGAATTCTTTGCCAGGATCATCAAAGGGATAGCTTGTTCCAATCTCGTCGATATCCCCTGTTTTTGTTTTGGAACGAACCAGTCGAAAAAATATATTTGGGCTGGCGTCAAAATAAATACTGGCCAAAAATAGATGTTCATACAAATACCGAGCGGCAATTTTTTCTTTAAGACTGGGCCGATTAAAAAATTCTTCCCATTTTTGGATATTGCCTTTTAGCCCGCCTTCTTCTCGGACCGCTCGCTCCAAAGTTAAAGTATCAGGACCTTTTTCACCCCGAGACAGCCAAGTTTGAATCTGATCGATCTCTTTTTTTTCAAGAGCGGGAAACCCCAAAGGCATCCGCCCAGCAGGATTGGCCTTGGCATATTTTTTCAAATTCGACTCTTCAGTGGATTGAATGCAGGTCCGACTGTATTCGGCGTCATATTTATTTTGCTTTCCTGATTCGATCCCATCCGGAACGGACACCATATAGGAAAGGAGATTCTGCAGTGACCGCCCAATGACCGAATAAAAACCCTTTTTTCTCCAAGCTTCGACCGAGTGAGCGTCAATATAGAGTCGCGTGGGATCTCGGGCTTCGACTTTTGGAAAATCATAGACGTTAATGGTGTTGCCTCCCCTCTCGAGACCATCATAGCTGGTCAAATCGAGCTGACAGGGAGAGTTGAAACAGGAATGGCAGGCCACACATTTATTGTTAAATATCGGCTGCACATTCAATGAATAAAAATCTTTCAGTTGAACAATATCTTGCTGATGAAGATCCTGATGTCTGGATCCAATCAGATAATAACCAATGCCGACACTCCCCAATACAAGGACAAGAATTAAAAGCTGGTGCCATTTTTTTAACAATTAAGCCCCCTTTGCACCCGGAAAGTATCAGCTTTTGGCAGGGGAGGGCAAGAAACCTATTGGTCGGCGAGACCATTCAAAATGGGGCAATCTGGACGATGATCACCTTGGCAAGTTTTTGCCAGGTGCTTCAGATTTTTGACCATACTTTGGAGCTCGAGAATCTTTCGCTCCATCTCGTCGACGTGCTTTAAAGCCATGCTTTTAACCTCAGCACTCGCTCGACTTTTGTTGCGCCATAAGCTGACCAGCTTTTTGATTTCCTTCATCGAGAATCCAAGATTTCGTGATCGTTTCACAAAGGAAAGAATATGCACGTCGACCTCAGAGTAAATTCTGTACCCGGAATCGCTGCGGCTTGCCTTTGGAATGATCCCGATAGACTCATAGTGACGAATGAGCTTCGCGTTAACCCCGGATATTTTAGCAGCCTGTCCGATATTCATAGACTTTCCTTTTCTGTCTTCGCCGTCTCAATAGAAGACAATCTTAAACCTTCTAGTCAATGGAAGGTCAAGAAATGGCAAATTAAGTAGCCGCAATCTGCCCATTTGCATTAAAGCCCAGATTTTGCGATTGACCTTCCAACAATGGGAAGGTGCATGATGGGGTCTATGGAATCGAAAAAGATCGGAGAGCAAATGGATCATTCACACAAACACTCCTGCTGCCACACAGAAACGAAAAAACATCAGCCCTTGGTGGAACATAGTGCGGATGCTATTTATACCTGTCCGATGCACCCAGAGGTTCGTCAGAAGGGTCCTGGCAATTGCCCCATTTGTGGAATGGCATTGGAGCCAGAAAAAGTTTCTTTGGAGGAAATTGAAAATCCTGAGCTGAGAGACTTTACCCGAAGACTTAAGATCACTGTGCCGCTGACGATTCCTCTTCTGCTCCTGGCGATGTCTGATTTGATTCCGGGGCAGCCCGTGCAACATGCCCTCCCCGCTTGGGTCAATGCCGGAATTCAGTTCTTGCTGGCCACTCCCGTTGTAGTTTGGGGTGGACTCCCCTTCTTTGAGCGGGGCTGGGCCTCTCTGAAATCCAGAAACTTTAATATGTTCACACTGATTGCGTTGGGCACCGGCGTTGCTTATCTGTTCAGTCTCGTGGGAACTTTTTTTCCATCGCTATTCCCCGAAAGTTTCAAAACACATGGAGGCATGGCTCCGCTTTACTATGAAGCGGCGGCCACAATTACAGTACTTGTTCTTTTGGGCCAGGTTCTTGAGCTGCGCGCACGGAGTCAGACCGGAAACGCAATTCGCGCCCTTTTGGGCCTGGCGCCAAAGACCGCACGACGGCTGACCCAAGATGGCGCCGAAGAGGAAGTTCCTGTTGAACACCTTCATGTTGGTGACCTTTTAAAAGTCCGCCCTGGCGAAAAGGTTCCCGTTGATGGCCAAATCACCGAAGGTCGAAGCACCCTTGATGAATCCATGATTACCGGCGAGCCCATACCAGTCCAAAAAAATCCAAAAGATTTGGTCACGGGCGCAACGATCAATGGGACCGGCAGCTTTGTTATGCGAGCGACCAAGATTGGCTCTGATACTCTGCTTTCGCAGATTGTAAAAATGGTTTCTCAGGCGCAACGAAGTCGAGCACCGATTCAAAAATTGGCGGATCAAGTTTCAGGCTACTTTGTTCCAGCCGTTGTCCTGACTGCAATGATCACTGCGGTTGTTTGGTATTTTCTCGGACCCGAGCCCTATCTCACTCATGCGTTGATCAATGCTGTGGCCGTCTTGATCATCGCCTGTCCCTGCGCCCTTGGCCTTGCCACTCCGATGTCGATCATGGTGGGAACGGGAAAGGGTGCAAGCCTTGGAGTATTAATTAAAAATGCCGAAGCTCTGGAAGGTCTCGAAAAAATCACAACCCTCGTCGTGGATAAAACCGGAACGTTGACCCTTGGAAAACCAAAACTCGCTCTGGTCAAAGCTCTGGCGGGATTTGAAGAAAATGAAACCTTAAAGGCCGTGGCTTCTCTAGAAAAATCTAGCGAACATCCTCTGGCCGCCGCAATTATTCAAGGTGCACTTGATCGCAAGATTCAGACGGAGTCGGTGTTGGACTTTGAATCCTTCACCGGGATGGGTGTCCAAGGGAAAGTTCTCGGCCGAACGGTTCTGGTCGGTAACAAAACGCTTCTCGAAAAATTTGGAGTAGATGCTTCTGAGCTATCAAAATTGGCCAAAGAACTCCAAAGCTCTGGCCATGGCGTTGTGCTCGCAGCGATCGACGGACGTCCTGCTGCGGTCATTGCTGTCAATGATCCTATCAAGACATCAGCAAAACCAGCGATTGAGTATTTTCACTCGAAGGGAATCCAAGTCGTCATGGTGACCGGCGACAATCGCCACACGGCCGAGGTCGTCGCTCGGGAAATGGGCATCGATGGAATCGAAGCTGAAGTTCTG
>PEZR01000077.1:8068-8706 GCA_002773975.1 Bdellovibrio sp. CG10_big_fil_rev_8_21_14_0_10_47_8
TGAAGCATCAATCATTACAGAAGAATATCCTAAATCAATACATTGTTTGATTATTTTAAAGTTCTTGCCGTGATCTAAATGTAAGGCAACCGGAACTTTACTTAACTCAGAAGCAGTCTTAACTAAATCATGCAGAAAATTAATTCCTGCATATTCAATCGCACCTTCCGAAGTTGCTACAATCACTGGAGCCTTAAGATTATTGGCTGCTTGAACAACCCCCTGCAAGATTTCCATATTGTTAATATTAAAATGTCCAACAGCATAATTTCCTTTTCGTGCTTTTTCTAAAATCGTTTTTGTATTAGCTAACATCATTTCACCTGTATTTTTTTAACTTTAATTTTATATTTATTCATTAGTTCCTTGGCCTCCTTTTCAGTTAAGAGCTTATTCTTGGTCCCAATGTGTTGTATAACTGAAATTGAATTTACTAATCCTAATCTTAAAGAATCTTCAAAAGAATATTTTTTAATCATCCCTGCCAACAATCCAGATGTAAAAGAATCTCCCGACCCAGCGGAATGTACTACCTTAACATTTGGAGGTAACGCAGAATAAATTTCCCCTTGATGATAAGCATACAATTCTTTAGCCCCATTAGTAATTACAACTATTTCTGGTCCTAACTCCTGTAA
>PEZR01000164.1:0-606 GCA_002773975.1 Bdellovibrio sp. CG10_big_fil_rev_8_21_14_0_10_47_8
TGATAAAAAAGGAAACAGATTAGGAAAAGGAGGAGGATATTATGATAAATTTTTGCAATACAAAAATGTTTTAAAAATAGGATTGGCATTTGAAGAACAAATTGTTGATAATGTTCCAGTTGAAGAACATGATATTAAAATGGACCTAATAATTACAGATAAAAGAATAATTGATCCTAAAATATTAAATGGTCAAGAAGTTGCAACAAAAATCAAGCAAGAATTAAGTGAAAAGATAAAGGGTTTAGAAAAAAAACCTTGTTTAGCAGTAGTTCTAGTAGGAGAAAAACCGGCATCAAAAATTTATGTAAAGATGAAAGAGAAAGCTTGTCAAGAAGTAGGAATTGTTTCTAAAAAATATTTGCTTAGTGAAAATGTTGAGGAAGAAGAACTGGTCAAATTAATTAAAGAATTGAATGAAGATACAGAGGTAAACGGAATATTAGTACAACTTCCGTTGCCAAAACATATCAATGAACAAAAAATCATTGAAATGATAGATTTTAAAAAAGATGTTGATGGATTTCATCCTATTAATGTAGGAAAAGTTTCCATAGGAAGAGAAGGATTTATTTCATGTACTCCAAAAGGAGTAATGAGATTGTT
>PEZR01000164.1:741-8785 GCA_002773975.1 Bdellovibrio sp. CG10_big_fil_rev_8_21_14_0_10_47_8
CTTGTCCAGCTATACTCGAAATGCAGATCTTGTGGTGGTCGCGGCGGGGAAAAAACATCTGTTAGGTCGGGATGATTTTAAAAAAGACGCTATTGTGATTGATGTTGGAATGCATGGCTCTGGAGAGGGCGGCGGAGTCACTGGGGATGTCCGATTTGACGAGCTCGATGGCTGGGTCAAAGCTGCGACACCTGTTCCTGGCGGAGTGGGGCCAATGACAATCACCACTTTGTTGATCAACACCCTTGAATTGGCCGAGAAGAGACTCAAAGTTTGACACGCACAATTTTATTTTTCTTATCTCTTTTATTGCCATTCTCAGCCGATGCTCTAGAGCTTAAGTTTTTGGCCGAACAGACATTGTCATCCTCGTTAAAATTTAAAAAAACCAAAGTGGGTGGTCTTTCTGGTTTGTATTATGAAGCCAGTACCGGCGCTCTCTATGCGATTTCAGACGACCGAGGAATGGTGAACGAGCCGAGAATCTATGAGATGAAACTGGATCTGAGTGATCACGGCATCACTGTGAAGCCAGAAAAAGTGATCTCATTGTCAGCCAATGAAACGGCCTTTGCCCATAAAAGCTCCAAGTCAAAGAGCTCCATTTTTTCCAAAGTTTTGGATTTAGAAGGAATCAGTCTGACTCCGTGGGGAGATTTTTTATTGGTCAATGAGGGCGATGCGAACAAACGACCTCGCGTTTCACCCCAAGTTTTAGATGTTAAAAAAGATGGGACTATTTTTAGATCTTTTGACGTCCCCGCAGATTTTTTACCCGAGCCCAGCGGTCGGCAGACCAAGGGAGCTCAGAACAACATGGCTTTTGAGGGACTGGCGGCTTCTCTAGATGGAAAGCATTGGGTGGTAGCGACAGAGGCTCCGCTAGTTCAAGACGGTGGCAAGGGCATCTCGGGGGTTCGGTTTTTGGTTTATGAGATGTCGGAAGCTTGGATGATTAAACCCGTTCAACAATGGCTTTATCCCTTGGACAATCAGGGATCTGAAAAAAAGTCCTTGATGGATTTTCAACGGGGTATCTCTGAGGTTCATTTTTTGGATGAAAAGCGACTTTTGGTGATGGAGAGAGCCGTCGTCGTGAATTCGGGCGGAATTCAATTTGAGGTCAATATCTATGAGGTGGACCTGGGAGATCTTTTGACAAAGAAAAAGACCACCTCGGAGGGGCTGGACTCTGAGCCTCTGGAAAAACTCAGCAAAAAGTTGGTCTTGAGTCTGTCTTCTCTCGAAAAAAAATTGGGACATATCGAGAACTTTGAAGGAATGACATTGGGTCCCCCTCTTTCTGATGGTCGAAAGACCTTGATCCTTGTCAGCGACAATAATTTTATGAGAAACCTTCGCACTCAATTTCTGTTATTTGAGGTGAAGGAGTCCGGCCATGAACAAGTCAATCAAACCAACAGTCTGGAGACTGCGCACGGGCGCTGATCGGCGGATTCGGGGCGGGCATCCATGGACATTTTCCAATGAACTTGCTGAAAGCCCCAAGGGCCATACTCCGGGAGCTCCTGTTGTTTTGTTGGATGCCAAAGGTGGCTTTCTCGCCAGTGGTTATGGCAATCCCCACTCTCTGATTGCCTTTCGGGCCTTGAGTTTCAAATCTCAGGAACAAGAGGTCTGTGAAACGGAATATTTGCAGCGGCAGTTGGTGAAAACCTGGTGGCAGCGACATCGCTTGGGTTTCAAATCCAGCTTTCGATGGTGCTACGGCGAAGGGGATTTCTTGCCGGGTTTGGTGATTGATCGTTATCTGGTTCATCAAAATGGTCAAATGGGGCAGGTGTTCGCCGTGCAGATTTTAACGGCCGGAATGTCAGCAATTTTACAAGAGCCGACGTCTTTTTTTGAAAATCTTGTTCAGGAAATCAAAGAAAAAAATCTGTCTGATTTTTCTTGGGAACAGACAGCTGTGGTTTTGCGCAATGATGTTCAAGTTCGGCGTCTGGAAGGTCTGGAGATCGAGGCCCCCCGAGTTCTGAAAACCATTGAGGGCATGAATTTATCCGAGATCGATATTGAAATCAAAAATCAAGTTTTGATGACGACGGATCTTATCGAGGGTCAAAAGACAGGATTTTTTTTAGATCAGGCGCACAATATTTCTTTGTTGTGTGATCAGCTGAAGACCATGGAATTTCCAGAGGGCATCGTGCGTGTTCTGGATCTTTGTTGCTACGTTGGACAGTGGTCGACCCAAATCACCCATGTTTTGCAGGCACGAGGACTTAAGGTCGAAGTCACGGCTGTGGATGTATCCGATCATGCTTTGAGTTTCGCTGCCAAAAATATCGAGCGACAGGGTGCGGTTGTGAACATTCGAAATTTGGACGTCTTAAAAGATCTCGGCAGCTTGCCGGATCGATATTTTGATGTCGTTATTGCAGATCCTCCGGCCTTTATCAAAGCCAAGAAAGATGTGCCGACGGGGAGACATGCCTATTTGAAGTTGAACACCTCGGCGTTTAAAATGGTCCGTAAAGGTGGGCTAGTCGCTTCCTGCTCTTGTTCGGGATTGTTTGAAGAGGCAGAAATGATCGATGTCATTCGTAAGGCTATTTCACGAGGAGAAAATGAAGCCCGCTGTATTCAACACGGGGGCCACTCGGCGGACCACCCGGTTCTGTTAGCATTTCGTGAAGGTTTTTATCTGAAGATGTTTGTTCATCACGTGCTGTGAGTTGAGCAGATTTTCATTTGCTCGCCGTTTCAGAATGAAATTTTTCATTTTAGATTCTCATCTTAGGACTTAAGTGCGCAGTGTTGGGAGCCGATAGCTAAAAGGTAACCAAACCGCACTGAAAAGAATAGGAGATCAATGATGAAAAAATTTCGAACTATTTTTCTTTTGCTTGCAACACTGCTTGTATTTGCGACGGGTTGTTCCTCATCATCCTCGGGGTCTGGCAATAGCTTTACTCTGCAAGGCTCTGGATCCTAGATCGCTCATTTAGTAAATTCTCTTAGATAAGGAAAAGCCATGATGAAGATTGTTTTAGGTCTTTTTACAATTTTTTTAATGTCCAACAACGTATTCGCAGCAGACCCTCAATACCTGAAGATAAAAGTGTACAAGATGGCTGTGTCGACAAGCCCCCTTTGCACAAACCTGGTCACTATTATTGATAACGGCTCCAGTCCCACTTATACCGACGTGTTGGTGAACCCGACTCTAGGTTCTGGGAGCGTTGCTGACGGGACTTATCCCTGTGTAGTGATCGAATTTTCGGACACTCTGCAGTTTGCGTCTGACACGACAACGGGGAGTTGCACGGCCAGTACAAATGTATCTATGAGTGTCTGTCAAAACTCCGAGACCAGCACTTTGATTGATGGAAGTACCACAACTTGCACCGCCGGCGATGACCGAGTTGCGATGTATTTGTCCACGGCCTCAACAGCCACGACTGGAACTGGCGGGCACTCGGCCTTTCAAGCTCCTACAAGTGTCGGTGATGCAACTAAGGGCTTTTTGCTGTCCACGGCGCTAACGGTGTCGGGTTCCGCAGCTGGGAAGTTTGTCGTCAACGGAACAGGAAAGATCGATGGCACGGGAGGCTCCTGCGATATGCAACCGCCAGCTTTCAGCTTTTCAAAGGTGCAGTAATGGAATATTGCCAACCCCAGAGATGCTCTCTGAGTGGCATCAGTAGGCCGTCAGATCGACTGCCTACTTTTTTATTTTGACACGGAAATCTAGAAACTGGCGCCAACACCAATTGCGAGAGTCATATTGTCGTTGGTGCTGTAAGAGTTGTCGTTGATTTTTGAGTTCAGGACGCGCTCATAAGTGACTTCTGGTTTTATAGTGACGTTGTTAGCGGCAAGAAGTCGGCTATAGATGGACCCAGTCACACTCTGAGTGGAATCTGAATTAAATTTTTTGGCCCAGAACTTGGTGTCGTAGCTGAGGCCGTCCATCAAATTTAAAGCCAGAGAGCCACCAAAAATATTTCGATCCAATTGAGCTTCGGAAAATCCTTTGATTTGAAATGTATTTCCGCCCGTGATTCCGACATCAACATTTTCGGCCGCAGTCACTGTTCGTTTGTCCCAAATTTGGTAGCTTATTTTTCCACCGGCGGCGCCGAGGCGAGTTTTTGTCTCCATGGCCATAAATGGAGTGATGGAGTTACCACCTGAGCTGAGATTTCCCTCTTTGTTGTCATAAGCCCATTTTCCTGTGTCGTGACTGAGGGTCACTGAAGCTCCAGTGAATAAGTTATATTTATTGTTTGTGGTCATTTTAGTCATCGCGAAACCCAAATCGCCCACACCCTTATTTTTTCCGGTGGCGGTTGAGGTGTCTTTGTCGGTGACTGTGGTTTCTCCTGTTGAGATTTCAGCGTGGAGAGCGATCGGCGAATTTCTTGTGCCATGATCCAGAGACAAAACATAGATTTGGCCATCAATTTGACGGGATCTTGCGACATCAGAACCTGAGGTTTTGTATTCCTGTCTGGACGAGATTGTCTGAGGTCTAATGCTGATCAAAAGCCCCCCAGATCTTGGGAAGTAGAGATTTTCAGACAATGATTGCTGACCCGTTGGACGAGCCGTCGCAGTGGGGATTGTTGCCGTGCTGGAAGTCGTAGCGGCTGCACGTTTGGCTTTCGGCGCTTTGAGGATGCTGTTTTGAGCGAAGCTCAGAGATGGAATCAAAGCGAAAAGAATCAGAACTGTTTTCATGATCGGTCCTTGTTGGGGTTTTTCGTTTTTGTCAGGAAAGGGTATATTGAAAGCCGGGCCCGAGATCAACTGATATCGGGTAGAACGGGGTAGAATGGAGGGTAGAGCGGGAGTAGCGGCCTAGGGGTTCGCGGTTCTTTGCTGCTGGTGCAGGTTGGTCAGCTTTGAGATATAGTCTTTTAGAGCTGAATTTTCCTGACGAAGCACATGAATTTGGGTCATTGCTTGTTGCAAGTGGCTGTAATAATCCTGACACTCGATGCCTTTTTTATCCAAGGCCATTTTTAATTCAATCATCTTTTTCTCGGCGACCGCACTGAGGTTTTTCATCATTTCATGCTGGTGCACTGTGTGGGTGTCATATTCAGTGAGAGAATCAGACAGCTGTTTCATTTCTTCGAGTTTTGTGTGCAGCTCTTTCTCTAGAGTCTGGTGGAAAGATTTTTTCTCTTCCAGCTCTTGCTGAAGATTTTGAATCTGGGTCTGAAAGTTTTTTCGCTCTTGTTGCCAAGTGCTGTTTTCTAGCTGAAAACGGTCTTTGGCTTTCGAGAGTTCAATCCGGGTCTCATTGGCCAGAGCCTGAGCCAGATCCAGTTCATGGGACATATTTTTGACTTTGTCTTGAAGAAAGAGATTGTGCTTTTTTTCTTCGTTTAAAACCTGAGTGGATTTTGAACGAACCTCTTCAATTTCGAACTGCAGTCGCAGGTTCATCTCTAGAGACTTGGCTAAGTCCGTACTTAGTTTTGAGTTATTCATGCGCTCTTGTTCAAGAAGCTCCGATAGCCGTTTCATTTCTTGATTGAGGTCGCTGTTGTTGAAGGTGAGATTGTCTAGGGACTTGATTCGATCATGGATTTCTTGCTGGGCGGCTTTTAATTCATCCTGAGATTTTCGGAGTTGGAACTGCATTTTCTCGAGCCTTTCTTCAAAGGTTTCTTGGGGTTTCGCGGCGATCGAATTCGGTGTTTGTTGACTGAGCTCATGCAGTTTTCCGCAGATCTCATCAAAAAGTTTTTCGTGCTCGGGCAGATTCATATTTTCTCTCTAGCGATGTTTTTCAAAGCGTGATAACTCAAGATGTTATCGTGGACTTAGGTCGCAGGTCATTAAAGATCTGTATTGGAGTTGAGTATATCCAGACTCGGCCTTGGTCTGGGATGTGACATAAACTTTGGAAAATGGAAGAAATGAAGAAGCCTGACAAAGACAAACCTTGGACTTGGATCAAATATCGAGATGGATTGTGTGATGGTTGCAGCTCAGGTTGTTGCACGATGCCTGTTGAAATCAAGGGGGAAGACTTGGTTCGATTGGGTTTGGTCACGATCGACGAGTTGGAAGTCAGTGCCCGAAAAGTAGCCAAGCGTTTGATCAAGGAGGGGTTTCTGACCTCTTACCGAGAGGGAACGGGGAACTTTATGCTGAGCCAAAGACCCAATGACGATTGTTATTTTTTGGACGCGAAGACGCGATTATGCACAGTTTATGAAAAACGCCCCGGGGTTTGCCGAAAATTTCCAGAAATTGGCCCTAAACCCGGTTATTGCCCAGCGTTTAGGAAGTGATCTGCTGGCGAAGCCGTGGGGGCTGTGATAGTTCGTTGACAGAGGTGAATGATGAAACCTGTTTCTGATTTGATGAATCCCGAGTGGTGGGTGGAAGTTACCGATTTTAAATTCGAAGACATTACTTACCACCGAGCTCGTCATCAAGGCACGGTTCGAATTGCTTTTAACAGACCTGAAGTGCGAAATGCATTTCGACCCCAAACCGTGGATGAACTTTATCAAGCTCTTGATCATGCGCGAATGAGCCCTGATGTCGGCGTAGTGCTTTTAACAGGAAATGGTCCCTCGCCCAAGGATGCTGGCTGGGCATTTTGTTCTGGTGGTGATCAAAGAATTCGCGGCAAAGATGGTTATCAATATGCGAGCGGAGCCGGTAATGGCGCGGCGGATTCAGCCAGCCAAGCTCGTTTGGGTCGTTTGCATATTCTCGAGGTGCAGAGGCTGATTCGTTTCATGCCCAAGATTGTGGTTGCGGTAGTTCCCGGTTGGGCTGTCGGTGGAGGTCACTCTTTGCATGTGGTTTGCGATCTGACCTTGGCCAGCAAAGAACACGCGATTTTTAAACAGACAGACCCAGATGTGGCCAGCTTTGACAGCGGATATGGCTCGGCTTACCTGGCCAGAATGGTCGGGCAAAAACGAGCCCGCGAAATTTTCTTTTTGGGTCGAAACTATTCTGCTGACGAGGCTTTTGAGATGGGTATGGTGAATGCCTCAGTTCCCCATAAAGATTTGGAAAAAGTAGCTCTCGAATGGGCTCAAGAGATGAACTCAAAATCCCCCACCGCCATGCGAATGCTGAAATTCGGCTTCAATATGATCGATGACGGCTTAGTAGGTCAGCAATTGTTCGCGGGCGAGGCCACTCGGCTTGCCTATGGAACCGAAGAGGCCAAAGAAGGCCGCGATTCTTTCTTAGAAAAGCGAGACCGAGACTTTGCCAAGTTCCCTTGGCATTATTGAGCTGGGTATTTTGGGAGATCAACGCGCGAAAATTGAGAGAGGCCGCTATTTTCTAATATAAGCCGCATCTCCCGATGTCGTCTTGACGGAAATCAGGCCCGTTCCCTGGCCAACTTGGGCCGAGAATTTAGAGCCGTCGGCGGGTGATGGGCCAAGTTCGGGATCGATGCTGGCGGAGCCACTGATCGAGTAATACTGAATCGTCACTTGAGGGTCGACATTGAACTTGAAATGACAATCTCCCGAAGTGGTTTTGAGGTCGATGATCGGTGAAGCATTGGCAATTTCTAGATCCATATCTCCGGAAATAGAAGCCCCAGACAAGCGTTTGATTGGACCCGTGATTTTCAAATCTCCGCTGACGGATTGGCTCGAGATATTTTCAATATCGCTATTTTCAATTAAAGTGTCGCCGGAAACCACTTGAACCCTCAGGCCTTTGAGATTCACTTTATGCAACTGTATGTTTCCAGACACCGTTTTCAAAACGACTTTTTGGATATTTTTTGGGACCTCTAGCTGAATGAACCCGGAGCCGCTATCGCCTCCAAGCTGAATAAGGCTGTTGTCATTTTCAGTTTGATCGATGGTCATGGTCATTGTCAGGCCGTCGTCGCTCACAGACACAGGCGGTTTTGTCTGGTCGAATTTAGAGATCGTGCCCTTCCAGCTCATGGATAACTGATTCGAACTTGACGGCACGACTTCAATATCTGTGTACTTTCCATGAAGTTCAAATTCAGTGAGGTTCTTGGTGTCATAGTCTTGTTTCATTGAAACTGAAACGTGTGGATTTGAAACTT
>PEZR01000111.1:0-6649 GCA_002773975.1 Bdellovibrio sp. CG10_big_fil_rev_8_21_14_0_10_47_8
TTGATTTTCTTTGTCTTTGGGCTGAATGGATTTTTTCAATTTCTACCCATGCCGGCCTCCATCCCAGAAGCCGCGACTCAGTTTTCAGGTGCTCTTTTTGCCACAGGATATTTCTTTCCGGTGCTGAAAGCGACAGAAGTACTCTGCGGCGCTCTGCTTTTGAGTGGATTTTTTGCACCTGTAGCCCTGATTATTTTGGCACCGATCACTATCCAGATCTTCTTGTTTCATGCCTTTTTAACGCCAGGACTTCAGAATCTGGCGATGCCTCTGGCGATCATCATACTTCATGTTATCGCTGCCCGTGGGTTCTGGTCACTCTACGCACCCTTGTTCCAGAAAAGAGCCTAGTCATCAGAAAAGGGACTGGTGAAGATTCACCAGTCCCTTCTTTTTCGATCTATTTTTTGGATTTTTTTAACTTCACTTTGGGAATTTTTCCGATCCTCACATCTGCGCTCAAAACAAACCGACAGGCCTTCAGAACCGAGTCCTCAAAATCGTCCGCATCCACCGGCAAGACCTGCCAGCCAGTTGGACCAGCTCCAAAAATTTGGATGGATCTCATATTTGGGAAATCTTTCCGCAATGAAGCGTGATGCTCTCCGGTGGTTGCCAGCCAGACACCGTTGTCCTCAGGGTAGCTAGGTCGATCCCTCAAGATAAAAATAATTTTCTCATCAACATAAACAGCCCAGGCACCGAACATGGGCTTTACATAGGGAGCGCGACTTTCAATTTCTTCAAAGATAAATTCAAAGGGAATCTTTCGTGTTGATTTGATCACCGATCACTCCCGGCTGGACTCCCGTATCTTAGAAATCTCCTGCAGAAATGGCAATACGTCTTCTTGACTGTTCAAGCGATACTGCGCGACCGTGTTTTCATTCCCCACTTTGATCGTAATTCCCCTGTCGCCAAGAATCCTAAATATATCTTCATCCGTCCGATCATCTCCGATGCCAATCACCAAATGCTCAGGGGACTCGCTCTCCAACAGCCATCGGACAAAACTTCCCTTGTTGCATTCCACCGCCTTGGCTTCGACAATTTTTGACCCCGTCGTCACCACGACTGGCAAATTAGCCAAACCCACCTGCAACTCATCATCCAATTTTCGCGCCTGAAATGACGCAAACTCAACGGGAGACAATCGAAAGTGCCAAACCAGAGCGGCGGCCTTGGTCTCGACCAAAGACAAAGGAACTCTTTCTGCATAATCTTCCATCACCCTTTGAACTTCGGGATACCAGGACTGAATATCCGATGAAACCCGACTTCGCCACTCTCCCCCTGGTTCCTTATAGAAAGCACCGTGCTCTGCTGCCAAATGGAACGAGCAATTTGGGAATTGAGCGTCTAAAAATTTTTGATCTCTCCCGCTCAAAACATAGATGGTGAAATGTTTTTGCAATTTATCCAACATCTGAATTGCTTGTTTTGTCACCACTGCAAGCTCAGGCCTCTTTTGCAACGAAACAATCGTTCCATCATAATCCAAAACCAAAATACATTTTTTTGCTTTACCGATTTGATCCAAAATTTTTGGTTGAGATTCTGATGTCTTAGGGCTGATCCTCAGGGTTGGTCGGCGGCGGGGTTCGTCTCCGGCCGCATCCAAGTCCTTCAGAAAAGAATGAGCCCACTGGGTTGCAGAATACTTTGATAACATTTCCTGGGTCATCTGAAGTTTCTCGCGACGCTCTTCCATCGGCATGTGGTAAGCGCTATTCAAGGCATCGGCAACTGAGTCCTCATCCCATGGATTGATCATGATTGAATTCACCAGCAAAGATGAGGCTCCTGCAAACTCGCTCAGAACAATCATCCCTGGATCTTCCAAATCCTGTGAAACGGCATACTCCATAGCTACGAGATTCATCCCATCACGTTTACTGGTGATAAGAACACAGTCCGCCCTGCGATAAAGAGCTAAAAGTTCATTCTCAGTGATTGAATTAAAGATATAATTGACCGGTGTATACCCCAGTTGCCCAAACTCTCCGTTGATGGTTCCAACCAATTGATCAATTTCTCGCTTCAGACGAATATACGCCGGAACCTTTGTTCGAGTCGGAACAGCGACCTGCAATAAGCTGACTTGTCCCCGCAGCTCAGAATATTTCTGCAACAACTTTCGAAAGCCCTTTAGCTTCAGCTCCAACCCCTTGCTATAATCCAAACGATCGACGCCTAAAATAAGAAACGGACTTTTGATCTTCTGTTGAAATTTCTCACTCAGCTCCAGAACCCTCGGTGAAACGGACCTCTGCCGAAGACCCTCATTGTCAATACTTATAGGGTAAACGCCCAGATGTAGCGTATGATCATCAATCTCGGCCTTGAAAAATGTGGAATCGATTCCCAGTCGCGTTGTGAGCGAGATCGTAAAGTGGCGCAAATATGAGTGCTCATGAAATCCAACCAGATCGGCTAGAATCATGCCACGTAAAATGTCTTCCCGGACCGGCAGCTGTCGAAAAATTTCAGAGCTCGGGAAAGGTGTGTGCAGAAATAAACCGATTTTTAAATTGGGGTTTGTCTGTTTCAACATTTCTGGAAGCAATAGAAAATGAAAATCATGAATCCAAACTGTATCCCCATCCACGGCAATTTTCAAAATCTCGTCGGCCATCAGACGATTGGCTTGGATATAGGCATTCCAATTCTCTCGATGAAAAAACACATGCTGCCCTTCATAGTGAAAGAGCGGCCACAAAACATCATTGCAAAATTTGTCATAATAGCTGTCATACAGTCTTTTTTCGAGAACCACAGGATGCAATCTCAGATGAGGATTTGCTTGATCCGATTTCTGTGCCAGCTGTTGTGCAACTTCTCCCTCAGTCTCGAATCCCAACCAATAAAAGGGCTGATCAAGATGCACACCAAGTAACGCTGAAACCAGACCCCCACTGCCACGCTTCAAGTCTCCTGTTTTTGAGTTGATGCTAAAGGGCAATCGATTTGAAACAAAAATGCGTTTTGGTTTTGTCAAAGTCGTGTAACTCCATTTATGGTGAATCTATATGAAAAAAAATATCCCGAGCGAACAACACCAGCAAAAAAACCAATCACAACACCAATACCAAATGGGAATTATTGGCAACTGCAGTTTTAATGCACTCGTTGATCAGCATGCTAACATTAAATGGCTCTGTTGGCCACGATTTGATTCAAGTTTTATCTTTGGCTCCTTGCTTGATGAAAAAAAGGGAGGGGAGTATTCAATTTCTCCTGCCGATGAGACCTACACTTCGAAACAAAGTTATATCGTAAATACGAACGTCCTCGTAACTCGATTCGAAAGTGAAGAGGGTGTTTTTGAAGTCACTGACTTTGCTCCGCGATTTTTATTGAACGAACGCATACATCGGCCTCTCATGCTTTTTCGAAAGGTCCGGAAGATTTCTGGATCTCCACGCGCCATCGTTAAATGCCGGGCCGTGGGCAGCTATGGCGAAATGGAAGCTGACGTGCAGCTAGGGAGCCATCACATTCGCTACATGAATCTTGAAGCTCCGGTACGACTGACGACCAATGCTTCACTGACTTATATTCAACAACAAAGGCCCTTTGCTATTGCAGAAGATCTCTACTTTGTTCTCTCCTGGGGAATTCCTCTTGAGGGACCTTTGTTAACCACCTTTGAAGACTTTCTCACTCGGACCATCAAATATTGGCAGACCTGGGTCGAGCGCTGTACTCTGCCGCAACTTTTCCAAAAAGAGGTCATCCGTTCCGCCCTCACTTTAAAATTGCATCAATTCGAAGACACCGGCGCCATTATTGCCTCATGCTCCACGAGCCTGCCAGAGATCCCCGGAGAGCATCGCAACTGGGACTATCGTTTTTGTTGGCTCCGAGATACCTATTATACTCTTCATGCGTTGAATTCCCTGGGACACTTTGAAGAGATGGAAAAATACGCCCACTTTATTGAGAACTTGAATATTGAATCTCTCACCGCACTCCAACCTGTCTACTGTATTGATGGCACTGCGAATATGACCGAAAGAGAACTTCCCCTCGGTGGATACCTCAATAATCAGCCCGTTCGAGTTGGAAATGAGGCCGCAACACAAATCCAACACGATGCCTACGGGCAAATTTTATTGGCCTTGTTTAATCTGCACACCGATGTGCGTTTGGTAGAACGACGTAGACTCTCAGAGCAGTCTTTGGAGTCTCTCTTGGGATACATTGAAAAAACCATTGATACTCCGGACAATGGAGTCTGGGAATTTCAGGGAAAAACTTCTGTCCATTCCTATTCTCTACTTTTTCATTGGGCTGGCAGCGCGGCTTGCCGAAAAATTGCCAAACATATCAAAAATGAAGACTTGGCCAAAAGAGCCGACATCTGCATTGCGAAGACAATAGCTCTTTTGGAAAAGTGCTACGATGCCGAACGAGGTGTTTACACTCAAGCCATTGGATCTAAGGATCTGGATGCCAGTCTTTTGCAGATGATCACCCTTGGATATTTTCATGGTCAAAAAAAGAACAAGGCGGTCTCTCATCTCAGGGCCATTCAGAAAGATCTCGAGATTACGCCGGGATTTTTGCTCAGATACCGACATCCTGATAAATTCGGTGAGCAAAAGTCCGCATTTTTAGTTTGTAGCTTCTGGTACATTGAAGCGCTGGCCTCTTTGGATTTTATTGATGAAGCCACTGCTCTTTTTGAAAAGGTGTTAAAAACTCAAAATGCATTGGGCCTGATGAGTGAGGACTTTGATGTTGATTCCTCCAGTCAATGGGGAAACTTTCCGCAAACTTACAGCCATGTCGGTCTGATTAACTGTGCCTTTGCATTGGACAAGGCCTCTCGAAAGCCGGCATTCTTATGAGTCGAAAAGGCCGTTACACCATTGGTATTGATCTCGGTGGAACAAAGCTAGCCGCCGCTCTAGTTCGCCACGATGGACATATTCTAGATTTCACCAAGGTTCCGGTGGATATGAAAAAAGAAAAGTCCGCAAAAAAAACTCAGGACAGAGTCATTGAAACGATCGCTGAAATCGTCATGGACTTCAAAGAAAGATATCCAAAACAATGTTCCCTGTCTCGATTTCAAGGAGTTGGACTGGCCAGTGCCGGCCCCCTGAATGTTGAACAAGGCACATTGATTCATCCGGCAAATTTTCCAGGATGGAAAACCGTCCCGCTCCGTCGCTTAGTTCAGAAATCAATTCAACGACGCGGCTTCAAAACTGAAGTTCATTTTCAAAATGACGCCATCGCGGCAGCCTACGCGGAAGGTTGGGTCGGAGGAGCTCGTCAACTCCGCTCCTATGCATTGGTCACCGTGGGAACTGGGGTTGGATCAGGGGTGATTCTTAATGGGAAACCCTGCCAAAACAAAGGTGCCGGCTCGGAATTTGGACACTGTTTGGTGGATATTCGTGGCCTTCAACGGCATCCAAAAAATCTTAAACACTTTACTGTCGAAGGCATTGCCTCTGGCACGGCACTGATTCGACGAGCTCGAGAGATGGGTTTCCAGGGATCTTCGGTCGAGGAGCTGGTCCTCGCAAGAAGCACGAAATACCAAGTGCTCTACGATGACATGGCCTGGGCCTTGGCAGGGCTATGTTACAATCTTTCTATTGGGTTCCACCTAGATGCGATTTTTTTTAGCGGCGGCCTCATAAAAATTAGGGATCTTTATTTCCCACAAACAAAAGAGCGCTATAAAAAAATGGTGCGAGAGTTCAACCCCCTTTTTCTATGTCCCCTCTCCATTGCTAAGACAAAAAACCAAGCCGGATTTTTGGGCGCGGCTTATTTACCCTATCTTTGACGACAATTTGACCCGCTAGCGTAGCATTTTTCCCAGCTGTTCATAAAATGAGGACTCCTTGCCCTGCCAAATTCATTTTAGTTTGGTCTTGGTCTTGCACCAGCCTCTTATGGAGAATCGGAAGTGAAATGATCTCTCCGCAATTATTTTAAGGAGGTCGCAATGTTGACTCAAATCGGAACTCATATTCATGATCGACTAACGGGAACAAAGACCACAAAAAATGTCTTTGGCACTGCTCTAGATCAGATGTACGAGACAAAAGTCGTCAGCTTAACTGCGGATGCCAGCGTCTTTGACGCCGCTCAGTTAATGCTCAGCAAACATGTAGGAGACATCGTCGTCGTCGAGGAAAAAAATGGCCAAACGATCCCGAAAGGTATCGTCACTGATCGAGACATTGTCATCAATACCATCGCACAAAAAAAGGATCCTGCAACAATGAAGCTCTCTGAATTGATGCTCGGTCAGGTTGTGACTGCTACCGACCAACACAGTTTGTCGGACCTAGTTCGACTGATGACAGAGCAAGGGGTCAGCAGAATGCCCATCGTGGATGACAAAGGGGCGCTCAAGGGAATTTTGTCCTCTAAACGTCTTTATCAATTTTTTGCTCAGGGCTTGTGTGAACTTTCTTCTCTGTCTAAACAACAGCAAGAGCGCGAAGGAAAAAGGCACTAGTGATGGAACGTCTTTCGGGCTGGACACTATTTCGTTTCCGAGGGGTTGCCGTTAAGCTGCATATCAGTCTCTTATTTTTGATTTTTTATGTCGTTTTGGTGGCCTCGGCCTCGTTCCCCCTGGTTGTTCAATCATCGGGGATCTCTCCGAACGAAATCACTG
>PEZR01000111.1:6706-12247 GCA_002773975.1 Bdellovibrio sp. CG10_big_fil_rev_8_21_14_0_10_47_8
TCCATGAGCTGGGCCACGTAATTGTGGCTCAAGCTCAGGGGCTGAAAGTTCGTGCGATCACTTTGATGATGCTAGGCGGAGTTTCACAGATGGAAAAGATGCCTGAGAAACCAAAGGCTGAATTCCAAGTTGCGATCATTGGCCCTTTAGTGAGTTTGGTGTTGGCTGGGCTATTGTTTCTGGTTCGAGCCGAAACAAGTTCTGCCAATCTGGCATTCTTCTGTTACTGGGTTGGACAAACAAATCTGTTGTTGGGAATTTTTAATCTTATTCCAGCATTCCCGACCGATGGAGGGCGCGTTTTAAGATCTATCCTGTCCGCTCGTTTAGGTCGTCTTCGAGGGACTCAAGCCGCAGTAAAAGTCAGCACCGTCTTTGCTTGGATTTTTGGTCTTATCGGCCTTCTGCAGTTTAACTTTCTGCTCATTTTGATTGCTGTCTTTCTTTATGCCGCTGCAAAAAGTGAACTTTTCGTTCTGGTCGGACAAATTCTTTTAAGAGGCGTGAAGGCCAAAGAGGTGATGGTCGCAGTTCCCGTTGTCTCGGAGGACTGCACGCTTGCGGAGGCCGTTCGTCAAATGACCGACTCCAGAAATCTGCTATTGCCAGTTCAAAGTTCTGCCGGTCCGGCGCTGATCAGCGCTGAGTTGATCGAAACTATCCCAAGAGAAATCTGGGGCACTACTCTTGTCAGAAATATACAGCTTTTTGCCGCCCACCAGATCGGGGCCAATGATTCTCTGCAAGACGCGTGGATGAATGCCATGAGATCAACCGTGAGTGCTCTACCCGTTGTCGAGGACCAACAAATCGTTGGATTGATTCGACGATCAGACATTATGGAAATGATCCAACTCAAACAACTGACTACGAAGCCAAAGACCCCAGCAAGAATGTGGAGCTTCCGAGCCCACCATGCTCCCTCAAGATAAGTCGACATCAAGTCAATTCGACATCCGTTGAAAATACTCGGTGATAATTCGACTGTCTTGAGTCTGGGTGGCCAAAGCTATATAGCCGTCGGGTCGAATTAAATAAACCGCATCTTTTTGCAATCCAGTGGATTGAACTGCCGTACTCCATTCAAATTGATGAACCGGCATATCCAGAGGATACTTTGAATTTTGGAAGGCCGCCTTTACCTTTCCGTAAATGTGAATTTGCCAATCCAGAGATTGCAGACTTTCAAAATTATGCCCAGAGGATGTCCTGACCCAAGGAAGACGATCTCCCGCATGCACTTCTCCGACGGATCCTTCACTCAAAAAACTTTCCCGATACTCAATGCGAATCTGAGAAATTGTTTTAAATCCCAAATCCAAAAAAGTTCGAAATCTGGTCAACAAAGAAAATATAGAGGGTAAAACATAAGCGCGAAACATGGATCCGAGGTAAGAACGACTGGCGATCAGTTGAAAAGCGACGTCTGTTGTTTTTACCAAGGTTTTGGCGAAAGAGATTCTCTCTGGTTCGTAGCTGTCGAGCAAGCGAGGAGGACATCTCCCCTGAATGACGTCAGCCAGTTTCCACGCCAGGTTAACGGCATCGCCAATTCCGGTATTCATGCCTTGACCACCGGCGGGACTATGAATATGACCAGCGTCCCCGGCCAAAAAGACCCGACCGTCATGAAACTTTCCCGCCACACGGTGGTGAACATGATAACTTGAAAACCAATTGACCTTTTGAACTTCCAGGCCAGTATCACGAGCGACTGATTCCGCCACATCATCATAGGAAACCTTCTCTTTGGATTCGGCCTCTGGTGGGACAATTCCAGTCAATCGAACTGATCCATGCGCCCGAATCGGCATCACTATGCAAAAACCCTTGGGGCTGACACTGATTTGAAGGCCGCCTTCGGCCATCGGCCCCGAGGCCATCACATCAGCAACAAAAAAGACCTGGGAATATGTCCCCCCTGGGAATTTTGTCTTCAACCCATGTCGAACAGCGCTGTGAGCCCCATCACATCCAATCAAATAGTCAGCGGTGATTTGCTCGGTGCCCTGCGAGGTTTTAACTTGGACGATCACTTCATTTTCGTTCTGAGAAAAACTGAGAAGCTCTGAATTTCTTTGGACCTGACGCCCCCACTTTTCAAGAACAGTACAAAGCAGGGCCTCGTGAATGTCCTGTGAACAAAATGACAAATACGAAAAGAAGCTAAGATCCTTTCCCAGCTCGCCAAATTTCGCCGTGGCGACTGCACGGCCCCGGCGTCTTAAGACGATTTCGTTGGCCTTGACACTGGCGTTGACAAGGTCATTTGCAAATCCGAGTTGTTGATAGAATTCCAGCGTGCGCGCCTGAATGGCCAAAGCTCGAGACGTTTCCCCAGGACCGGTACTTTTATCGATAATCCGAAAATCAATACCCCTCTTCTGCAGCCAAAGCGCCAACACCAAGCCAGTGGGTCCTGCACCCACAATCAAAACTGAAACTCTCTTTTTGGATTCTGCCATCAGAACCTCCCACCGTTGCCAGAAAGATCTGATAATTTTTGATCCTTATGCATTGCCTGTAAACAAATTTCGTCCTTCGGCTCAGATTGACTCTGTGTTAGATTTATTTTTCTCGGAGGCATTCAGCGTCAATGATCAAAAACGGCCGGATTATCTTTTCCATTCTTGGAATTATCCCGCAATCATCGCTGCATTTGGAATTCCCGCAGCGGCTTAAGTCCGTGGTTCTCGAGCAATCGAGTCCTCAATTTTTAATAAAAGCTCTAATTGCGCCTGTTGAATTTTAAAAAGAGACTTCATCTGTTCAGAAATTAAGAGATCCAGTTTTCCATGCAGGCTACGAACCTCGATTTCAGACTTAAGATTGATCATATAGTCTCCTCGCGCTCGACGACGATCTTTCTCTTCTTGTCGATTTTGACTCATCATAATCACTGGCGCCTGAATAGCGGCAATGCAGGAAAGAACCAGGTTCAGCAAAATAAATGGGTAGGGGTCAAAAGGACGATCCTTCAACATCCAAACATTCACCAATATCCATACCACCAGAGTTGAAAAGAAAAATAAAATAAAGGTCCAACTTCCACCAAACTCAGCAACTTTATCTGCCAAGTTCTGACCAAAACTATCGTTCGAGTCCTGCTCAAGTTCGATCAACCGTGACGACAATAATTGCTCTTCTTCAATGGACTGCCTGACCAAATCGGCCAGACGTTGAGCATGTATCGTCTCTTGATCAATAAGTTCTTTAAGGTCCATAAGTTCTCCCGTGGTCCTCCAATGACTACAGGGGTCTATTTCCGGTGGCAATAGATGAACTTCCGATTCGGGGAATCTCGGTGGCATCTTCCCTGCTTATATCAATGAATGTAGTGCTGCCGTGCCGTGGAAGCCGTTTTGATATTTCAGTTGAGAATCAATGGCCCGGGTCGGGGCATTTTTTCTCTTATCTCATCAAGACCAAAGGAGGTCGTATGTTAAAAAAAATTGAAAATCTGCCTGCCAATGTCGTGGGACTGCGCGCAGAAGGTGAAATCACCAAGGAAGACTATGAAAAGACCCTCATCCCTTTACTTGAAAAAGAGCATCGTCGCGGTGGCCGAGTTCGTTTTCTTTATCAATTTGCGCCCGACTTTACTGGCTTCACTACCGGAGCGATGATGGACGACTTCCAAATTGGGATGAAATATCTTCGCCTGTTCGAAAAATGTGCCGTGGTCACAGATACCGAATGGATTCAGAAGTCCGTGCAACTCTTTAGTTCACTCACGCCATTCCCGGTCCAAGTTTTCAAAAATGAAAAGCTCACCAACGCCATCGATTGGCTGTCTCAATCCATCATCGAGTCAAATCTCAAATTTGAATTGCAAGACGACGGGGTATTGATCGTTCATCCCAAGGGCCCTCTTCGTCGAGAGGACTTTGACCAGCTCTCGAGCCTGATTGATCCTTGGATTGAAACTCATCATCATCTTAATGGCATGGTGGTCAGTATTGACCAATTTCCAGGGTGGGAAAATGTCGGAAGCTTCATTCATCACTTTGAGTTCATCAATGCTCACCACCGACAAATCCGGCGGGTTGCTCTGGCCGTCACCGGGGTTCTGCCAGAGATCGTCAGCAAAGTGGCTTCCCATTTTGTCGAAGCCGAAGTGAAGCAGTTTCCCTATGATAAAACAAAAGACGCTATCGCTTGGGTCAAGGGATAGCGTCTTTATTATTGAACTAGAATAGATAAACTCCGCAAAGAGTTATGCTTTTGCGGGGGCCTTGTTATTTTTAGCAGCCTTTTCTTCAGGAGAAAGACCCCAAGGAGAACCTTTTGGACCGCCTTTGCCTTTGCCACCCCGTTGACCACCACCTTTTCGGTCATTTCGTTCTGGGCGTGCATTGGTAAGAACCAAAAATTCTGGCAAATAATAATGCTCTTCAACTTTGACGGCTTTCGCAGGTGCTACTTCGCCTTCATTCAATCCGATCACCAAAACCCGACGGAGGCTTTCAGTATTTTGAGCCGCAACATCCAGGGCGGCCACAAAATGTTTCAGTCGATCGCCTTCCAACTTAAAAGATTCGCCCAAATTTTGTTGAATTTCCTCGGGTGTTTTACCTTCGGTTGTCAGTGCTGCTTTGGCAGCCAGGGCTTTGGTCAAAATGTAACTTGGGAATTCTGTAACAGCTTTCATCGTTTTATCCTCTCAAAAATTGGAAAGGCTGATATTGACGACAAGGCCCCGAAAGGTCAAGGCCAAAGGCTCCGCCACCTGAGGGAATCAAAAACCACGATAGTCACGTAATTTCATATAGTTATCCGAAAAATAAAGGTCTTTGTTTTGGCAAAACTGCTGGACGGCAGATGGATGGAAAAGGTAGGAATTAGAAAGGTCACGCCAGAGGGGGCACTTATGCGAGTTTTTCTAATAATTTTGATTCTCAGTTCAGGCCTGTGTTCGTTTGCCAACGTGCGAATCAGAGTCAAAATTGAAAACGGGAAAACAAGGATTCTTTCGGCTCAGCACACCCCTTCACAGATTTTATCGACCCCTCTTCGGGGAAAAAAAATTCTCCGTCAAATTCCCTATTATATCGGCGAAAGGTTCAATGCCGGTGATGCACTTTACGAAGAATATGAAGTTTCTGATGCCGAAGTTTCGCTGGCGGTACAGGATCATTTATTAAAGCAAGTACAGAATTTTGATAAAGTTCAGAGTGAAGTTCGCGACCTTGTCGTGCAAGGCCCGAAAGAAAACAGGATCAACCTCACCATCCTGGGGGACGGATACACTCAAGCTGAAAAAGAAAAGTTTTTTGCGGATGCCAAAAGAACCACTGAAGGCCTTTTTGTCGGGAAAACTTTTGCTAGCTATGTGCCGCTTTTCAATGTCTATGCTGTATTCGTCGCCTCTAAGGAGTCTGGCATTGGCGATGGCTCCCCCAAAAATACGGCTTTCAAACTTTTTCGATCTCCAGCTGGTTCCAAACGAGGCATTATGCCGGGGGACGAGTCTGCACTGGAGCGGGCCTTGGAAAGCTCTCCGGCAACGGATTACCCCATCGTGTTAGCCAACGATAATTT
>PEZR01000111.1:12300-33485 GCA_002773975.1 Bdellovibrio sp. CG10_big_fil_rev_8_21_14_0_10_47_8
GGTTGATCGTGCTTCGTCATGAACTGGGTCATAACTTTGGTGAGGTCGGCGAAGAATACGACAATGGAAATGTGTATAGCGGAGCCAACTCTAGCCGTAGCTCCGATGTGCCTTGGAAGCAATGGGTTGACGGACCTCTATCCATCTCGGAAGCAAAAATTATTTCTGGCAATTATGTCTGGCAGAATCTGATAAAGCCCTACTCCGCTCAATTCTCAATTCCAAACGGAATGAGTTTGCTATTTTTAAATCTTAGCTCGGTGGGGTGGGACACTTCCAAGGACGTGGCTGTCCAACTCAATGGACTGGAGCTCCCTCTAGAAGGTCAGTTTCATGACGACCGTGCATTTTTTGATTTGGGACCGACTTCGGTACGTCCTGGTGATCGATACAGTTTGAATATCCGGCAAAACATCAACGATGGTAACAATGTTTTGGGTTTTGCCGTCGCCTTTGCCGCCCCCGCCAACTATGACTTCACTCCAAACAAAGTTGGGGCCTTTGCGACCTTTGATTCTTTCGGCAGTAAAAGTTATCGACCCACTCACAATTCTTGTATCATGAGAAATATGGCCGAGGAAAATTTCTGTTCTATTGATAAGGAAAACATGTGGTTCAAATTTTTATCTCGGGTAACCTTGATTGATGCCCTCACTGCCACTGGCGAAAAGGTGTCCGTGGAAACTCAAAATCTCGAGGGCCTAGAAATTCATTGGTACCAAGTGATTAAGGGACAAGAACAAGAGCTGACTCAATTCGTAAACTTAAAGTCCTGGGAGAATCCGGGATTTAAGGGAAGCTTCCGAGTGCGCATTCAGTTTTCGACTCCCGAAATTCGAAAGACATCTCCACTGTTGACCCAGACCAAAGATTTTAGAATCTAAGGATTAGATATTTATGAGACCTAGTCGAGAACAAACAGGCCTTCACTCTAAGGCCCCCTCCGATCATTTGCGAACGATTAAACATCTCGGCCACTATCTTTGGCCACAAGGGCGCCGGGAGCTGAAGACGCGAGTGATCTTTGCTGTCATTTTTTTAATTGCCGCCAAGGTTCTCAATGTTTATGTGCCTTTTTTGCTGAAGCTCTCAATTGATCATCTGTCGGTCAAAGAAGCGGCCGTGGTTGTTCCCGTGGGCATTATCGTCGCCTATGGCCTGGCGCGAATTATGGTGCAAGTTTTTGGCGAGATGAGAGATTTGATCTTTGTCCGTGTTGCCCAGCACGCACAGCGCACCATTGCTTTAACTACTTTTAAACATCTGCATCAGCTGTCCCTCGAGTTTCATCTGTCGCGGCAAACCGGTGGTCTCTCTCGAGTCATCGAGCGTGGAACTCGCGGAATACAATTTGTTTTAAATTTTATGACTTTTAATATTCTGCCAACTTTGCTGGAGATATTTCTGGTTACCGGTGTTCTTTTGGCCAAGTTTGATGTGCTTTATGCCGCAGTCATTTTTGGCACGATTGTCCTCTATATTGCTCTCACACTGACTGTGACCGAGTGGCGGCTTAAATTTCGGCAGAAAATGAATTCGGAGGAAAGCAAAGCCAATACCAAAGCCATTGATAGCTTGTTGAACTATGAAACAGTAAAATATTTTGGGAACGAAGAACATGAGCATCATCGTTTTGACCACTCTTTGAGAGGTTACGAGGCCGCGGCCATTAAGAGTCAATCCAGCTTGACGGCCTTAAATATTATTCAGGCCAGCATCATTGGTGGCGGTCTCCTGACGGTGATGCTGATGGCGGGTGCTGATGTTGCCCAGGGAAAGTTGACCTTGGGTGATTTTGTGTTGGTAAATACTTTTCTCATCCAACTCTATTTGCCTTTGAATTTCTTGGGATTCGTTTACCGAGAGATCAAAAATAGTCTGGTTGACATGGAAAAAATGTTCGAGCTGATGGACGTTCCGACCACGGTATCAGATCTACCCAATGCCAAAACTTTGGTTATTTCCTCGGGACAGGTGCAATTTTCCCATGTTCATTTTGGTTACTCAAACAAACGAAAAATTTTAAAGGATGTCAGCTTCACGGTTCAGCCTGGAAAAACCTTGGCGATTGTCGGCCCTAGTGGCGCCGGCAAATCCACCATCTCTCGATTGCTTTTTCGGTTCTATGATGTAACAGAGGGCGCAATCTTGATTGACGGACAGAATATTCGCGAGGTCACTCAAAAATCGCTCAGGTCTGTGATCGGAATCGTTCCCCAGGACACCGTTTTATTTAACGATTCTATTGGATACAATATTCAGTACGGAAATCCTCTGCTGGAGCAAGCAGACGTCGAGAGAGCTGCTCGCTTGGCCAATATTCATGACTTTGTTGAATCCCTGAGTGATGGATATCAAACTCCAGTTGGTGAAAGAGGCCTAAAAATTTCTGGTGGAGAAAAACAACGGGTCGCCATTGCTCGAACAATTTTGAAAAATCCACAGATCCTTCTTTTTGATGAGGCGACGTCGGCTCTTGATTCTCATAATGAAAAAGAAATCCAGGCTTCACTTAAAGAAATATCTAAAGATCGTACCACCATCACCATTGCTCATCGACTGTCCACAATCATCGATGCTGACGAAATCATTGTTCTAAAGGACGGAGAGATCGTGGAACGCGGAGTCCACAATCAACTTCTCGCTCAGAATGGCGAGTATGCCTCGATGTGGCGGAAGCAGAATCAAACAAAAGAAGTTCTCGAGCTTTGAGGCATTTTTCCTTATTGCCCCAAAAATCCTGATCTCCATTTTCTACTCAATTTAAAATTATTTATTATATTAAGGACTTAGGCTTGGCGCTCTAGCGGGCTCGGCCTGGCCGGCTATTTGCTCATTGAAGGCTGAACATCATTGACCAAAATCGGAGGTAACCAATGAGAACGCATCTTTTTCAAACAATGACCTGCAGCTTTATAGCCCTGTTTCTTAGCACCAGCAGTTTTGCCATGATGAGTGCTGAAACCGAGCAGGCATCTAAGGCCCTGGGTGCCAATATGGTGTCTGAAATTTCTTTCGATCAGGGTAAGGCCGCTCTGACTGACTCTGCCAAAACGGAAATCAGAGACTTTGTAAAATCTGCGCGAGCCAGTGGTATGATTGATCAAATTCGGGTCGCTGTCTGGGCGGACCGAGAATATCCGGTCAAAAAGGCCAAGGCCTCCAAGGGCGACGTCGCTTTGGCCAACAAAAGAGCCAAAGCCATTGATGCTTTTCTACGCAAGGACCTTGCTATTGAAACGGTCGAAAAATTCAACATGACCCAACGACCAAATGCTTTGCAAAAATTTCTCCAAACCCCCACTGCGAAAGTCAAAACGGTTATGGAGAAAAATGGAGCTGCCCCTCAGACCACCGAGGAAACCGGCACCTTCAATCACAAAGCACAGGCCTCAAAGGCTCTGCTCATGATTTATCTTAAAAAAATGTAAATTAACCGGGGGTCCCCCTGATAGCTCCAGTCCAATGAGTCCCTCTGGAAAAAGAGCTCTTGCAAGACGTTCACCGCAAAAGTTAGACTATTTTTTTTCAGATCAGAAAAGAGGACCATGGACACGGAAACAAAATGTCCCCAATGTCATTCCGAAAATATATATGCCGATGGCAATCTTTGGATATGCCCCGAATGTTCCCACGAGTGGAGCGTGCATCAGGTCGCAGCAGAAGACTCAAAGTCACCCCCCCAAGAAGAGGGCATCCGAGACGCTCACGGCAATATTTTACAAGATGGTGATACTGTCACAGTGATTAAAGATCTGAAGGTCAAAGGGTCCTCGTCGGTCGTCAAAGGTGGAACCAAAGTGAAAAATATCCGTTTGGTCGACGGTGGAGACGGACACGATATTGCCTGCAAAATTGATGGATTTGGATCCATGAATCTCAAGTCTGAATTTGTTAAGAAGGTCTAATCAGTAGCCGCCAATGGCGGCACTGGTCCTATGTTTTTAGCAGTTTTCTTGCTTTTTGAATGCTCTCTCGCTTTTCGATTTTATTGAGCCAAGTTTGTACATTGGGATAGGCTGAGATATCAAATTTCAACGCTTGAACTTGTTCGATGTAAGCGAATGCAAAAAGATCTGCAATTGTTAACTCCTCGCCGACGAGATAGGTGCTCTCCCCTAAACACTGCTCAACAGCGACAAACTGATCTCTGGCGAACTTTTCAGCTTCCTTGCACTTTGCTTCATCGGGGGTGCCAAGTCCAAATCCGGGCTTGATAAATTGTTCGAAAAATAAGCTCGACAACCATCTCCCCAGATGACTTGTGAAATAATCCATCCACTGATCGACTTGGGCTCTTTTCATTTTGTCCTCGGGATACAGCGAAGACTCTTCCACATTTGCAAGATAGCGACAGATCGCACCCGACTCAAAAAGACAGAAATCATTGTGTTGCAACGCAGGTGTTTTTCCTACGGGATTGATCTTTAAAAATTCGGGCTTTCGTTGTTCACCCTTAGAAAGATCAACAGTCTTGAATTCAAAATTACAGCCCAGCTCCTCGAGAACATATAAAACCTTCATTGTGTTCTGAGTGGAAAATCCATAAAGTCGGTACATTGAAGCTCCTTTATTTTTGGCTAGCTGATCGTCTGTCAAATATCTAGCGCAAAATCTCTGATCTCAACGAATCTAAGAAAACCCTCATAGATTCCACCCGTCTCTGACCTTCTTCAAGTCCTGACTTTGTTTTCATCGTTTTTGCGGTTTTAAATAGCTTTTTATAAAAGTGATCGATGGTAAATTGCGCATCATCTGGTTCACGTTCGTCACAAAATGGATCGTCCATATTATAGAATGCTCGCTTTAAAAGACCCGCCGTAGCAAAACATCTCGCCACTCCAATGGCCCCCAGGCCATCCAGCCGATCGGCGTCTTGGACAATCTTTGCTTCGATTGTTTTGACGTCCACATTGGCGCTGAAGCTGTGACCATGAATCGCGTGAAAAATGGGCTCAAAATATTTTTCGGGGTAACCAAGCTGTCCTAAAAACTCGATCGCCTTCTCGGCGGAAAGTCTCGAGGCTTGCGATCGCAATGGACTGTCTTTAGGAACAATAACCAGATCATGAAGCCACGCGGCCGGAACCACGACCTCTGGGTTTCCATTTTCGCGCCGACAAAGATCTTTAGAAAGGGCCACAACACGACGAAAATGCAACAGATCATGAGCCGGATCATCGACCGTGGCGACTTCTGAAATCTTTGATTCAAATTTTTCTTCCCAGGCTGCCATAGTCATTTCGTTTTGCACCAATAGAGATTGCGCCGCATGCTCTGTGCCCATCCCCAACAAAGGACAAGGGGCATGAACAACAAAGAAAATAGAAAGGTCAAAGTTCCCGTGCTCGGTGGCGGAAGAGAGCTATCCACAAGACCGCAACCGGCAATTTTATGATCACTGAGCTCATTGCTCGGATAGAGATAACTGATTCCATCCATGTCATCCTGAGACAATCGGGGTTCCGTTTTTGCACTGGCATCAAAATACATCAATGCGTTCGTGCTTTCCGAGTGCCCGAGTCCCAAAATATGTCCAATTTCATGGGCAAGAACAATGGTCAGCACTGTACGATCAAAATTGGAAATATTTGCCAGTCCTGAAGACGCATTCAGATACAAAATACCCGACGTGATTTGCCCATTTGGGGCTTGGACCGCCGCGGCCCCTGGAACATAGTCTTGATTTGCACCCAACACCGATTGGAAATTGGTTTCACAATACACCGTCGCCGGAGATGCGAATGTTGTGCTGGTTGTAGCTCCCCCATAAGATACTTTCATCGAACTTGTGGGAACATTGTTCCAAACTTCAACGGCCTCTGCGATAATTCCTGGAACATCAATCCCCGCGGGACAATTTGCGGTATTTACCAAAAGTTTGATGTCAGAGTCAGCCCATCCGGATAAATCGGGGTTGGTAGAACTGTTCAAAGTAAAGCCGACGGCAGGATTGACATAGAATCCTAGAATTAAAATTAAGATTCCTGTTTTCATCTAAAAAACCCCCCTCCGAAAACATAAGAGCAACTCAGCATTAAGCTCTGTGTTCTTTTGGTACTTGAGAATGCATTTTCAAAAATTAAATCAAGCCCCACTCGGACATGTTGCGACGACCAAGAGGTCCCCAAGACAGTGGTGATTTTTTTAATTGTTGATTTTCTGCCAGGGACAGCAAAGGTCGAAGTGGAGGTGCCATTATTCATCACCGTTGTTCCGCCAGCCCCTTGAATTTCGTATTGGATAAGACCGGGTCCGATATACCAATCAAAGCTGGGGACCAAGTCACTGCCAAAATTTTTCCCGAAAAGAAATGCAAGATGCATCAAGTTCACCTTGGCCGTATCCCCCGGGGTTTTTCTTTGAAAGAAAAGAGTGTAGCTGAGCTGAGGAGCCAAAAACCAATTTGATGAAATCAAAAAATCATACTTTAAATTCAGGGGATAGTTTGCTTCTCCCAAAAACTTACTCGACCCGTCTTCGGCCTGAGAAGTTTTATTCATTACATTTTGAGAATAATATCCCATCCCTGCTGAAAAAGATCCATCCTTAAAGGCCTGCGCCCCAGATGGCAGGATCAAAAGAAAAATAATCATCCCCAAATTGAGCACGATAGAATTTATTTGTCGTTCCATACTGTACACTCGATATTTTCTGCCAGATGCTTTTTATTTACTGGAAAAGTCTGTCAAAGAAATCTACTCAGGACAACTGTATTTCCTCATTAAAACAACTTCAAGGGATCTTGGATCGCCAGGATCAGCTTTGGGGACTTTTCCTTTACCCACTGAATTCCCTCAGGGCCAAAAACATTTTCTTTCACACAGGTCTTTGCCCAATGATAGAGGAGGGCTGCCCGATACTTGTCAAAAATGGAAATACGATCAATCCAGACCTGCTCCAGTTGGTTCTCTCGACAATAGCCCTTTAAAAATGACTGCAGGGCCTTTTCCTTTTCTGAGCTATGATTTCCCTCTGAAAGATTTCTATTGATTGAATTCACTGGGGGTACGATGTCATAGCTGAACCATTGGTAGCAGGCATCGTCAAAATCAAAAGCCGTCATTTCGTCATTCTTAATGAAAAAATTTCCTCGATGAAGATCACAATGGATCAAGCCATAACAATCTTTGTCCCTGGGCAATGACTTCATCCATTCCATGAGTTCATTCAATCGTCGATAGGGTAAATCATCCTGCCTATCCAAACTACGTAACGCCATAGTCAAAGATTCATCGACGTCCCAGTTTTGCCGCCTTTGAATAGTTGCCGGTGGAATATAGTCCTTCGTCAGACGGTGCATTTTCCCCAAATATTGGCCCCAGGTCATGATCGTTTGATTGTTGAGAACCTTGTTATCCGCCAGCGAGGATCCGTGGGCCTTTTGAAAAATAGCAGCATAGTAATTTGTTTCACCAGAAATTTCGACGACCAAGGATCCATCCGAAGATCTGATGGGTCCAGCGACTTTCATTCCATGGGATTGAAGATAACTCATCCAATGCAACTCCGATTCAATCTCTGGTAGTTTTCGGTGACTCGGCTCGGTCAGACGCAAAACAACTTCTTCTCCATTCAAAGAAGTCATGTATACGAAGTTGGCCACTCGACGATGAAATCTTACTTCACCTTCGATCGGCCAATGCTGTTTCAAAAGATCAATTTGTCTATCTGAAAGCTTCACTTGGTCCCACGCTCAAAATTCGGGACTCTGCAGAGGTTTGATCAAATACTCCAGTCCATTGAGTTTGATATCATAAACCTGCGCCAGCAATCGCCCCAATTCTCCGCTCGGAAAACCTTCGGAATGAAACCAAACCAAATAGGGCTCAGGAAGATCAATGAGAGCTCTGCCCTGAAAACGCCCGAAAGGCATTTTCATATTGGCCATTTTTTCAAGATCCTCGAGCTGAGGCATCGGTGAGATTTCTGATTCTTCCCCATCGGGGAACGGCTTCCCAGTCATGGGATTATTTAGAATTGAAAGCTTTAAAAATGCAAGAAGACTTTGAGTGCGGCTTATTTTGCGAGCAATAAGGTCAGCAATTCCAATCAGTTATAGCTAATTTGACAGATGATGTTCCATCCTCTATATTTAACTTTTTGGTTATTTAACCGATAAGGTAATTATGAATCAAGACAAGCTGAGCCTAACATTCGCAGCCCTCGGAGACCCGACAAGGCGAGCAATTCTGGTTCGTCTTTCAAAAGGCGAAGCCAGTGTTTCAGAGTTGGCCAAGCCCTTCATGTCTGAAATGAGTGCCCCCGCCATCACCAAACATCTAAAGGTCCTTGAAAAAGCCGGATTGATCACCAAAGGGCGAGAGGCGCAATGGCGCCCCTGTAAACTCAATGGTGAGCCCTTTAAGGAAGTTTCCCAGTGGCTCGAACATTACCGACAGTTTTGGGAAGAGAGCTTCGATCGATTGGATGAATATTTAAAAACAATGACAAAAGCGACCAAAAAGAAGGGAAAGAAAAATGTCCGCAAAAAATAAACCCAATGAGATCTATCTCAATCGTATTTTCAACGCTCCAGTAAAAACTGTTTGGGACGCGTGGACAGATCCCAAACAGGTCGGCAAGTGGTGGGGGCCTCGTGGTTACACCATCACTACCCATTCGATGAACGTAAAAACAGGGGGCACATGGAGCTATATCATGCATGGGCCCAACGGAGAGGAACACCACAATAAAACAATATTTCTCGAGGTCGAAAAATATTCTCGGATGGTTTATGACCATGGGGGCAATGATGATAGACCCCCCGTCTTTCGGGTGACTGTGAATTTCTCGGAATCTGCTGGAAAAACAAAAATGGAAATGACCATGGCGCTTCCGACTGCAGAGGCCGCGACCGAGATCAAAAAATTTATCAAAAAAGCTAGCGGAGATTCAACCTGGGATCGTTTGGCCGAGTACCTGTCCCCCAATGATCGCTTTTTTATCAATCGAAGCTTTGATGCTCCCCTGGAAAAAATGTTTCAAGTTTGGACAGATCCAACACATCTGTCCCTGTGGCTGCCACCCAGCGGATTTACCATGCAGTTTCTCCGCGCTGACATTAAGGTCGGTGGGTCCACTTTTTATTGCATGACCGGAGAGCCTGGAACGAAGATGTATGGCAAAGCCACTTACAAAGAAATCATCAAGCCCAATCGCATCGTGTATACTCAGGTTTTTTGTGATGAAAACGAAAAGATCACTCGCCATCCGGCCGCTCCAACATGGCCAGAAACCATGCTCACAACGGTTACATTGTGCGAAGAAGGACCCAACAGAACCCGCGTCACGATTGAATGGGAGGTCGCTGGAGAAGCCACCGCTATCGAACGGGAAACTTTTCACAAAGCTAAGCCCGGCATGACCCAGGGCTGGACAGGTTCTTTTGATAAACTCGAGGACTATCTGAGAAATCAGAAGTGATGGTGGTCTTCAATAACAGGCGGAGCTCTATGCTCCGTCTGCGCCACGAGAAGATTTTGAGGGTCCCGATGGGGCTCGAGATCTTTCTGATTCACTTTTTGCTGGCTGATACTGCTTCAGCTGTCCACAGAGCTTAGCAGCATCACTTTGTGTTTTACAGTCATTAAAAATTTGAGCCATCAGACCTTCTTGACGATCAGGAACTTTTTCAACGGGGACCATAACCCCTTTCTCATCAAAAAGTTGAATTGGAGTTTTGACTTTTTTCCGGTCCATTTCAATTCGAGCTGGTCCTTTGGAAAACTGAATGGACACCTTTTCCGCCGAACACTTGCAGACTGGGTCTGAATACAGAACTCTTCCAGCCAAAGCTTTGTCTTTCTTTTCTTTTTTGTCGCCAATTCTCCAGCCAGCCAGTCCCCCTGCGACCAGTGACACTCCTGCTGCAGCAACCAACGCCGGAGTCGCAACAATGACTCCAGCAGCAATAAGACCACCAATAAAAGCAGCTGGAATAAATCCGAGCGTCAAACCAACCCCTGCTCCTGCTGTGCCTGTCCTCGGAGCTTCAGCGGCCTCGGCCAATGGGAAGAACGATCTCCAGAGTTGGGCGTTCGGGTTGGAGGTCAGAAATTTCTTGAGGGAAAAGTAATTAGCATCCACGGTCAGATTCTTTTTATAGATCCAGATTTTTCCGCGATAGGAAATGTTATAGGGAGAGTAGGAGCTGATCCGAATACCCGTATCTGTTCCATCCAAAAGAACATGATCAGATTCGATTGTCATCTGTGCTGACAAGGCCCTGGGGGACGTGTTCGTCTCTATGTCCTTTTGGATAATATTTTGAGATTCGGTACTGACTCCGGCAAAGTCCATCCAGTATTTCAGTCCCTGCAGTTTTTGCGCAGACTCAATCACCATTGTCGCCACAGCTTGGACTGACACCGGCACCTCCGTCGAAGTGATTGTTTTCGCGTTGGAAAATGGGCCCAGCATCAAACTCACAATTAAGGTCGAAATCATTGAAGTATTCATTGGGAAACTCTCCTCATTTGGTTTGATCATAACATCCCCAAAGGAAAAGCATAAAATTGAAGTTCGCGGTCACTGAAAACTGTACCTTGCGCTCCTTCGAACGAACAAGCCGTCCAGGTCTCGCAACTGGCATTTAGTCGAGGTCCAACTGTCTTGATCGGTGAATTGTTTTTGGTTGAAAACTCCTGCCAGGTGACGTTCCGCCGACGGAAATGAGCCAGGAGACAAGCCCCACTCCTATAGAAATTCAGGGAAGAGCAGTGCCGTTGGGATCAGCGTCGTATTTTTCTTGGCATCGAAACTATGACTTCAGATCCAGATGTCCAATATAGTCTTGTTTGCCGATGTCGACGCCCGCATGGCGCAGAATTGCGTAGGCTGCCATTAGGTGAAAATAAAAATTGGGAACGGCCAATTCCTGCAAATATTCTTCGCCCTTGAGCCATTTTCCATGGGCCCATCCGGGTTTTACCTGAACCGACTCGATATTGGCGAAATCGCTTTCTTTAAAAGTATCCAGATAAGTCACGACTTTACCAATACGCACACGCAACTCACCCCAGGTGACCTCGGTGTCGTCGTGTTTGGGTGGCGTCTGTCCTGACAGATAAGCCGCGCAAAATTTTGCCGAGTCGCAAGCGGCCTGAATTTGCTTGTTGAATGGAAACATGTCCGGGGCCAATCGGTAGCTTGCCAACACGTTGACATCAAATTTTTTGCCATCACTGTACGCCGTAGCTTTACTCATGCACCCATCGAGATTTTGAAGCATTTTTTTAAACTGAAAAATGATTTGAGCGTTCATGGTTGTTCTCCTAGACAAAGGACTGTATCGACCCCGGGCACAGAGATCAACGTCTCATATCGGTACGGGGATCAAAGCACTATATGTTATAGTTTCGATTTAAATGATATTTATATATTATAGTAGATTATACACAGTATATTTAATCTATTATAATATATTATAATTGTTGCTTATAATGTTCTTTAGTATATTATAAAAAGATGAAAACCAATAAAACACTGGTAAAAACACAGCGCAAAAGTCTGGATGAAAAGCTTCTTGCTTTTATCCCGGCTCGAAATTTACCGAAGCCCAAATCCGGCTGGGTGCGGGCCATTCGTGAAGCTCTCGGCATGACGACGACACAACTGGCGGAACGCATGGGTATTCAACAATCCGGAGTGACGCTGTTGGAACAACGAGAGGTCACCCAAAAAATTTCAATGGAGACTTTGCAACGAGCAGCCCAAGCAATGAACTGCGAGCTGGTTTATGCTTTGGTGCCTCGGGACTCTTTGGAAAAAATCGTGGATGATCAAGCGATCAAATCGGCAACAGAGATCTTAAAACGAACTCTTCACACGATGGATCTAGAACAGCAGAATGTTGGCGCAGCCGAAACAAAACTACACCTGCAAGAATTAGCCACCGAAATTAAAAATAAATTGGATCGCAGATTGTGGGGTCACCAATGAGTGACTTGAAATTAGAATATCCGCCCGGCGCAACACCCTTGAACCCCAACGAGGTCGCAGGTCTTCGTTTGTCATATATTTCTACCCAAAAAGAACTCAATGCCGCTGAACAGGACAATATCTTGCAAGGGGAAACCTGGGCCTTTGCTCAGAAGAGAAAGGACTTCTTGTCTGAAAAATTCATGCGTGACCTGCACAAACGAATGTTTGGTCACGTTTGGAAATGGGCCGGAACTTATAGGACCTCGGATAAATCTATTGGTGTTAACTGGTATGATATCCCTACGGAAATGAATAAAATTATCGGTGATGTTCGTTACTGGGTTACTCATGAAACCTATCCCATCGACGAGATAGCAGCGCGCCTCCATCATCGATTGGTGTGGGTTCACCCCTTCCCCAACGGAAATGGCCGTTGGGCTCGTGTCATGTCCGACGTTCTGTTGTTCAGCTTAGGTCACAAAACGTTTTCATGGGGTGCAAAAATGAAAGCGGGCTCTCTGGGTGAACACAGTGACACCAGAGCCAAGTATATTCACTCGCTTCAAAAAGCAGATGCAAAGAGCTACGGTGAACTGTTGAGATTTGTTCGCTCTTAAGTAGTCTCCCAGTGCTATTTTGATTAATCAAAACGAAGATCCAGGTCCCTTTAAAAACTCGATCTCTTCCTTGGTGGATTCTCGGCCGAGGATCTTGTTGCGATGAGGATATCGTCCAAATTGTTCGATGATTTTTTTATGTTTGATCTCGAAGGCTAAATTATTTTCAAGACCAGGTTCAGAGAACAAGAGTACGGCCTGCTCGTGCACCTTCAAAGACTCGCTATGCATCATCGGCATGTACAGAAACGATCGCTGATTTTTTTTTCCAGCTCTGGGTTTTTTTAAACCAAAAGTTCAATACCTCTTGTTCTGTCATCATTCCTCGGCCTTCAAGAGTTAAACGTCGCTCATTTGCTGTAAAACCATCGCGATGGTTTCCGAATCTATATTTGCTCGCCTCATAAGTGCCCTTGCCTTTTCAAAATTATCGGCATCAATGGCCTCAAAAAAAGCGTCCACTTTATTAATTTCGGCAAGCTTCTCGAGAACCAATGTTCCCTCAAAATCTTCTTCTGTCATTTTAACGGAGTCTCCCTCTAAGTTATGGTAATGAGCATTTCGTCCCCGGCGGAGGGGCCTTATACCCGACCATATTCTCCTTTGGTCGAGAATGAGACACCCATGAATTTATCGTAGTTAGCCGTAAAATCCTGTGGAAATCCAGGAAAGACCTATGATATACTGCGAGCATCATGAGCTATTAATTCTTAGAGTTCAAAATTCAGTTCTTCTTCAAATTCAGTTTCCAATTAATTTGTTAACAGCCATTTTTATCACGGAGCATGCCATGAGCCAGAACCTCTGCATTTATTCTTTCGAGTTATTCAACCCGAGAACTGGCAGAGGTTCGTATGAAGAAACCGGCAATATTAATTTCGACATTTTTATCCCTAGTGGCTTTCGACACAAATTTCTTTCGAAGAAAGGAAACCCTGGATGGATCCAGTCAAATCGAATTTTCTCGCGACTTGGGATCCGAGTCCCTTCAAGAAAAAAAGGCCTTTCGGCGGGAGCGGCGGGATGTAATTCCCGCAAGATACCGGAATATAGAACAGCCCGTTCCCAGTCGATGCAACTATTTCAGCACTAAGTCTCGGGATGTCCGTGATTCGAATCAACGAAAGATCCGACGGAAATTTAACAATATGTAAGCTCTGTGCAAGCTCGGCTTGACCGCTGAAGTCGTGTTCCCTAAGGTTTATTCATGAATAAAAAACACACGCACACGTTAACGTTTCGAATTATTGCTGGCATGGCCCTGGGATTGCTCTTGGGTATTTTGCTCAATTCAATCGGAGTGTCGGGTTGGGTTGATACCTGGCTGGTAAATGGTATTCTCGATGTCGGCGGACGAATATTCATTTCTCTTTTGAAATTGCTCGTTGTACCTCTGGTCTTTGTTTCTCTCGTCGTGGGAACCGCTTCGCTGGAGGACGTCGGTAAAGTTGGCCGCCTTGGCGTAAAAACTTTGGCGCTTTATCTTTCAACCACAGCCATCGCAATTATCTTGGCGATCAGCATGGGTGTTCTTGTTCAACCAGGAAAAGGTTTAGATCTGGTGGCCAATCAGACCTATGAACCCAAGGCCGCTCCCCCTCTGTCTGATATTTTCGTGAATATCATTCCATCCAATCCAATACGGGCCTTGGCCGATGGAGAAATGCTGCAGATTATTTTCTTTGCCATTTTTTTTGGAATTGCCTTGGCGATGTCAAAAAAGAAGGGCGAGAGACTCCTCCATCTGTTTCAAGATCTGGATCATATCATTATGCAGATGGTGATGATCTTGATTCAATTTGCACCCTATGGAGTATTTTTTCTGATCGCCAAGGTATTTGCTCAACAAGGATTCTCGGCGGTTTTGCCATTGGCAAAATACTTTTTTCTGACCTTGGCAGTTCTGATTCTGCATTGGTTGGTCGTATATCCGACGCTGCTCAAATTGATCGCCGGCCTGAACCCGTTCACATTTTTCAGAAAATTTAAAGGCGTTCCAGTTTTTGCCTTCAGCACCTCTAGCAGCAATGCAACAATCCCGGTCACTCTGGAAAATGTGATCACAAAGCTTGGTGTTTCAAATTCTGTGGCTTCATTCACAGTTCCACTGGGTGCCACGATCAATATGGATGGCACCGCCATCATGCAAGGGGTTGCAACGGTATTCATTGCACAGGTTTACAATGTTGATATTTCTCTTTCCGGATATGCCATGGTGGTCATCACGGCCACCTTGGCCTCGATTGGAACCGCTGGCGTTCCCGGGGTAGGTCTTATCACTCTGGCCATGGTTCTGAGGCAGGTGAATCTTCCGGTCGAAGGCATCGCGCTCATTATCGGCGTCGATCGACTTTTGGACATGGCTCGAACCGTAGTGAATGTCACCGGCGATGCCACGGTCAGCTGCATTGTCGCAAAAAGCGAAGGGCAGATAGATCTCGGAATCTATAACTCCCCCATCAAAAGTTCAGATACCGAGACGGTGTAGCCTCCAGAAATATCGGGGTCTAAGTACGAACCTTGCAGCTCAATTCGTTGTTGTGTTTCTGAGCGTTGTGGTTCAGATCAGTAGGCGTAAATTGAGTCGTTTTGTCGATGGATGGGGCAAAATGTCCAGGAGGATTGATGTATTTTTTCATTGGATTGTTTATTTTCATGGCGCTGGTATTGGGCATGAATTTTTGCTTTTTGCTCATCGGCGGGGTTCCATTTCACAAGGGCGCCGAATTCTCTCCGGTGAGGGTGGGACAGCGAACTTATACCGTTGAGAGGTTTGCGGTTGGAGTTTCCACCAGCGTTTTTGGAATTGGTTGGCTCGCCTCCTGGTTCTACTTCTTAATAAGCAAATGGAGCTCATTCATGGTTCAGTTTGACACTCTAATTTTACATGTCTCTTTGCAATTCATTGCTTCGGTCGGCTTAATCCTTTCGGGTGTCGCTATCTTTAAACAGTGGAAAAGACGAAACGGCATTTTTTTAACGAGTATGATCATACTGTTTGGGAGCATTGGTGTCGCGATCTTGGTCTATGGGCCACGAGGTCATGGTGAATCGATCTTCATGTATCTTTTAGGTATGTGGACTCTCGTCATCGGGGGATTTCTAACTGCTGGCACCTACTTGCTAGATCGCCTTATCCATAAAACCAACGCATAATTCTTAAAATCCAAAGAACTAGCCTCTCTGACTAAACTTCCAAACAAAGACAATCAGAGAGGCCTTAGAATAACTAAAATTAAACTTTTGTAAAACGCAGATAAGGTCGAATTTCGTCAAATCCTTGAGGAAATTTCTTTTTGGCCTCTTCATTGGTGACACTTGGAGGAATAATGACCTTGTCGCCCTTTTTCCAATCTGCAGGAGTAGCAACACCATGAGCGTCTGACATTTGCAACGCATCGATCACCCGAAGAATTTCATCAAAGTTACGACCGACTGACATGGGATAAGTCATCATCAAACGAATGTTCTTTTTAGGATCAATAATAAAAACCGAACGAACAGCGGCAGTGCTGCTTTGACCCGGATGAATCATTTGATATTTTTCTGCAATTTTATGATCAGGATCAGCTACAATCGGAAATTCCAATTTGGTATCTTGCGTCTCGTTGACGTCAACAATCCATTTCATATGCTCTTCAACGGTGTCCGTGGAAAGTCCCAATGGTTTCGTATTTCGAGCAGCAAATTCTTTGGCTAACTGAGCTGTTCGTCCCATCTCAGTGGTACAAACATGAATAAAGTCAGCTGTATGGCTAAAGAAAAAACACCACGAGTTCCCAATCCATTCATGAAAATCGATTTTTCCTTTGGTTGTTTCGACTTTGAAATTCGGAGCCTGTTCACCGAGTAATAATCCCATTTTTTTCTCCTTTGAAATTGTTTTTTGCAACAACCGAGTTGCTCTTAGACCAAGACGACCATATTAATTTCTGGCGAATAAGTCATCCCATAATGCGACCAGCACCGGCATGTTTGTGGGTAGACGCAACCAGTAGAACTCTTAAAACCGCTTGAAGTCTTGAAACCACAGCGCATTGGCATCGGTTCAAAGCCATCAGAAATAAGTCAGCTTCATCACTCTCTTCACCTCAGCTACCTTCTCCGAGGCAATTTCTCTCGCCTCTCTGGTACCGTCTTCGAGAACTTTTCGGACATAACCGATATCTGATTCGTATTGCATTCGCCGGTGGCGAATTGGAGCAATCAGAGAGTCAAGAATCTCGATCAATCTTTTTTTCAATTGGCCATCTCCGAGACCCCCTTTTTGATAGTGCTGCTTTAATTCATGAAGTTCCTGAACGTTGGAATCGAAAAAATCCAGGAACATAAATACGACGTTTCCCGCTATCGATCCAGGATCGGAAACACGAATATGATTGGGATCAGTGAACATCAAATTGACCTTTCGTCGGAGATCCTCGGCCGAATCTTTTAAGAAAATTGCATTTCCCAGGGATTTGCTCATCTTTGTTTTTCCGTCGATTCCGGGCAGGCGACCAATCGAGCCCACGATTGCTTTCACCTCCTTGAGATAGCTTCCCCCATAAATGGAGTTGAATTTTCTGGCGATTTCATTGGTTTGTTCGATCATGGGATTTTGATCGTCGCCCACAGGAACCGCATCGGCATTGAAGGCCAAAATGTCCGCGGCCTGACTGACTGGATAACAAAAAAATCCCACGGGAAGAGACTCGTCGAATCCCTTTTGCTTGATCTCCTCTTTGATGGTTGGGTTTCTTTGAAGCCTTGAAACGGTCACCAAATTCATCAGATAGGACGTCAGTTCACACAACGCAGGCACTTGGGATTGTACAAAACAGGTATTGCGCCCAGGATCAAGCCCCACTGCCAGATAATCTAAAGCTACCTGCACCACGTTGTCTCGAACCATTTCAGGGCGTTCAAAATGATCTGTCAAAGCTTGGGCATCGGCGATGATCAGAAACTGACGATAGTCCTCTTGAAATGCCACTCGATTTTTCAAAGAACCCACATAGTGCCCAAGATGGAGGGATCCCGTGGGACGATCCCCCGTCAAAATAATCGGTTTCATCAACTTCTCCTTTTGAGAGTTTTTATTGGTTCGAAAATAACTGTGATTTTACTTTCCGGAAAAACCCGGAACAAAATGAGTCTTAGGCGACGAAACGCCACCAAAAAAGACCGAAAGAAATGAGGCTGGATCGATTGATCATCAACATGAAAACAATTTACCTGATCTCACGCCAGGAATCAATATCACGGCATCAAAATCATTTCTTTCAATCGTGGTATAAGGTCGGATGCCAACAATTTTATCTTCTCCTGTCGTTTTTCCAGGACCAACTGACCTGACGCGACCTCCTTTGGGCCGATAACGATTTTGGCGAATGGCCTCAGTCGATGGGCGAACAGGACTCGTTTTGATAGGCTTCCCGAATTTTGATCGACGATCGAACGAATGTGATGCGCCTCTAGGTCCGCAGAAAGTTGCTTGGCATAGGCCCGTTGTTCTTCCCCGATCGGCAAAATATAAGCTTGTACAGGGCATAGCCAGCCTGGGAGTTGTCCATCAAAGTATTCGAGCAACAGAGCCACAAATCGTTCGTGACTGCCCAGCGGCGCGCGGTGAATCACCCATGGATTCTGGCTTTGGCCCGAGACAGACACATAGCTCAGATCAAACTTTCCGCCGGAATTAAAATCGAGCTGAATACTGGCAATGGATTCCTCGTCACTTCCACCCATCTTCATCTGCACATCGATCTTGGGCCCGTAAAATGCGGCTTCACCGATCGCTTCGAAAAACGGAAGCCCCTTCTTGATCAGACATTCTCTCAATATCTCCTCACTTTGATTCCAAAGATCGGAGGGGCCATCAAAATCCGCCTTCCGTTCCGGATCGTGCAATGACAGTCGATAACGATAACCCTTGAGACCAAGTACCGCATAACAGTGTTCATGAAGATCAAGGACCTGATTGATTTCACTGGCGGCGTCCTTTGGATCAATATAGATGTGGGCATCATTCTGACAAAGACCTCGCACCCGACTGAGCCCCCTCAGAGAACCACTGTTTTCATAGCGATAGACCTGGCCATACTCGGCAATTCGCAAAGGCAAATGGCGATAACTGCGTGGACTGCTTGAAAAGACCTTGTGATGATGGGGACAGTTCATGGGTTTGAGATAATAGTTGCTGTTGTCCTCGGGCCATTTCATCGGGGGATACATATCTTCCCGAAAGGCTCTGAGATGTCCAGAGCGTTGATAAAGGTCCTCTTTTGCCAAGTGAGGACTGACAACCCTCTGATAACCAGCCTTTTTTTCGAGACGTTTCATAAAGATCTCGAGTTCATCACGAATCACCACTCCATTCGGCAGCCAAACGGGTAGTCCTGCGCCAATTTGATCATCAAAAAAATAGATCTCCATTTCATCGGCCAATAGCCGATGATCATATTTGTAAGACATAAAAATCTCCCTTAAATTTCTGGGCCATAAAACAAGCTCAGAAAAAGTGTTTAAATCATCGCATTAAATTGTTTTTAAAGTCCCTGCTGGGACAAAGAACTATGAATTACCCCTGAGGGGTGGTCATGGTGGGCTTAGGCTGAAAATAGAGATATGAAAGTTCCATTATTAATACAATATCGGAATTCCTTAGAAAAACCAAAACACAAATTTTTATGATCGCCAAAAGAGAAATCTTTTTTGTCTATTGGCGTACGTCTATCTAATTGCCATTGAATATTACACAAACTTCGCTACCAGTTGAGGGTCCAGGTAACGACCATGACAATAAATAGACCAATTAGAAAATCCACTAAAACTCTCGTTACACACTCAGTGCAACATCAAGGACCATCATTAGCACAAAGCCAACGAGAAGTCCGCCAGACGCATCACTTGATATTCGTTTGGTCTGTATTTCAGGGATCATTTCTTCAACGACAACATAAATCATAGCTCCTCCAGCAAAGGCCAACATCCAGGGCAATAGCGGTTGGAAGAAGGAAGTTGCTATAAATCCGAACAGTGCAGCGATAGCCTCTACAACTCCGGTGATGACTGCGACAAAGACACTTTGCCATTTTGTATAACCAACGCTCATCAAAGCAGCCGCTACAATGAATCCCTCTGGCATATCCTGTAGCCCAATTCCTGCTACTATGGGAAGAGCAAGAGATAAGCTCTGACTGCCAACACCACTGCCGACAGCCAACCCCTCGGGGAAGTTATGAAGAGTGATTGCCATCACAAAAAGCCAAATGCGCTTTAGTTGAATACTTGAAGGCCCACCTTCTCGACCAGAAATAAAATGTTCATGCGGTATAAGTCGGTTGCAGAGGAATAGAAAAGTCGCACCAAGCAAAACCGCAGCACCAACAAGCGCGGCTCCATAAAATTTTGTTTTCGTTTGATCAGCTGCCAAATGCAGGGATGGAACAATTAGAGAAAATGATGAGGCCGAAAGCATAATTCCAGCACTGAATCCCATTAGAACATTGTTTGCTCTAGCCGAGAGATATCTAAGCCCCAAAGCAGGTAAGGCTCCTAAACCCGTAGCACAAGCCGTCACAGCACTACCAAGAAAAACAAGCTGCCAGTTCATAGTATATGAGCCTGACCTGAACCCCAACTTAGAGCCACGGTCAGCCTTAATATCCCTCTTCGACAAAGTTCCCATGCGACGGAACAGAAGGGAGGGGACGTATGACGTATATATTCTTCGGCAACATGACTTTTAATTTTTAGTATTTCTTGGATGTAAGCCCGCATAACATTAGGCAAGTACCTTCCATATCCGTAGCTTGGGTAGGCATTGCTGTTCCTTGGGCTACGAATCCACTCAACAAAAAAGTTCAGCGCATCTTCCTGATTTAAATTTGGCAGAGTATTGTTTTGATTCAAATTCAATCCCTCCAACATGATCCCATGTGGAATCACGGAACCAGACCACTGTCGCCCCGGAGGGCGGAGTCCAATGTTACTAATTGCTTAGAACCCATTCCAGGTTCCAAGAATGGTGGAGGTGCTTTTCCCCACTGCCAAGTATCTATAATAACTAAATTTCATACTTTGACAATGCGAATAGCCAAGGTCCCGCAGGATTTATGCACCCTTCGGACTTTCCGTGAATATATTCCTGGAATCGGCATGATTTCTATGAATATCTAATGGCCGTCGCCTAAAATTTCGAATCCTGCGACGACATCGAACAACTCTTCGTCAATTTCGGCTTGGCGAAAACGGTGGAATTCTCCATTCAGATTCCCGAGTAAGTCCTCGATATTTTTATCTGCGCGCTGCATGGCTGCGAGTCGACTCGCATTTTCACTGGCGAGAGATTCAGCGCAGGCCCGAAAAATGGATACAAAAAAGTATTCACGAATAAAAGCTCTTAGGGTGATTGCATTCATGTCGTCTATTGGATCACGCTGTTCGCCCCCACCACCAATGATCTCTGGCAAGTTCTTTGGTGGCCAAGGAAGATGGACAAGATTCTCTCGCCATTTCTTACCGAGTGGAAGGATCTGCAAAACCACGGGCTCATAGGTCGATCCAGAACTGGGATGGTTGTAAAAGAGAAAAAGCTCTGCGGACTCTCCTTTTTTGTTATTCGTGTCGATCTCTACAATGATCTGACTGATCACCTCT
>PEZR01000047.1 GCA_002773975.1 Bdellovibrio sp. CG10_big_fil_rev_8_21_14_0_10_47_8
CGGCGGCGGGGGTGGTAAATCCGGTGGCGGCTGGTTCATCGCCATATCTGGCGGAGGCGGCGGCGCCATCTCCGGCGGAGGTAGTGCCATTTCTGGTGGTGGAGGGGCAGCAGCCATCTCCGGCGGAGGAGGTGTCATTTCTGGTGGTGGTGGCGCTACTTCTGGAGGTGGTGGTGGAGGCGTTATCGCGACAGGAGCTTGTCTCCAGTAACGAAGTTCAGTACCAGCTGGAAGCGCACCCTTAGATTCTACTGCATTGGTGACCCAAATCTCTTTCCAAGCATTGTCGTAACCAAGTAGATCCGGAGCTACAGATCTAATGTTGTCTCCTTCTTTGGTAACATAAACATCAGGAACCATCCCGGCGTCTTCATAGTAATTCATAACTCGGGAGTCATCAGTAGGTCGAACCGGAGAATTGTAATAAACCTTATCCCCTGGTCGAGGTTTACTAAAATAAGGATTCACCTTTTTCAGTTCTTTGCTGCGGCCTTCGTCACCATAAATCCGTTTGCTAATTGAAGCGAAAGAATCCGTTGGTCTTGCTACATAGACCGCGTTCAATAAAACACCCGATCGTTTGAACGGTGTCGTCACCACTTTTTTCAGTGAGACTTTCGGCTTTTCCTCCGGTTCAGGAGCAGCAGCCACTGGTGCCGGCTCTGGTTCGCTTGGGGGTTCGATCACTGGTGGAGCTGACATTCCTGTATCAACAGCAGCCATTGATGTATCGAAAGGGTTTTCGTCGGTTGATGGCGCTGTCGCTTCATCCATCGGCGGTGCTGTTTCGGCAGCGAAGTCCTGTACTGGAGTGTCAATGACTGCTTGATCTGGAGCGGTGCCTTGATCAGCAGGGCTGGCTTCTCCAAGAGCTTCTTCGGGAAGTTGTTCGTCTAGAAATCCTTCGCTTCCGTTGTCAGCAGCCACGCCGCCCGAGGAATCAAAGGAATCGAGCTCTGAATCCGTACCGTAATCTAATCCAGAATCAACTCCGGCATCTCCGGTGGAATCTGCGATGGCGTCATCACCGGTAGAATCTTCCTTTGAGCTGTTAGATGTACAGCCAACCAGGTGTACCGTGAGAACCAAAGAGGCAAAGAGTGCAATCAACTTTTTCATAATCTCTTCCTTGATTAATTTTAACGGAACCTTCTGTCCCTCCGTAGATTTTAGGGTCATTTGATCGGCGAAGCAATTTAGACCTCGACCTACGTCTTACAGAAATGAAAATTTCTCCTTTATTTGAATCTTATGTTTTTTAAACCAGCCCTTGGGCACCTCTAAAGCGTACTTCGCTGGGCTCTTACTCACGTAAGTTGGAAAATCCACCTGCATCTCGCTGGTGGCAGGAGCCATATCTTGAATGTCCATCAGTTCTTTTTTCTCATTAAAATAGCCAATCGATAGAGGAATAAAGGTATTTTTCATCCAAAACGATCTAGTTCCTTCGTCGGAAAAAATAAAAAGCATCCCGGCGCCGTCTTTCAGGGATTTTCTGAACATCAAACCCTGAGCTGATTTTTGATCGGTGTCGGCAATTTCAACAGTCAACACTTGAGAGCCCAATTTGATTTGCTTTTTACTGAAAATAATTTCTTTACTCTGTGCGGGTGCCGACAAAGCCACGTTGCCCATGATCCAAAAACTAAAAAAAAATATAAATCTCTTATCTGATAGAAATCTTCCGAAACATTTCCAAGATAACTCCATGTCGGACACCTCTTGTAGAAACAGACACCTGTCTGAAATTTAAAAGACGAACAGTCGTCTGCAGAATTAAAATTCCTGCCAAGAGAATATCAGCACGTCCGGGATTGACGCCATATTTTTCAATTCTTTCCTGGGGTGTCAGTGGCTCCAAACATTTTCTCCAGCCCTCCAGCGCCTCCTGCGTCAAAATAAAGCCGTCAATTTTATCTCGATCAAAACCACCCTGAATGATCGCTGCTATTTCAGTTGGGGTTCCAGCCACCGCGACGAGTTCGTCGATTTTTAGATTCCCAACAAGGCCCTCAATTGTCGGCTGCATTTTTTTTTCAATATACTGAATCAGCTCTCGCACCTGTTTGACTGGCGGTGGTTGTTGCGAAAAAAACATCTCAGTCAACCGAACGCCACCGATATCGACACTTTCGCCTCCAAACACTCTTTCACTGTTTCCAACAATAACCTCTGTGGACCCTCCGCCAATATCGATCACTGCTCTGACTTTTTGATCGTCAGGATACGCCGACACTGCACCTGAAAACGTAATGTCTGCTTCCCTGTTTCCAGGAATGATTTCGATTGGAATATTTAGTTTTCGACCGATTTCAAAAAGAGCCTCGGCATTGCTGACGTCGCGAGCTGCCGAGGTGGCCATGGCCAAAACTTGTTGAGGTTTTTCCCGGTCTATCGTTTTTCGAAATTTTTGAAGGCAGGCTTCGGCCCGCGACAAGGCATCTGGATGAAATTTTTTTGACTGTTGAACACCCTGTCCAAGACGAACAATTTCAACCTCATCACTTTCAATTTTTGTAATTTTCCCGTTCTTGACCTCGGCAATCAAACAAAGAAATGAGTTTGTTCCCAAATCAAGGGCTGCCAATTTCATGTTAGCCCTTCAGTTTCTCCAACAATACTTTGTTGACCATGTCCGGATTTGCCTGTCCCTTGGAAGCCTTCATGACGGCTCCAACAAAAAACCCAAAAAGTTTTGTTCGGCCCCCACGATAATCAGCCACCTGCTGTGTATTGGCTGCCAATACTTCATCGATCATTTTTTCGATGGCCGACGAGTCACTGATTTGAACCAGGTTTTTTTCTTTGATGATATCCTCAGGATTTTTACCGGACTGCCACATTTCCTGAAAAACCTGTTTTCCAATTTTTCCAGAGATCGTGCCCTTCTCAATGAGCGCGACCATTTGGCCCAGCTGTTGTGGTTTGATCGGGGACTGGGCGATCGACTTTTCGGCCTGATTCAGCTCTCTCAGAAGTTCAGTCATAATCCAATTAGACGCGGCCTTGGCGTTGCCGGCCACCTTCGCCGTGGCTTCAAAATAGTCTGCCACTTCTTTTTCAGCCGTTAAAACCAGTGCGTCGTATTCCGGAAGTCCGTTCTCCGCCATAAATCTCTGCGCTCGATCTAAGGGAAGCTCCGGAAGATCTTTGCGAAACTTTTCAATCATTTCCGGAGTGATTATCACAGGAAGCAAATCAGGCTCCGGAAAATAACGATAGTCTTGTGCGTTCTCTTTTGTTCTCATTGCGAAGGTTCTGTTTTTATCAGGATCCCACAGGCGAGTTTCTTGAAGAATCTTTTCGCCGCGCTCAATGGCATCAATTTGCCGATCAATTTCAAATTCAATCGCTTTCTCAACAAAACGAAAAGAATTGACGTTTTTAATTTCCACCTTCGTTCCAAATTCATCCTGTTCAGATTTACGAACACTAACATTACAGTCGCATCGCAAAGACCCCTCTTCCAGGTTGCCATCACAAACGTCGAGATATCGCAAAATTTTTCTCACGGTTCTGGCATATTCAGCAGCCTCAGCTGGGGTTCGCATGTCGGGGCCAGAAACGATCTCTAACAAGGGCATTCCGCTGCGGTTATAGTTGATCAGCGTATATTCGCCATGATGGATGGATTTTCCGGCATCTTCCTCCATGTGCGCTCGTGTGATGGAAATTGAGTGATTCTGTCCATCCAGATGAAAGGTGACTTTTCCGTGCTCACAAAGGGGCTCATCGTACTGAGAAATTTGATAACCCTTAGGAAGATCGGGATAGAAATAGTTCTTCCGTGAAAAAACAGATTTTTTCCGAATCTCACAACCAAGGGCTAATCCAGCTTTGACGGAATACTCAATGGCTTTGGCATTTACCACGGGCAATGTTCCCGGCATTCCAACACTGACCGGACTGGTGTTTTCATTGTCGCCGGCCTCAAACTCGGTCGAGTCCCCACAAAACATTTTGCTAGCTGTTTTTAGTTGGGCATGAATTTCAAGACCAATGACAGCAACGTATCCTCGAAAATTTCCGGTACTAGACATTGGCAACCTTCCACTTCTCAGGTGATGTCTGTTGTAAAGAATAACCAACATTGAGCATTTTTTGTTCGTCAAAATGGGCCGCAGTCAGTTGAATTCCGATCGGCAAACCTCCAGAGGAACGCCCATAGGGTACACTCATTCCTGGGAGACCCGCAAGATTGGTCGCCACTGTGAAAATATCATTCAGGTACATTGCCAGTGGATCAGAAATTCGACCGCCAATTTTAAACGCTGGGCTCGTTGTTACTGGACTCAAAATTACATCACACTGTTTAAAGGCCTGGGTATATTGTTCGCTCAGAAGGCGTCGCACCTGACAAGCTTTCGCGTAATAAGCATCATAGTATCCGCTGGATAAACAGTAGGTGCCGATTATAATTCGTCGTTGAACCTCTTTGCCAAATCCTTCGCCACGTGTTTTTTGATAGAATTGATCTAAATCCATTGCCGCTAATGAACTTGAGGGAGTTCGGTACCCGTACTTGATGCCATCATAACGCGCTAGATTGCTGGAGGCCTCGGACGAAGCAATTAAATAATACATTGGAACGGCTTGAGCGGTGAGGGGGACAGAAACCTCCACAATCTCAGCCCCTTGTTTTTTGGCAGCCTCGATCGCAAGATCCAAAGTTTTTTGCACATCCGCATCTAAACCATCCGTCATGTACTCTTTCATCAGACCGATTTTGACACCCCGAAGGTCTTCTTTGAGGTTAGCGGAGAAGGCCGGAACGTTGTGATTACTGGTTGTCGCATCTCTTTCATCTCGGCCACTGATGACCTCTAAGGTTAGCGCTGCATCTTCTACACAAGAAACCATTGGACCAGCCTGATCCAGTGACGACGCATAAGAAACAATACCATACCGACTGACACGTCCATAGGTTGGCTTGACCCCCACCACTCCACAAAAACTGGCTGGCTGACGAATCGACCCACCAGTGTCCGTTCCGAGTGTTCCGGCAGAAAGACGGGCCGCCTGAGCCGCCGCGGATCCACCACTGGATCCACCGGGAACACATTCTAAATTCCATGGATTTTTTGTCGGACCAAAATAGGAGGTCTCGTTGCTAGAACCCATCGCAAACTCATCAAGATTGAGTTTGCCGAGAACAGTAATTCCCGCTGACTTCAATCGAGCGACGACAGTAGCGTCATACGGTGGTATGAAATTCTCAAGAATTCTCGAAGCCGCTGTTGTCTTCAAACCCTTCGTACAAAACATGTCTTTGATTCCAAAGGGAACCCCCGCCAAGGGTCCAACGTCCTCGCCCCGAGACAACCGAGTATCGATCTCCCGGGCCTCATCTTCAACTTTATCATTGATCGTGATATACGAGTTCAGCTTAGAATCATGGCCCTTAATTTTTTTTAAAAAAAACTGACTGACCTCAAGGCTGCTGATTTTTTTTGTTTTTACTGCGGATGAAATATCTTTGAATGTCGCCGTATTTAAATCCATTGAGCTCTCCTAAACAACAGGTGGTACAGTGAAAAGATGTCCTGTTTTTTCAGGAGCATTGGCGACAATTTCTTCAGCACTCAATTCTTTCTGAACCACATCCTCCCGCCAGAAACATTCAATCTCGGTAGGTGTAACTAGGGGCTCTACACCCTGGGTATTGACCTGAGAAATCTGCTCAAAATAACCCAAAATCTTTGAAAGCTGTCGGCTGTATTCTTGAGCTTCAGACTCGGTGACATAAAGTCGTGCCAGAGTAGCAATGTGTTGGACGGTTTTCTGATCAATCATTGGAGCCCCTTTTCCTCTTGAGGGTTCTATATAATCCCCTCATTTTATTCAAGAAATGTTGGATTTTTGCAGCGCGCCCGGGATAGGTTGTGACTATGAAAAAAGGCCGCTACCAAGAGCTTAAGCAGATCCTCTCTCACCATGACTATCTCTACTATGTCCTGGATCGACCTGAGATCACAGATTACGAATATGATCAGCTTTTTGCTGAGCTTCTGAAGTTTGAAAAGGACAATCCCAGCCTGGACACTTCGGACTCGCCTTCTCTACGGGTGGGAGGCAAAACTTTGGAGGCCTTCTCAAAGGTAAACCATCGAACACCGATGCTCTCCCTTTCCAATAGTTATTCACCCGAAGACATCACGGCCTTTGACGAAAGAGTTCAAAAAATTTTAAAGGGTTCTGATCCGGTCGAGTACTTCTGCGAGCCTAAGTTTGATGGCCTTGCCCTTGAATTGATTTATGAGAAAGGTCTCCTCACACAGGCGCTGACTCGGGGGGATGGCGCCACCGGAGAAGATGTCACAGAAAATGTGAAAACCATTCGAGCCATCCCTCTTCGTCTGAAAACTCCGAACCCGCCCCCTCTCTTTGAAGTTCGGGGCGAAGTTCTTATGTTCAAAGAAGATTTTGCGGAGCTCAATGAAAGCCAGCAAGAGAACGGGCAGGCTAGCTTTGCCAACCCCAGAAATGCCGCCGCCGGTACGATCCGCCAGCTGGATTCAAAAGTAACTGCCCAAAGACCCCTGCGGTTTTATGCTTACGCCCTTGGGGTGGTTGAGGGAAAGACCTTTGTCTCCCAACAGGAAATAGAGGACTACTTCTTTTCTGTGGGTTTGCCTGTCGTCACCGATTATCTGCAGGAACCACTTCGGCAAATTTGCTTAGGTCCGGAGCAGGTTATTCAATATTATCATCGAATTGAAAAACTGCGGCACCAACTGCCCTTCGATATTGACGGGATTGTGGTTAAAACAAATCTTGTCTCCGTCCAGGAGGATCTTGGGTTGGTCTCCAGAAGCCCACGCTGGGCGACTGCCGCTAAGTACAAACCAGAACAGTCTGAGACATTGATTGAACAAATTCTTGTTCAAGTGGGTCGCACCGGCGCTTTAACGCCGGTTGCGGTCATGATGCCCGTCCGGGTCGGTGGTGTCACGGTCACTCATGCAACTTTGCACAACCAAGAGGAGATCAATCGAAAAGATGTTCGGGTCGGTGACACGGTGATCATTCAGCGGGCTGGCGATGTAATTCCAGAAGTTGTCTCGGTAATTTTGTCAAAGCGGCCAAAGGACTCGGTGCCCTTTACTCTTCCAGACCGTTGCCCCTCTTGCCAAAGTAAGGTGATCAAAGCGGAAGATGAGGTGGTCACTCGTTGTGTGAATCCCTTTTGCCCCGCTATCGTCAAAGAATCCCTGAAGCACTTTGTTTCAAGACGGGCAATGAATATTGATAAAGTCGGAGATCGTTTGATCGAAGCCCTCGTTGACGCCAAGCTGGTCACCTCCTTTTCCGATTTCTACCGACTCACCAAGGAACAAGTTTTATCCTTGGAGAGGCAAGGGGAAAAATCGGCGGACAATATTCTTCGTTCTATTGAAAAGAGCAAAAAGACAACCCTTCCCAGACTGATCTATTCACTGGGAATTCGTTTCGTTGGCGAGCAAACGGCCAAATCTCTGGCAAATCATTTTATTACCTTAGATCGGTTTTTAGATGCCAACCAAGAACAGCTTCTGGAAATTCCAGACATCGGTCCCCGGGTGGCCGAATCCATACAGTCTTGGCTTGAAAATAAGGACCTGGTTCGGGAAATAAAAAAGCTTGAAGGATTGGGTCTTTCGCTGGAAGCCGCTAAACGAAAATCGACCGGCCCCTTGGCGGGAAAAAGCTTCCTGATCACCGGCACTTTGCCGGTCAAGCGTGACGAAGCAAAGGATCTGATTGAGCAGAATGGGGGCCAGATTCTGGGCTCAGTCTCTTCAAAATTAAACTATTTGGTCGTTGGAGACGATCCGGGCTCTAAGCTTGAAAAAGCTCAAAGCCTCGGTGTCCAAATTTTGTCTTGGGAAGACCTCAAAAAGATGCTTTAGAGGTGATCGATCACGATATCGCGAGTCATGACAGTTTTGCGTCCGTCGGCTTTCGCGGCTTCAATGCCTTTTGCACAAAGTTGTTCGATTGCTTTGCTCAAGACGTCCACAGTCTCAGCTGAGGTGTTCATTTCACCTTTTTCTTTGATGAATTTCTTAACTTTACTTGTAACTACCAAAACGTCAGCCATGCCGAGCCTCCTTATGAGATGTTTTTGAGCTTTCCATAAGGGGGGTTGGGGAGCAAACGAATTTGAATTGAAGCTCAAATATTTGACATTCGCGCCGCATTATTTAGGTCCCTTTTTATTGAACGCGTCGACTGACTTTTCCCCGTCAAAAATAAAAAGATGAGCTCTTCTTTGGCCTTTTTGATCCGGTTCGAGCCAAACAAAGGTCTTTTGATCAATAGCTTTCGTACATTCAACATCTAAAAATGCCGGTGACCAGCAGCCACTGTTCAAATGTTCAACCGACCCAATCATCTCGTGACGAATGATGTGGGTATGCCCATAAATAATGCGGTTTACATTGGTAATAGCCGCCGCAGTCGCCAAAATTCGCTCGTCAGGCTCTTTGAAGCTTGAAACCAGTGAGGTCACGTTTCGACTGTAGAACAGAAAAAATGGAAGAAGCATGAACAGCGGGATAAACGCCCAGAAAAACGAAAGTTCATAGAACTGCTTCAACAGAATCATTCCCTGGAAAATTACCAGAAATGCAATCAGAATCAAAAATGCTCTATCCAACCATAACTCCCGTGCAATCATAAATGGATTGCCGGTCGCGGGGGGGGCAAATAGTTCTTTGAGCTCTCGAGCCAT
>PEZR01000189.1 GCA_002773975.1 Bdellovibrio sp. CG10_big_fil_rev_8_21_14_0_10_47_8
CAGCGATACGACGGCCACCAATTCCGCAAACATTTCGATTGCCGGTGACCGTGCCTGCAAAAACAGAAGATTGAACATCAGCATGGGGGCTTCCAGAGATCCCGCCGTAAGAAACACCAAAACGTCCGCCAATGGGTCCGGTGTGAGAGATTACGCCTTCACGGACAAAGTCCCTGACCAGACGAGCGCAGTCTGATATCCATCCCACAAGACCGCCGACAAAGTTTCCAGAACTTTTCACATCCAATCGGTAGGTTCCCGATGTAAAGACCTCTCCATAACGAACAGATCCAAATAATCCACCAACACGATGGCGTCCGACGACAGAGGCATTTTTTTCGCCGCCGAGGACTTGCACATTATCAACGCGGCCATAAAAGACCCCAGCGATTCCGCCCACGTTGTCGCGCCCAATGACCAAGGGATCAATCAGGGTTAGATTGCTTATTCGTCCCGTGAAACAAGAAAATAGCCCTTGATAATCATGATCGGGGCGGTCTTGAATCAGTCCCCGAATCGCATAGCCATTTCCCTCGATGATCGCGCTCGTGCAGCTGTCCAAAGAGAAACTGGACACGGCATTATTGTCATAGTTGGGAATTGATGACAGATCCAAGTTGTCGCGCAAACGAAAGATATATTTTGGACTGCGGGTTGAGCCCTTGGTCAACCTGAGCATTTCCAAAAACTGTGCTGGTGTACAAATCACATAGGGCGCTAACAGAGTTCCATTTCCTGAAGCAAAGGGTGCCTTGATTCGTTGATCAGGATAAACACATGCTCCCGTTGGAACTTTGCCAATAAAAGGAGGTTGGTAGGTCGATGGAGCATTCCCATCTGGGCCAAATTTGGGATCAAAAATTGCCGTTGAGGAATAGGTAAAGTCAGAAGCCATACTGAGTCCATTTTGTTTCAAACGAACGGCCACTGTGTATTTGCCAGAAGTAAGACCCCAAAGTTTCAAAAAGTATCGGCCTTGAAATTCTCGTTTCGCCACCGGAATTTGTTGCCCCTTGGTGGTTTGAAGAAAAATATCAAAGCTTGAGAAGGGCTCGGTGCTGTGGTCTGAACCAGAGGTCAGCGCAATCGGGTAAAGTTCCAGCCAGCCACGAGTCACATCAAATCTCAAAAGATCAATGGTTGCAGAGGCCAGATTAAAATTTGGAGGTGCGATGGCCGTAGTGATGGTGAGATCAGCCTCGGCCTGAAGGCCCTTGGCGGTGGCAACAATCTTGTATTTTTTGGGTGCTAAGCTCGAGGTAAAAAGGGTGGGCTGTAGGGCTTTAAGAGGCCCTACTTTATTGCCATTCGAGTCCACATCACTGAGATAGAAATTGGCCTGATCAGAAATATCCTGGGCGACTCCGTCCGCTGTGGTGGCGGAAAATGCGATGGTCATTTTGACTTCGCTGGCATTGCGTCCCTGAGGCAAACTAATTGATTTTGTCCAAGATCGCCAAGTGTTTGAACAAAAGGCATTGTTGCTGGGTAAATAGCTTGGGCACAGGTCCGTTTGAGAAATCCACATGAGTTTTGCATTGCTAAGAGTGCTGCTAGCAGGAGTTGGCGTTACATAGATTTCAATTTCTGAACTGAGGGCTGAGGCTCCCGATCCATAGACGGCGTGAACGGTGACACGGCCGGTGGCCCCCACTTTGGGAACAAAGACACCTTGATTGGTGATGGTTCCCAAAGTATTGGGACTCAAAGACCAGATTACGACAGTCGAGACATCTTTTTCAGGTTCGCCAGGGTTGTTGACCACAGAAGCTGTGATCGTCAGTCGCTCTGGCGAGGAAACCGTTGTTTTTCTCGAGTCCAATCGCAGATAACGGGCGCTACGGTCAGCAGCTGGTCCACGGAAAGCCTCTTCTCGGCCAGCGAGAAATGCCAGACGTGCATCTTCAGTTTTGGAGGAATAGAGATCCAATAAATTGCTCAGTGTAGGTAAGTGTAAAACCAGCGGAGAGCTGGCTTGAGCATTGATGCGAGAGCTAGTGACAGAACCCTGTAAAATCAATTCTTCAATCATAGGTGGTGTCACTTTCCAGCCCTTGTGAAGATGATAAGCCTGAAGCCAGGCCACGGTTGCTACAACTGCGGGAGCGCCTGCCAAACTGCCGTTCAAGACAGCGGGTTGGAGATCCTGAGTCAACAATGGCACTGAAGTTGCCGGAGCTTGTATCTCGACCGAATTGCCCGTGCTGCTAAACGCGGACAGTTGGCTCAGGGTAACATCTGCGGCCTGAGATGCCGAGTCTGTTCCCCCCACTGAAATTGCTCCGCTATAGATCGGGCCCCAGCATGAAGGTGAAATTGTGTCTTCGTTGCTGAGAATATCTGTTCTTCCCATCGGAGCGGGTAGACCGTCATCGCCACCCGGAAATACAACCACAGATCCCGCTTGCGTCGCTCGGTAGATCGCTTCACCAATGAGTGGATCGCACCCTTGAGTTCGTATGGCCACCGGCAGATAGATCACCTGAACACCGCTATTGATTGCACGAAAGATACCCGAAGCAATCAGGCTGTTACTGACCTCGGTGACATCAAGTATTGCAGGGGAAGACAAATCTGAAGGAACCACATTCGCGTCATCGAGGGCATGGATCGGAAGAAAATCGACACCCTCTGAAAAAAGACCTTGAATATAAGACTGGTTCTGTTTTTTAGCAGAGATCAAAGAAAATATTGCGGATTCAAAAAAAGAATGGATCGTGGAATTGACATCCAACAGATCCAGCCCTGGTTCATTGATCAGAGAGCCAAATTCCGTTTGGGAGGTCGGTGTTTTTGTTCCAATCACCGCAACTTTTATTTTGTTGCCAGTAACGGCCTGGGCTTCCGCAGCGAGTTTGCCGCGGAGAGAGTTGTTCAACCCCAAGGCGCTTTCCCACTGGGTCACAGCAGGACCCATATCCAAGGCATAAAGCTGAGGTTGTTGTTTTAAATTGATTTTTGAATTGGTGGCCATGGTGCTGACGGTTTGATTGGTAACACCCACGATACAAGAATCCTCTTGGACCAAATTTGCCAGTTGGGTATTGATAAAATTTTGGGTCAGATGCAATTGATGAATACGGATCGGCGATGTCATTTGTGACAACTCGCCAGCGGACAAAATAGGGGATTCAAGATAAGTGTTTGAAAAGCTTCCGCAGTGACCCAGAGCGCGTTCGTTTTCGTCAACCATGACGGCGACATCAATCAGATCCGTGCTTTTGGTTTTAACATCACCAGTGGTCGGGGAATGAATTTTTATTTTATTGGACTGAAAAGGAGACACATCTTTCGGTGAGTCGTCCTGGTGTTTGGCACAATTTTGAAAGACCGCTACCAACAGGCCCATAAAAAGAGTGGCGATCAGACCCATTCTTCTTGGTAAAGTCATGCGGTGAAAAGGATTTGTCCACTTCATCATCATGGGCAATCCTTTGTCGAGGACGAAGTCATTCCCGGACAGATGGGTTTATCTGGCGTAGTGAATGTCGAGCATAGCGGAGGCTTTGTTGTGCTGGCGGGACATTGATTGACACTGGTCACCTGTGACCAACCTGGGTCGGCCGCTGGGCAGGTACGAACACCCGTGCAAGAATTGATCGTTCCAGGGAGTGATTTTGAATCGCCCACTTTATAGCAGGTAAAAGCTCCGGTCACATTCGTACAAGACGAGGTTGTGGACTTCACACAGCAGGCATCCGGTAGTTCCGGTCCTTGAGATGTAAAGACAATTTTGTAGGCCGTAATTTTTGCAGTCGTAGAAGTTCTCTCCATGGTCTGAACAGTGCCATCTTTCACATAATAACACTGAGTGGTTTCATCTTTACATGTCACCGGGCCTGTTGCTGGTCCCGAGACTGGGCCGGTGCCGCTGCCGGTACCACTTCCACTGCCATTTCCACCGCCAGTACCACCGTCGCCAGGAGTTGGAGGACATATCGAAGGAGGACAAGGGGTGTCGCCAACGCCAGGGGGGCCAGGTACGACAACACAATCATATCCAGGTTCACAGGGTACAGGTGGACAACCAGCGCCACCGCCACCACCGCCGCCACCGCCACCCGGAGGTGGGAAGACCGGTGCACACTGCAGATCAATGCCTTCCAGTCGAGGGCACAGATCATCTTGGGTTGCATGGGCCATGTCCATTCTCATTGTCTGAGAAAAAGCCAAGGCACAAGCTAAAATGAGAAGTCTCCGTGGACTAAGGTGCACTCGTCTCTCCTAAAAGGAAAAAGTCTTTGGGGCCAAGGCGAACATTCTGAGAATCTCCATTCACCGGAAGCTTCACAACAGCTCCCCACATTTGTTTTGGTAAAAGCGGGCTGGTTGGCAGGGACTGAAATCCAACAAAGACCAGCTCCTCGTTATTTCCGTGAGACAAACTCAATTCTTTTCTGGGCAGGGTCTGCGCAGCGGGATGTGTAACGCCATTGTCCGAGAACGCACCAACCGGAACCAAAGGAATTCTCTCTATTTTAAATCCCCAAGTTTCTTGTCCTTCGGGGCAGTCCGGAGAATCTGTGTCCTTGAATTCGGTCGTCGTGATCAGAACATCGCTGTCACGGTCTGCATCCGGGCTATTGAGATTTCCACCCCGGCGAATTTCTGCCAAATTGGTGAGACCATCTCCGTCGCTGTCGAGAAATGAATCATTTTGGCTGGGCTCACTGCCACGCAAAACTTCAATAAGATCTGGGATTCCATCACCGTCGCTATCAATCCCAAGATCAGGACTGCTCAGGCCAGAAAATCCTAGCGCGGCCAAGTCACATTTGGTCAGGCCAAAATTGTTGACCTCGTTGGTGCAGCCCGTTTTTTGAACAAAGGCCTGACAAGCCTGAACATTGCCAATGGACCGGCAAATCGCATCTAGCATTCCACCGCTTCGTCTTGAGTTGACGTTGAATCCATAGGTGGATTCTTCATTGTCTGGAATTCCGTTCATATTTGAATCTGGCAACCAAGTGTTCTTTTTAGGAGTGATGGTCAAAGGCACGCCCATAAAGACAGACTTGGTGTATTTCACTTGATTGGGTTTTGAAATGAGACTGCAAAATTGAACCTGATCAACACTGCTCACGGCCAAGTAATCTCCAACCCGTCCGGCGGTTGCAATTGCCGACATCAGGTCTCGAACTGTGTTTGTGGCAGCACTGCCATAGAAAACAGGCTGGACTCGGGCCTGCCGTCCCAGGGCGGTGGCGGAATCAACAATAAATCGAGTACGGTCCGAGTTCTTTTGATTGTGATCACAGTTGATCAAAGAGCCATTGGAAACCGTGCAGGTTGAATCTACGGTGGGAGTTCCGTCAGTGACAAAAAAGACATGATAGTAAGTATCGCTTTCGTTGGCGTTTCTTTCGATGTCAGAGACAATCAGATCTTGCGCGCATCCCAAAGCTTGCTCATAAGACGTCTGCAGATCAGGACGTGGTGTTTGTGGGCTGGCCTGAACCGACGCCAGCTGCGTACGTTCATAACTCTTTAAATAGTCCAATTCGCCATTTGCGCTGTTGGGATCGCTGAAGGGCACGCGGCAATTTCCGCCATTGCTTGAGATTTTACTGGTCGCAAAACCGACCACTGCGTATTCGGCCCCTGCCGAGCAACTCGAGACGAAATTTTTCAAACTTTGAAACCGAGCAGAATTTGGATCTGTTCCCAGAGATTGCAGAAAATTCCCAGCCGAGTAGCTGCCTAGATTTGACAAGGACATATCGATCATGATGACGACTTTGACTTTGCCACCGGGGACGCTTCCGATTTGAGTGCAGTAGTTTCCCTCGATCGTTCCAAAGACCTCTGGCTTTTGTTGAATGATGCTGGGCTGTTCAATTTTCTCAAGACTGACTTTGGAGCAGTTTTGGAATCCGAGCAACAATAGGGGAATTGCGAGAGCTAAAAATCCACCCACGCCAATCAGATATTGGATTTGCTTTTTTTCTGACTTCATACCTTCTCCGCTCCTATCGATCATAACGACTCATTTCTACCAGAGACGACAGGTCTAATTTTACCGGCACATTGTGGTCGGCTTCACCCACGGCGACTTTTTTCATTAACCAAATTATTTTATTTGGATTCTCGACACTTGAAACAGACATAAAAATCATGATCGAGTTTGAATCTGCAGTTTGTGCCGAAGCGATCACTTGCATATTCTCAGGAATTTCTTGTTCAGGGATGTGGGATTCTGAATAATACATTTTCCCCATTTTGACACCGGTCTTAGGCGTGCCAAACGGAAAGCTTTTCAGAGTGATATCGTAAGAGGCCACCTGACCATCGGGCAATGTGTTGTAGCCAAGAAAAGTTCTCTCGAGATTCACCAGCCAGTCAGATTTTACACTGTCCACCAACACATAAGGAGGCGCTCCCTTGAGGTAGTTTAAAACATTGACCTTGCCATCGCCATTGACGTCGACCTGTTCGTCCGACTGAATAGGATTATAGCCATAGACCATTTCAATGCCGTCTGGAATTCCGTCCCCATCCGAGTCCACCAAACGAGGATTGGTGCCGAGAATTTTTTCTTCACAATCGTTCAAACCATCTCCGTCCGGATCGGACTGGGCATCGCAACCCAGTTGGGCCGCGGCGGCAGAGCAGCGCTCTTTATAAGCCGCTTGAACACTCATGCTGTCCAAGCATATTCCTTGGCTGCGGGGATTCAAAGGATCGGTTCCATATTTTTCTTCTTCGCTATCAAAAAGACCATCTCCATCACTGTCGACATCGATTTGGCCGTTGATATTGACCCGAATATTTGAATTCACCACCGAGAGCGAACGAATTAAAAAGCGTTCTGCTTGAAGTTGTTTCTCGACCAGCGAGTAAGGGGGATTTGCTGTCGTCATCTCGCTGTACTTGGCTTCGGGCACTGACATTTTAGCAGCCTGAATAAAGTTGTTGGACGAGCTCAGTTCTTTAGCTGGAATGATGCTGGGATTGATTTGCACCCAGTGTAATCGAACCTGACCTTCAAGATAAATATTTGGCAGACCATTGAGGAAACGCCACTTTCGAACATTTTCTAGAAAATCATTGTCTTTGACCTCGCCCCAGAGGTCCGCCATTTCCAGTCTTGCCGTTTTGCAACGATCCAGGGTGCACTGAGCCAGATCTTGGGTGCACTCTTTGGGGCAAAAGCTGGTTTTGGTCGGAAATGGAATCAGGTTAAAGGCCGTTTGATAGTGAGCAAAAGTAGGAGATGGAACTCCGTCAGAAATATAAATGACTTCATAGATGGTCGCCGACAGCTCATTTTGATCTTTGGCTCTTCTCATGTCTGCATAGACGGTGTCTGTTAAGCTGGTCAAACGATTGAGCGGAATCGAAGTGCCCATGGATTGGGGTGTAATCGCGGGATTATCGAACACCTTTTTGTCGTCGTTCTGAAGAGTCCGCAATTTTTCAATCGCACTGACAGCGCTGGAATAAGAAACAAAGCTATAATTCACTGGTAATTTTCTCTCGACGCTCCCTCCGGTGAAGGGAACGATCAGAAATCGTGACTGAGCATCCGACGCAAAAGGTTTGATCCAGTTCAAAATCAAGTCAAACCGAACGCCATTAGGGTCCCGTCCCGTCGCCAAATTTTTTGTAAGGCAAGGCCCCGCAGGAGAAGTTGCTAAAACAGGAACGACGCCGGGAAGTGGATCATCGGGCTCGGATGGATTGTTGACGTCATTTTCACAGTTGGCGGTCAGCATAGAAAAAGACATATCTAAAAAAATCACAATTTTTTTCAAAGGCTGACGGATGCTGGGTGGGTAGAGGTCAAATGTTCCGTTGGCAGAAGCGATATCTCTGATGCCTTCTCCCGGCTTGGCAACAAAGGCCGCCGGCTCTCTCAGCAAAGAGACCTTCGTGCATGCTCCGAAAAAGCAGGCTGCCGTTGTTATGAGAATAAGCTTCAAATACCCCTGCAAATTCAAACCCCTCATTAGCCCCTAAGGACAGTCAAAATACGAAGTCTTCCGGATCTGGTCCTTCAACATCTTGGCGCGAGCCTCCGCAGACAATGGACTCATTTTAGCCATGGCCGGTGTGCCAGCAACTTTGGCTTTCAATGCCAAAGCCAAATTTTTCAAGTTCAATAGTCCATGATTTTTAATTTTGTCTTTGCCAGCGCTCATCAAGCTGTTGGTGGGTTGCGCTGATTGTACGATCAGATTTTCAATATCCGCGGCCGTGTACGAGATGTTGTGAGAACGAAGATATGAGACAGCGAGAGCCATCGCTCCAGCGACCTGAGGTGATGCCATCGAGGTGCCGCTCAGTATTCCGTAGCCTCGGGTGTTGTTTGGATCATTGGGCTTGGCAGGATCATCTTCGGCTTCATTGATGGTCGATAAAATGTCCGTTCCAGGTGCCGCGATCTCAACGCCGGTCACACCATAATTGGAAAAGCTACTCAGCATCTTTTTGGTGGAATCAAAGGAGCCGACAGTGACCACGCCTGGAATAGATTCTCCGAGAGACGAAGGTTGGGTAAAATAGGTTCCAAGATCCACAGACGAATTCCCCGCGGCGACGGCGACTGGAACATTGCGAGCCGTAGTCATCGCGAAAGCGGCTCTCATAACATCATCGATACCTTTGCGAGCCGAAGTTTTTAAAATAGGGGATGAACCCATGCTGATATTGAGAACATCAGCGATGCC
>PEZR01000108.1:0-158 GCA_002773975.1 Bdellovibrio sp. CG10_big_fil_rev_8_21_14_0_10_47_8
TGGCGCTGGTCAAGAGGTGGCTCGATTTTTCTTTCAGGCCGGCAAAGCTTCGCAAACAATTGCAAAAACCATCTCTGCTTATGACATGGTCTATAGCGATGAGATCTACGGCAAAGAATCCAGCGGTCGTTATGTTTGCGAATCTCGCCTGCGCAAAA
>PEZR01000108.1:178-6332 GCA_002773975.1 Bdellovibrio sp. CG10_big_fil_rev_8_21_14_0_10_47_8
TTACTGCACCGACGTTTGAGCGCCACCCGCGGCGCCAACACCTGTTTTTTTGCTTTTGCCAACACGGTCGCAACCGGAGATCAAAAGAAAAAATTCTCTCACGGATGGATGGGAATTCGTTTTCAAACGACTCCTGATGGCGAACCCAATGACATCGTTATGCATATTCGCCTATTGGATAAGTACCGCCTGCAGCAGCAAGAAACTTTGGGAGTTCTTGGCGTCAACCTTGTTCATGCTGCGTTCTCATCTCTCAAAAATTCCGCCGACATTCTGACCTCCCTAGTGGAAAACATCAAAGCGGATCAGGTCGTGATCGACTGTATTCGTTTTACCGGACCGGACCTTTCGCACATCAATAATCATTTAGTAAATCTCGAGCTAGTTCGCCGTGGCTTGGCCGAAGCCATTCTATTCAGCCCTCAACAAGATATCTTAAGCATCTCGGACGATATCTATCAGAAATCTCTGGTCATTCAGCGCGGAACTTATCGGCCTGTTACCACGACCCACATTGACGTTCTTGAAAAAGGAATTGCTCAGTTTAAAAAAGATGTCCCAGCTGAAAAAAATAATACTCTAGTGATGTTCGAACTCACCATGCACAATCTGTCTCAGGATGGAAATATTCACGAGAAGGATTTTTTAGATCGGGTTTCTTCTCTGTGCTCCCTGGGGCACCATGTTCTGGTGTCCAATTTCTTTTTGTACTATCGGCTGAAAAGATTTCTCCGCTTTTACACCCAAAAACCCATTACCCTGATTATTGGTGCGTCCCACCTGGACGGGCTTTTTACTGAGTCTCATTATGCGGATCTCGAAGGTGGAATTCTGGAAGGATTGGGTAAGTTACTGGATCACTCTACCAGTCTTTATGTCTATCCCCACAAGACGCCTTTGTCCTGTGCAACAGCGAAAATTTTTACGCCAGCCAGTCACCTGGTGCCTCTTTATCAGTATTTCTTGCAACAAAAAAAGATCGTCGACATCTCTGGCTGTGATGAGATTGATGAGTATCTCCATTCAGAAGATGTTTGGGACCTAATGGTTAAAAAAGACCCCAAATGGGAACGCTGCGTTCCCCCATCGATCCGCGATCAAATAAAAAAGGGCACTCTGTTTCAGAGCTAGTTGGCTTGCCGCTGTTGCAAAAATTCAATCAAACATTGGACAGCCTGACCGCTCCCGCCCGAGGAAGTGTACGGCCCCATGGATTTATCATTCCACGCATAGATATCCAAATGCGCCCAAGGCTTTTGTCGAACAAACTTTTCAAGAAATAAGGCCGCCGTGATAGCTCCTCCAAATCCATCCATCGCGTTGACGATATCCGCAAAAGGAGTGCTCATCCCCGCATTGTAACGATTGTATAAGGGCATTCGCCAACTGAGGTCTCCTGACCTTTGCCCCGCTCTTTCAAGCTCTTGAGCCAACGGATCATGGTTTGAAAAAAGTCCCGCAAGATCTGCTCCCAGCGCCACTTTGATGGCCCCAGTTAGAGTCGCCACATCGACCACCATCTCGGGTTCATCAGCGCCTTTGGCTGTTACCGCGACATCCAAGGCATCCGCCAAAACCAAACGGCCCTCAGCATCAGTATTGTGAATTTCAATTTTCATTCCATTGCGGGCAGTAATGACATCACTAGGACGAAAACTTTTTCCATCCACGCTGTTTTCGGCCAAAGCCAAATAGAAATCCAAAGGTTGAGAATAACGACTCTCTACCGCCCACTGCGCGACACCCAAAACGGCAGCAGCGCCCCCCATGTCCTTCTTCATCAATCGCATGCCTGAGGAGGGCTTGATGTCCAAGCCCCCAGAGTCAAAAGTGACCCCTTTACCCACAAAGGCGATGGGCTTTTTCCGACGAGCCCCCGCTCCGGAGGGGCGATATTTTAGATGCAGGAGTCGTGGCCCATGCTCTGCCCCCTGGCCCACAGCTAAATGAAGATTCATATTTTCTCGGCGCAACCTTTGTGCATCCCAGACTTGAAGCTTCAAACCGCTTTTATTAGAAAAATGTTTCTTAGCAAAGGCCGCCAGGCTTGCCGGATTCAAATAGTTGGGGGGTGTGTTGACCAAGTGACGGGCCAGATTGACCGCCGCAGAAATCGACCGAGCTTCCGCCAAAATATTTTTCTTAACAGGGCCCCCGTGTTTCACAAAATGAAAGGTGGGCATATCTTTGAGTCCACTTCGCTCCACCACTTGACGATATTGATAAGCCGCCAAATCCATTCCCACCCAAAAACCCAGTTCCTGAACATCGTTTGTGTGATGAAATTGGACCTGAATCTTTTCCACTTGGTAGGCTCGCATCAGACTGATGATCCCACCGGCTTGGTCACGAAACCAAGAATAGGCGGATTCTTCCAGTTGGCCGTGGTGGGAAAACGGTCCCTTGCGATTTTTCGGCTGAAGAATCCACACAGGTCCTTGATTGCTGACAAATTGATAACTTTCCCGCGAACTCTTGAGCAAAGTTTTTTGCTGCCACTCGGGAGCCAAATCTTGAATCCAAGTTTTAAACTGAGGGGCATTCTCTCCGCCGAGAATATGAATATGCCCAGTCAACCCCTTAGCTCCCCCCAGCCCCTGCCGAACTTGAGAAAAAAGACTTGGAATAGGACAAAATAAGGGTTGAGAAACGTTCTGCTTTTTAGCCATAAATTGCACTTCCTTTTCGATCTCAAAATTTACTCTTATTTATTGGGCTCTTCATCCTGTGCCGCGCCGCCTTTCATTGCAAACATGAGCCCCTCCCCCCGCTTTGGAGATGGACTAGGTTCCTCACTTTGGCATAAGCTGGTTGGCGATGGCTTCTGTTCTTCCCCAACTCCGTGTCATGGTCCTGAATGCTGAAAATCTTTTTCTTCTATCGGATCAAGAGCTCACACCCGAGCACCTTAAATTAGATGCCGGCCAATGGAATAAATTATCCACATCCGTATTCGTCAATAAGCCAATAGAAAAGGCCAGGGAACTAGCTAAAATTATCACCAGCGAATCTCCGGATCTCGTTTTGCTTTGTGAGGTTGGCGGCCTGGAAAGTCTGCAGAACTTCAACCGACTTTTTTTGCACGACACCTACTCGCCCGTATTGATCGAAGGGAATTCCAATCGAAATATTGACGTCGGTTATCTCATTAAAAAGAATCCACCATTTTACTTTGATGTGATTTCCAATAAAAATCGGCCCATTCATTTCTTGTATCCTCACGAACGACAGAACAATGCCACCCACAGTCATAAATTTTCGAGAGATGCGGTAGAGCTGCATCTGTTCCAACACGACCGGGAAAGACCATTTCTGATTTTTGTTCTGACTCATCTGAAATCTCGATTGGATCCTGACAACATTGATCCATCGGGATCCGAACGGCGACAAGCTGAACTGAAAACCTTGATCGAGGTTTATCAGGAACTGGAACTCAAATTTCAAGACCAAGTTCCAATTGTTTTAGCCGGTGACTTCAATGGCAATGCCCGCCGCAATGAGGCCGATCCTGAATTTTCAGATCTCTACCAAAAAACCAATCTGCGTGATGTCTGTGATCTAGCCCAACTCTCCGCGGAAGACAGCGCAACTTATTACCAAGTTGGAAAATCCTCTCGCCCCGAAGGTCGCCAAATTGACTACTGTTTTCTGCCGCCAAAACTGGCGCCTCATCTGGACCCCAAGTCTGTCACCGTCTACCGTTATCGAGACAACATGGGTCTTCCCCTGGATCCCCCCACGACACTAGACGCCAAAGCCGCGCTGCCCTCTGACCACTATCCCCTTATTTTCAATCTGAAGGATATACCCCTGCGTTGATTGTTTCTTCGCGATCCAGGCCTTGACTCGATTTTACCCCACCCCTTACTCTCAAATTTTAGAGGTGATTCAGTGCCGATTCAAAAAATGGTGAACTCCAATTTTCACGTCAAGGTCTACGTTCAATACGTAGAATCTGAGTCTCGCCCTGATTCCAATTATTTCTTCTTTTCTTACAAGGTTCAGATCGTCAATCGCGGAAGCTCTTCGGCTCAATTGATGAGCCGTCACTGGATTATTACCGACAGTCTCGGCGAAACAGAAGAGGTGCGTGGAGCTGGAGTGGTTGGGCTTCAACCAAAAATTTCTGCCGGACAAACTTTTGAATACGAAAGCGTCTGCCCATTGTCGACATCGTCTGGATGTATGAGGGGCTTTTATCAAATGGTCAGCGATGCCGGCGAACAATTTGATATTGAAATTCCTGAGTTTTATTTGATTGCTCCCCTAGCACTGCACTAGAGATTTATCTAGGGCGACTTCATCCGAGTTGTCCATGGAGCCTGTATATCTGTACGTTCATAAACATACCGATCATGAAGCCGGCCCTCTCGACCAAACCAAAACTCGATACCCACAGGCAAGACATGAAAGCCTCCCCAGTTAGGTGGACAGGGCACCGGCTGATTCAAGTACTTCGTTTCCATCGCCGTCATTTTTTTCTGCAGTTCCTCAGGCCCTGAAATTGTCTGACTCTGGGCTGAGGCCCATGCTCCCAACTGACTGATTCGTGGTCGCGACTGAAAATATTCCTCGGATTCAGCCCTCTTTAACTTTTCAGTAATGCCCTGAATACGAACCTGCACATCTATCGCTGGCCAATAAAACAAAAGTCCGACTCTGTTATTGAGCAGCATCTCTTTGGATTTTTGGCTCTCATAATTGGTGTAAAAAGAGAATCCACCACGAACAAGCCCTTTAAAAAGAACGATCCTCACCGAAGGTGCGCCATCCTGACCGACGGTTGCCAAACTCATTGCATTGGGATCTTTGGGAATCTGCTTTTTTGCTTCATCAAATAAATGAAGAAAATTTTCAAATGGATCGATCTTAAAATCAAAAGAGGCTGACATTGGTTCTCCCATGGTCAGCCTCTTTCTGCGTAAATCACTCGATGAGTGATTTTCATTTGAAGGTTCTTGCCGAAACTACTTCTTCCCTTTTTTCTGGGGAAGAACTTCGAGCAATTCAACATCAAACACCAAAACTGAATTTGCTGGAATTCCAGGGCGAGCCGCTGGACCGTAACCCAACTCAGAAGGGATGAAGAGCTTCACTTTCCCGCCCTCTTTCATCATCTGAAGAGCTTCCGTCCAACCTTTAATCACACCTTCAACTGGAAATTCCGCTGGCTGACCTCGGTCATAAGAGCTATCAAACTGCGTTCCATTGATCAATGTTCCTTTGTAATGCGCCTTTACAGTGTCCTTCAAAGTTGGAGTTTTCCCCTTCCCTTCAGTGACAACGATGTATTGCAAACCTGACGCGGTCGTTTTAACGCCCTCAGCAGTTTTATTTTTCTCGAGGAACTCAGTCCCTTCTTTTTTATTCTTATCCGCCTGTTCTTGTTGTTTTTTAACCAGGCCTTCTTGCAATTTCATCAAAGCCTGCTGCATCTCTTCGGGCTTCATTTTGCTTTCTTTACCAGAAGAGGCCTCTGAAATCGACATCGCCAAAACATCGGAATCGAATTCGATATTTTGATTTTTGAGATTGCTCCCAATCTGCTGTCCGATCGCATAACTAGCTTTTTTCAGGTCCGTATCCAATTTTTTTTGACAAGCCGTCAGACCTAACGACAAACCCGCCATAACGATCAAGATCCATTTCATGTTGTAACTCCTTGTTTGACGGCCCATTGTCGCTTGAGGTTTTCCAAAAATGAAAGCTTTTTCCTGGTTGCGCGAATTGTCAAAAGTCATCTACGATGAAAGGGATTGAAAAATACTCTGCTGTTTTTTGTAGCTATCGTCTCTCTGTCTCAAGCCGCCAACTTGGTTCGACTGGCTCAGGCCCCTGCCTTGATGATCGGCTTTTGGCGCCTCTTGGGGGCCGGACTGATCATGTTTGGCCTAAAGTGGCTGAACTCCCGTCGCCAAAACCAGAGCTTTCTCGAATATCCACCCCGAGAGACCTGGCGATGGACCTTTCTTTCGGGAAGTCTTTTCTTTGTGCATCTGTGGACCTTTTTTGTGGCGGCCCAAACGACCTCGATTGCGACTTGCATGATTCTTTTCGCCTCGAATCCCATCTTCACGGCGATCGGCTCCTGGATCTTTCTGAAGGACCGTTTTGAAAAGCGGCATGGCGTTGCTTTTGCCCTGGCGTTTACGGG
>PEZR01000108.1:6441-8529 GCA_002773975.1 Bdellovibrio sp. CG10_big_fil_rev_8_21_14_0_10_47_8
AAAGCCCGCGGCCATGTCAGCAATGAGCAATATGCATGGGTCATTTATCTCTGGACTGCATTGCTATTTTTCATTGTGGGGAGTCTACAACATGTCCAGTGGATCCATTATCCCCCCATTACATGGATTGCGATCTCGGCCAATATTTTAGGCCCCACCTTATTGGGCCACGTACTCTTCACTTACCTTCTGAAATATATGAACATCAACTGGATGAGCTGCGGAAAATTAATGGAGCCGGCAATTTCAGCCCTGGTGGCAACTTTTCTATTTGGAGAACTGGTCACACCCTCCATCATTGCGGCCTTTGTCATGACAGTTCTAGCGTCGATAGCGCTGCTGAGCCGACAATGGAGAATTAATTCTTAGGGACAATTGAAATCAGGTTGCGCCATCCTGGCTGCAGGCGATCAAACTCAGTTCGAACGTCCTCAGGCAAAATGACAAACTCGGCACCGACTCCCGCACGAAGTCCATCACCGCTGTCGATTCGAGCCCAACTCACTTTCAAAATGACCGGAGACAAATTCACCACACCCAAGCGAAAAACATCACCCACGCGCCAAGAGCTTGGAGTTCCACTCAGAAAAACTCCACCTCGTCCCAGCACTAGAATTTTATCTTTCAAAATTTGATCCAAAGGCTGGGACAAAGAAAGCTGGTGTGAAATCATCTCTGCCGCACGAACATCCATCCAACGCTTCTCATCCGCAGACAGCAATCGCGCGACGGTTCTTTTCAACTCGCCCAACTGGAAAGGCTTCGTCAGATAAGCATCTGCTCCCATTTCAAAGGCATCCTCAATTTCTAGATCTGCAAATCCGGTGATCAAAACAACGGCTGGTTGAGAAGAGTTTTTCTTCCGAAGCTCTCTGGTTAAAGACGCACCGTCGCCCCCCGGCATCCGTAAATCCGAAAGAATCGCGTCAAATTGATGGGATTCAATGATTTTTAAGGCCTCTTGGCCATTGGCGGCTTCGAAAACCTCTGCGCCCTCATAAACAAATTCATCCTTCAGAATCTCCCTGAGATCAGGTTCATCGTCGACAACAAGGATGACTTTTCCCTTAAACATCTATTCAATCTATGTGACAAATCACGGAGTGAAAACAAAAAAATGTCTGTCCTGTCCTCTCAAATTCTAGTCTCTGACCTGCGGAGCTTGACCTTCCTACGGTTGAGACGAATTCCCATGTCCAATTTGGACTTTCTTTTGACCAGGTCCGTGATTAACATCTGAAGCGCAAGAGGAAAAAATGAGACTTTTAGTCGTCGAAGATCAACAGAAAATGGCCAACTTCCTCAAACGAGGTTTGAATGAAGTTGGCTATGCTGTGGATGTCGCGGAGTCCGGCTCTGCCGCTGAAATGTTATCTGCGGAAAACGATTATGATCTGATCATTTTAGATGTGATGCTGCCGGACCAAAATGGCTTTGATACTGCCCGGCATCTTCGCAATGATGGCTTTCACGGGCCTATTTTGATGCTCACCGCTTTATCAACCACCAAAGACAAAGTATCTGGATTGGACGCAGGGGCCGATGACTATCTGACGAAGCCCTATGCCTTTGACGAACTCTTGGCGCGGGTCCGCGCTTTGCTTCGCAGAAAGAGCGCCACCGGCACTAGCAACTCCATTCTTAAATACTCCGACCTCGAATTAGATCTCATCCACCGAACAGTCAAAAGAGGTAGCCACGATATTTCCCTGACGGCCAAGGAATTTTCCTTGCTCGAGTATCTGATGAGAAATCCCGAGCGCCCCTTGGGACGAGTCTCGATAGCGGAGCATGTCTGGGATATACATTTTGATTCAGAGAGCAATGTGATCGATGTTTATATCAACCTGCTGCGCAAGAAGGTCGATGCGCCATTTCCCAAAAAATTGATCCAAACGGTGGTGGGAGTCGGCTATGTCCTTAAAGATCATTCTTAAATCCAGTTTTCAGGTGCTCGATCGTTTTAGCATCCGCACTCGCCTAACGATTCTATTCGTCGCTATTTTTGGAACAACCTTAACCGCTTTTGGAGTGATTACTTTTAACTTCCTCTCTAACTCGTTACAGAACGAATTTGATAATGCTCTT
>PEZR01000108.1:8553-8863 GCA_002773975.1 Bdellovibrio sp. CG10_big_fil_rev_8_21_14_0_10_47_8
CTGATAGCGTACCCCTGAGCCCCGCCGGTGACCTCTCCGTCAACACGCCCACCGTCGACCAGGCAAAAATATATCCCTTTTCACTGGGGACTGCGTTGGTTCAAATCCGCCACCTGGCAGGAGCGGTGCTCTTTCAAGTGGGTCGGTTCGGTCATTTGGAGCTTCCGTATAGAGACGATTTTCGAAAGTTAGCCCGGGGCCAAGATCACACCTTCCGCACGATCACAAAACTTCAGGGGCTTCCTGATGCTGAGGCACAAAGTTACCGCATCATCAGCTTCCCGTTGGACAACTCGCCAACACCGCAGTT
>PEZR01000109.1 GCA_002773975.1 Bdellovibrio sp. CG10_big_fil_rev_8_21_14_0_10_47_8
TGTTTCTCGAGATTTTAGAGTTCGTTCCAAAGAGATCCAAGGGTCTCATATGGACCAAGTTTCAGCCTCCGTTTTTCCTGAAGGTCCTTTAAAAAGTGAACTGCAGCAGGTTTTTTTGAAGAATCTCACTGGCAGAACTTTGCAATCCAGCCTGTTGAAAGTGTCTACGCGAGCAGATCTGACGGCTGAAGCCGAGGACAATCAATTTGTCTACCCTGTTGAAGATTCACGTTTTGAACAGGTCCAAGTTTATTTTTACATCAATCGATCGATGAATTGGTTTCAAAAAACGTTTGGTTTTATATTGCCATTTCAGCTCGAAGCCGAGACTTCATTGGGTTATCCCGACAAAACAAATACTGCGTTCTATTTTGACCACAAGATCCGTTTGGGCGAGGGTGACAACGAGGTTTTTTCAAAGATTCCGTTGGATCCAACAATTGTTACTCACGAATCAATTCATGCAGTGATTGAAGCAGTGGCGCGACTTCCCTATGAAGGGGAAGGTGGTTCCTTAAATGAAGGCTTCGCGGACTACTTTACAACCACGCAATTCGACAATCCTCGCTTGGGCGAAACGGCCTATAAAAAGGCGCCATTTAAGAGAACAGTTGAGAACAATTGGTCACCTGCGGATCGCACGGGTGGTCTCTACCATGATTCTGGGATTATCTCTGGTCTGTTCTGGGCATTGCAGAAAGATCTGGGGGCTGCGCCTGCTCAGCAGCTGGCGTGGAACACTCTGCTTCGGATGAATCCAAAATCTAACTTTGAAAGCTTTAAAACAGAGGTGATGGATTTGGTTTCTAAAATGGATGCCGATTCACAAAAGAAAGCTGACCTTGTTTTAAAATCTCGAGGGTGGACTGAGTGAGACCTCTCTTCCTAAGAATATTTTTTGTTTTCTTGGGAAGTCTCGTTGGTTTTCAAGCGATGGCCTTGAGTGGAACATGGAAATTTACGGAAATTATCTACAAGGGCCAACGTCAGCCTCTGCTGAATCCCGATTTGAATTTGCAGTGGACTTTTTTTTCGAATGGCACTGATCGGCTGTATTGGGATCGCAAAGGAATTGCCGGATTCTGTGAGCGTTTTGCCAATTACAAAGTTCTGACGGATGAAGAAGGGCAGCAGACTCTGGACGAAGAGGTTTTTGCGGCAAATCCCAAGAATATGTTTGAATGTGCTCGGGACGCAGATATGCAGCCCGGTCGAAAAACCAGCAATTTGATTGATATTTCTAAGAAGGAAATTTTAGTCCACTTTAACCTAGGTGATGACGAAATTGTGTATGTGTTAACGCCCTTTTCGCCATGACCGATTAGCACCGATAGGAGATCGAAAATGAAAAGTATTCCACAGGTTCAAAAATATATGACGACAACCCCTTATGCCATCAACGCAGAGTCGACCATTCAAGAGGCTCAGGAGATGATGAAAAAGCATGGTATTCGTCATTTGCCCGTGCGTGACGGTGAAAAATATGGAGTCGTCAGTGATCGGGACATCAAGTATGCAATGTCTCTCAGTGGGTTTGACGTAAAGTCTGCCAAAGTTCGAGATATCTGTGAAGAAACCCCGTACATCACAAAGCCAGATGCTTCTATTAGCGCTGTCAGTGCGGAGCTGGCAGAACGCCGAGTGGGGAGCGCGCTGATCATGGACAACCAGCACTTGGTCGGAATCTATACAACCACTGACGCTTGTCGTGCACTGAGCGATCTTTGCGAGAATCGATTAGACAGCCACAAGGAAATAAAAAATACTAAGGAGAGCTGATCAAGCTCTCCTTTTTTTATCAGAGATGAGCCTTAAGGTCTTGCATGGTCATCAGAGCCGTCATTTGAAGGCCGGCTTCTGTAAGTTTGGATTCCTGGCCAGAACCGCGATGAATTACGCACAGAACATTTTTCACATGGGCACCCAGAGTTTTTAAATCTTGAGCACTCAGAAGGACCTGTCCCCCGGTGGTGATAACGTCCTCAATGATGCAAATATTTTTTCCTTTGACCGGAGTTCCTTCTGAAAATTGGCAGGTGCCATAGTCTTTGGCGGCTTTTCGTACAAAAGCGCACGGAAGTCCCGTTTCCAGGCTCAGTGCGGTGGCCACGGGGATGCCGCCCATTTCCAGGCCGGCAAGGACCTCGGTCCCCGCAGGGATCATCGTTGCCATTTGTTTGGCGATTTCCTTGAGCAGTTCAGGCTTTGCTTCGAAGCGGTATTTATCAAAATATTCATGGGAAACTTGTCCTGAGCGGAGCTTAAATTCGCCGGTCAAATGGGCGATTTCATAGATTTTTTTTGCAAGCTCCGTTTTGGTCATGGGGTCTCCTTTTGGGTTGGCGGTGCCTTGAAAAAGGCATGCTTTATGCTTAACAAATCTTTGAGGCCCAGTGGAGGATTTTTAAAGGAGCATTTTTTGCCGAACCCGCCGAAGCACCCTAAAATGGATTTTCAAACAATCAGTCTTTTCCTGATCTTAGGACTGTTGACCGCCATTGTTGTCTTTGGTGCGCGCTGGGCCCTTTTGACACCAATCCAATCACCCACGGCAACGGTCGAAAGAGCCTCTAGATAAAGAGCATTCAAATTCCGCGAAATAAAGACGATGGAGTTAAGACGGTTTTCGGAGTTGGTTTTTACGAATTTGCCACTGTTCCAGGGCATATTGGCGCATGTCTGTGATGTTGTCGAACTCATCCACAATCTCGACCCCTAAAAGAGTTTCGATCGCGTCCTCTAAGGTCACGAGGCCTGTCACAATGCCATATTCATCAACGGCCAAAGCGAGATGCTCTTTTCTTTTAACAAAAAGGTCGATCACGGCGGCAACAGTCATTCGTTCAGGAACTGAATTGATCGGACTGGTGATTTCTCGGATCTTTGTGTCGTGCTCATCGCTGGAAAGAGCTTCCAGAATTTTATAACGGTGAGTGAGCCCGATGATATTGTCCATGTTTGATTCATAGACAGGGATCCGGGAGAAACGAATCGGTTTGTATTTGTCCGCGACATCTTCAACTGTTTCATCCGCTTCCATGGCAAACATCACTGACCGAGGGGTCATGATGTCTGAAACATACATGTTGTTGAGCATCAGCAGATTTTTAATGATGGCGGATTCTTTTTTGTGAAGAGTGCCTTCTTCAACGCCCAGCTCGGCGGTTGCGAGCATTTCTTCGCGGGTGAAGCTTGCGGTGTCGGGTCTGGCTAAAATTTTTCCAAGGATTTCAGAGAAACGCACAATGGGAAAAAGCGCAAAGATCATGACTTGAATGCTGTAGGCCGCAAAGGGGACGAGTTTTTTCCAGTGGGTAGCTCCAAGAATTTTGGGAAGAATTTCTGCAAAGATCAACACGCAGAACGTGAATATGACCGAGATTGCTGTGACGCCTGCGTTGCCGTATTCTTCGTAAACCAGAGCTCCCATGGCAGCAGACCCCAAGGTATGAGAGATCGTATTCAAAGTTAAAATCGCCGAAATCGGTCGATCAATGTTTTCTTTGAGGTGTTCCAACAGCCGGCCACTTCGGCGATTTTCTTTGACCATCAACGAGACATAGGCCGGAGATGCCGACAAAAATACCGCTTCGAGCAGTGAGCATAAAAACGAAATACCCAAAATAGCGAAAAATAACGTCAGGATAAGGGTCATTGGATTTTTTGGGTTTTTATCTTAAAGGGACTCGTATGACATTCCATATAGGTGATTCATCATAACATATCTTGCGGGGGAAAGCTCATCCGAGATCAATGCTGCGCTTGGCAATAAAAAGCCAGGCTTTGGGCCTGGCTTTTTATGGAACATTCTCGTGCATTTGAACAGATGAGAGCTCGACCTTTGTCCTTGTCGAGCTGCTCAGAAGACTCGAGCCTATTTATTCTCAGAGGCTCTTTTTTCAGCGTATTTTTTAGCCAATTCTTCTTGGATATTGCGAGGTGCAGCCTGGTATTTTGCGAACTCCATTGAGAACTCGCCTTTACCCTTGGTTGCAGAACGCAAATCAGTTGAATAACCAAACATCTCTGTCAACGGAACCTCGGCTTCAACAACGGCATTGCCTTCGAAGGCAGTGGTATTGACGATAACACCTCGTCGTTGATTGATTTGTCCAACAGCCGCACCTTGGTATTCATCAGGAACGGTGGTTTCCAATTTCATGATGGGCTCAAGAACGGTGGGTTTTGCTTTTTGATAAACCTCTCGCATTGCTGCCATTGAGCAAATTTTAAAGGCCATGTAGCTGGAGTCCACGTCATGGTAAGATCCATCATCCAGATCCACTTCAACGCCGACAATTGGGAATCCTATCAATGGACCCTTGGCACATTGTTCTTGGAAACCTTCTTCAACCGCAGGAATGAATTCACGCGGGATACGACCACCGACAACATTGTTGTTGAATTTGAAAGTGGCACCATCTTCCTGAGCAGGCAGCGGTCGAATTTTTCCAACCACTTTTGCAAACTGACCAGAACCACCCGTTTGTTTTTTATGGGTGTAATCATAGGCTGCTTCCTGAGCAATGGTTTCTCGATAAGCCACTTGGGGTTTACCAACGACCACTTCACAAGCAAATTCTCGTTTCATTCGCTCGACGTAAATCTCCAAGTGAAGCTCTCCCATCCCTGAAATGATGGTCTCAGCGGACTCCTCGTCACGGTGAACGCGGAAGGTCGGATCTTCTTTACGGAATTTCTGCAAAGCTTTTGAGAAATTGTTGGCGCCAGATTTTTCCTTGGGCGAAATGGCCAAAGAAATCACGGCATCAGGGACGTGCATAGATTGCATTGAAACGTTGTAGTCTTCGGTTGCAAAAGTGTCTCCGGACGCACAGTCGACACCAAACATGGCAACGATATCACCAGCGTAGACGGTATCAATGTCTTCCATTTTATCCGAGTGCATGCGCACCATTCGTGGAATTTTAAGACGATCTTTGGAGGCCGTATTTACAATGAAGTCTCCTTTGGACATCTTTCCTTGATAAACACGCATATAAGTGAGCTGGCCAAATGGAGTTACCTGCAGTTTAAAGGCCAAAGCGCAAAGAGGTTTGTCATTGTTTGGTTCAAGATCAAACTTCTCTTCGTTTTTATCCAAATCCAAAGCAAATTCTTTTTTCTCTGCAGGAGTTGGCAAATAACGAGTCACTCCATCCAACAGATGTTGGACGTTTTTATTTTTAAAAGCAGAACCACAGAACACAGGAACCAGTTTCAATGAAATGACTGCTCGGCGAGTGGCTGCATGAATTTCATCAATGCTGACCTCTTCACCCATCAGAAATTTATCGCCGATACCTTCATCAACATCGGCCAATTTCTCGATGAGCATTTGGCGGTACTGTTGAGCTTGAGCTTTCAGGTCTTCCGGGATTGGAATCTCGGTGATGATTTCGCCGTGGTCTCCTTCGTTGACATAGGCTTTGAGAGTCACGAGATCTACGATCCCACGATGCTGGTCTTCAAGACCAATTGGGAGTTGATACATGACGGCGTTGAGACGCAGTTTTTCGACCAAAGCGTCTTTCACGCGAATGGGATTTGCACCTTGGCGATCCAATTTGTTGACGAAAGCCAAACGAGGCACTCCGTAACGTTTCATCTGACGGTCGACCGTGATGGATTGAGACTGAACTCCCGCCACACCACAAAGAACCAAGATCGCGCCATCAAGGACGCGGAGTGAACGTTCCACTTCGATCGTGAAGTCCACGTGCCCGGGGGTGTCGATAAGATTGATGGTATACTCCTTCCATTCCACCTGAGTGGCGGCTGACTGGATGGTGATTCCTTTTTCACGTTCAAGGTCCATGGAATCCATGGTGGCACCGACACCGTCTTTTCCTTTCACTTCATGAATGGCGTGGATTTTTCCGCCATAAAAAAGAATTCGTTCGGAAAGCGTGGTCTTTCCAGAATCGATGTGAGCGGAAATTCCGATATTTCTAACTGTGTTGATGTCCCATTTTTTGGCCATAATTCCCTCTTGATTGTCTGGCTGTGATCTATCTTTTTTAACGAACGTATGGGATTATCATGTCAGGGTTTTGGAGTGAAGGATTTTTCGCCGACAAGGACCTCTGACGGGAAAGTAATGCAAGGCAACATTAGCTCGGAAAATTTGCTGAAAGCTTTGGCAGAGCACTTTGGCCACTCGGTTTTTCGTGGCGATCAAGAGTCTGTGGTTCAGCGAACGCTGAGTGGTGGGTCTTCCCTGGTGTTGATGCCCACGGGAATGGGAAAAAGTCTGTGTTATCAGCTTCCAGCCTTGATGTTGCCGGGGCTCACGGTCGTGATCTCACCCCTGATCGCTCTGATGCAGGATCAGGTGGACAAAGCCAGAAAACATGGTGTTCCAGCGACTTTTCTGTCCTCGACGCTCAGTCGCGAAGAGCGAGAGCTTCGGTTGAAACAAATTGCAACCGGCGACCACAAAATACTGTACGCAACTCCCGAGAGGTTCCGGCAAAGTGAGTTTATGAAGGTTCTCGTCGAACGAGGGGTTTCTTTGCTCGCTGTGGACGAGGCTCATTGCATTTCTCAGTGGGGCCATGATTTTAGGCCTGACTATTCAAGGCTGGGTGAGTTTCGGGAGCAGCTGGGGGATCCTGCGACCTTGGCGTTGACGGCGACGGCGACAAAAACAGTGCAAGAGGATATTCTTCGGCAATTGAGACTTGAAGAAGCTCCGGTATTTTCTTCGGGCATCGAGAGACCGAATCTGCATCTCGTGCCCCATGAGGTCTATGGTCTCGAGGAAAAAATTCGGGATATCGTCGGACTTCGTCATGCTTTTCCAGGACCTGCAATTATCTATTTTTCATTGATTCAAAGTCTGTACAAAGCTTCTTCGGAGCTGGCGAAATTAAGTTTGCGCCACAGTATTTATCATGGGCAGCTGCCGGCCCAAGAACGGGTTCGCAATCAACGCGCTTTTTTGCAGGGATCTTCGGATCTGATTTTGGCGACTCCCGCTTTTGGCTTAGGCGTGGATAAAAAAGATGTTCGTTTGTTGATCCATGGTGAAGTTCCCAATTCGATCGAGTCTTATTATCAAGAAGTGGGGCGGGCTGGGCGAGATGGGGTTCCGAGCGAATGTCATTTGCTCTATGATGCTGATGATGTTTCGATTCAAATGGAATTTATAAAATGGGCCAATCCGGAGCCTGACTTTATTTTGAAGGTTTATCGTTTGATCGAAGGCGGTGGCCCGGGGCTTGCCACTGAGGGTGTCGAGTATCTTCGTTCGCAAATGAATTTTTACAACAAACGAGATTTCCGGGTGGAAACAGCGATCAACGTGATGGAGCGCTGGGGCTGTTTAACCGAAGACAACTCTCGCTTGGGTTATCGGGTGGTGATGGAGCCTTCTGCTGAGCAATTGAATCCGGACCTGGTGAAACAGCGACTGCAAGTGCAAAATCAAAAGCTGCTGGACATGGTTCGTTTGGCGCAAATGCCCAGCGAGGAAATATTGCCCGAGATCTATCGGTATTTTTCATGAGTCAAAGACTTCAGTTCTCAAACAGTGTTGGAAATTTTTAAGAGGGAGCTCTTTATGAAAACAGGAAGTGTTTCTCAGGTGGTTGGCGGGACTCCCTTGGTGAAAATTAAATCTCTCTCTGATGCCACCGGCTGTGAGATTTTTGGTAAAGCCGAGTTTTTAAATCCTGGTGGAAGTGTCAAAGACCGCGCGGCTCTTGGGATGATACTGCGGGCGGAAAAAGAGGGTCATTTGAAACCCGGAGACACCATCGTCGAAGGGACCGCTGGCAACACCGGAATTGGTCTTGCGACCGTGGCCGCTCAGCGGGGATATCAGTGTTTAATTGTGATGCCAAATAACCAGGCGCAGGAAAAATATGACACTCTTCGGGCCCTGGGGGTGGAGTTGGTGACGGTCGACCCCTGTCCTTTTGCCAATGAAAATCATTTTTATCATACCGCTCGTCGTAGAGCTGAGAAGTTGTCGAATTCCTTTTGGGCCAACCAGTTTGAAAACACGGCCAATGCGGACATCCATTACCAGACAACCGGACCGGAAATTTGGGAACAGACTTTAGGAGAAGTCGATGCCTTTGTCGCCTCGGTCGGGACCGGTGGGACGATGGCGGGCGTTTCTAGATATTTGAAGGAAAAGAAAACTTCCATTCATATTCGTCTAGCAGACCCTATGGGCTCGGGACTCTACAGCTATTTGAAGACGGGAAAATTTGCGAGCTCCGGTTCCTCGGTGACCGAGGGAATTGGAATCATGCGGCTGACCGAAAACTTCAAACAGGCCAAAGTCGACGAGGCCGTGCAGGTCAGTGATAACGAAATGATTTCGACTCTCTATCATTTGGCAAAACACGATGGTTTATTGGTTGGAACTTCGGCAGCCCTCAACGTTTTTGCCGCCTATCAATATGGGATGGAGAACAAAGGAAAAGGTCGTAAGATCGTCACGGTCCTTTGTGATTCGGCTCTTCGTTATCAGTCTCGACTGTTTGACAGCCAGTACCTGCAAGACAAAAACTTGAAGGTGAGTCCCCTGACCTCGTAGA
>PEZR01000049.1:0-689 GCA_002773975.1 Bdellovibrio sp. CG10_big_fil_rev_8_21_14_0_10_47_8
ATAAATTTTTATTTGTTTTATGAGTGACTGACAGAGCAGGGAAGTGGTATAAACTAATTTAGTACTATTTCAATCGAAGAAGGTTTGATATGACGTTAAAAATATTGGTGGTGGAAGATTCTCCGGAATATCAACTGATGATTCGAGGCGCTCTTGGTAGCGCGATGAACATGGATTTTTGTTCGACTCTGCAAGAGGCCAGAACTCGCACATCACAGAGTGTTTATGATCTCGTTCTTCTCGATGTAACCATGCCTGATGGAAATGGGTTTGAGTTTTGTTCAGAGCTGCAAAGAAATGAAAAAACCAAAAAAGTGCCGGTGATTTTTTTAACTGGGCACTCGTCGACGGCAGATAAGGTCATGGGGCTGAATTTGGGTGCAGAAGATTACATCACCAAACCTTTTGACCCGATCGAGTTGAAGGCTAGAATCGACAATAAATTAAGAAAAAATATTCTGCTCAGCCAAGAGGATGCCTCATTTGAGCGAGGCCCCCTGAAAATGCATTTGCCGACCTATTCGGCCTATATGCGGGACCAGGGGCAGGAGATGAAACTTGATTTGACGCCGATTGAATATAAGATTCTTTATCGGTTGGCTAAAAATCCCAATCAAATATTATCCCGTCAGCAGCTCATTGATGGGGTTTGGGGAAACGGTGCTTTTATTGAGGACCGATCCGTGGAC
>PEZR01000049.1:696-8328 GCA_002773975.1 Bdellovibrio sp. CG10_big_fil_rev_8_21_14_0_10_47_8
TTTCTTCGCTGCGAAAAAAGATGGGGGAAACAGCAACGACAATTCGAACAGTATCGGGTTTGGGTTATCAGTTTGTTTCTGATCGTCATTAGAACATCTCGTTATTTTATTCAAAAAAGACTCAATAGGGGAATTTTTCTTGTCGTCCTTTTTTGCTCTTTAGCAAGTTGGGGCTCTGGTGCATGGCAAAGGGTGGACAATACTCAGGATCAGTTCAGCATTCAGGTTCCTGGGGACTGGGTTTCTCAGCCCAAGACGGATTCAAACAGCCCGGTTCATTTGCAGTTTGCCTCTGTGGATAAAACGGCCTCGGTGATTCTTATGAGCACAGATGGCAAACATCAAAGCTGCTCTGATTTTCTCAAGGGGATTGATCAAGCGAGAAAGAAAGTTAATATTTTGACTGGGGAAAAGGCTAAGGTAACCCCGGAAATGCTCAAAAAATCTGGAGCCGGTGATGGTGCCTGGTCAGAATACGTGATTGCGGGGAAAGGTCCCGGTTTTCCAGTGCAACAACGCAGTCTGTGTTTGAAACGAAAAGATAAGATTCGTGTGATCATTGGGGCTTATCGCAAAAAACAAGGGCCCCAGATGGAGCCCTTGTTGGCGGAAATTTTTAAGTCCTTCCAGTTTCTTCCTGAAAAAAACTAGAGCACTATCTTATTGAGCTGTTTTAATGAACAGTGCCGTTCTGCAGGGCTGAATTGATCTGCACGGTGCGATCTTGACTGCTGATCGCACTGTCTTGCATCTCACTCAGCACTTTTACTAGTTTATCCTTGGCGATTTTAATCGCCTCAAAAATGCTCTCGTGCAAGCCCTCTTCTTCAATGCGAGCTCCGTCCTCGGACAACGAGATACTGATGCGATACATTTTTCTCAATTCCGTTCGATCGTAATTGACACCATCGGCCTCGAGTTGAGTAATCAACTTCAAGGGATCTTTGGCAATCACTGCTACCACTGTATCTGGAGTTGTAAAAGGCTCAAACTCCATGATTGTTTGATAGATAAATGATTTCACTTCAGGATCAACGTCTTCTAAGTTCAGTTGACTCTTAAAGGGGGTCTCCATAAAGGCCTCCTTCCCTCGTAGAACCATGCCAGAGGCAGGTTTCGAGTGTTATATTTAGTCTTATAATAACATGGGTACGCTTTGTTTTCAGGTCAAGTTGGGTCTAGAAGTTTACCGCGCATTTGGTCGTGTTTTTGTCTCAAAACAACACACTTTGCATTTCATATTTTTTTGCCATAAAGAACATTGATGGCAGAGATCAAGATTCATCCTTCTTGGAAGGACAAATTAGAACCTGAATTTACCAAGCCCTACATGGCTCATTTGAGACAGTTTCTGGTGCAGGAAAAACAAAAGGGCAAAGTGATATTCCCCAGGGGAGATCAGATTTTTGCGGCTTTTGATATGACCCCTTTTGATCAGGTCAAAGTGGTGATTTTAGGGCAAGACCCCTACCATGGTCCGGGACAGGCCCATGGCCTTTGTTTTTCGGTTCAGGATGGCGTGATGTTTCCGCCCTCTCTGAAAAATATTTTTAAGGAATTAAAAAGTGATCTGGGGGTAGGCTCTCCAGAGAGCGGTCGACTGAGTCGGTGGGCAGAGCAGGGAGTTTTGCTTTTGAACAGCGTTCTGAGCGTCGAGCAGGGCTTGGCCGCTTCTCATCAAGGCAAAGGATGGGAAGAGTTCACGGACAATGTCATTCGTCGCCTCAATGACGAAAAAGAAGGCTTGGTTTTTGTTTTGTGGGGCAGTTATGCCCAGAAAAAAGGGGCTTTCATTGATCGGAAAAAACATCTGGTGATCGAATCGCCCCATCCATCTCCATTGTCTGCACATCGTGGATTTTTTGGGACGAAGCCATTTTCTCGCATCAACGGTTACTTGGAGTCCCGCGGCAAAAATCCCATTGATTGGTCTCTCTAAGAGATTTGCTATTCGTTCAGTGAATCCATTTTTTGGAAGTGTATCAGACAAGTTGAATTGTCGGTCATCTGGCGCGCGCTACGAAATGATTGATCATATTTTTTGTAGGTGCATTGTTTGACGGCCGGGCCGATCAGAGCGGTAACTCGGGTCGGCCCCATCTCCGCCCGAATTTTTTCGGTGCAGGTTTTATGAAAACTAGCCCATACGGCCTGGCAGTTAGCGAAAGACAGGTTGTAGCACTTGGCGGGAATATTTTTTTCCGCACAGGGCTGATCGGCCAATTCCTCTGACTGGATCCATGGGAGCATGTAGACCGTTGCTACTTGAAAAACAAAAAAGAGAATCATTAAAACAGCGAGTCCATTTTCAATCGAGTCTGACAGTTGGTATCGAGCCAAGGGTCTTTCTAGAAGAAGAAAAAATGCCAGCCCCAGCGTGGGATAGGTCACTATGGGCAAGGGGGACAGCGAGAAAAGAACTTCAATACCAGCGCCGATGGAATAAGGGACTCCCATCCAGAGCACAGCTTGGAGCCAAAGTGGAAGCTGTCGATAATTCTTCAGAAGCCAAGCCATCAGTTTCAGTGGAAAAAAATAAAACACTTCTGTCAATCATTATTGACACCGCGCAGTTGAATTGAGTGGAACTTCAGTATGGTGTTAGGTTCTGGTTGGGATGATGGGGGGAAAGTCATGAAAATCACTTTTGTTTTTTCGATTTTGTTCGTCTTGATCTTGATGACAGTGCAGGTTCAAGCGGCAAAAACATTTGTCTATTGTTCGGAAGGAAGTCCGAGCGGTTTCAATCCTCAGTTGGCGACGGATGGGCCCACATTCAACGCCAGTTCCCACGCGATATACAACACTCTGGTTGAATTCAAATCAGGAACGACGGAGGTGGAGGCCGGTCTCGCAGAAAGTTGGTCCATTTCCAAAGATGGCTTAACTTATATCTTTAAACTTCGAAAGGGAGTTCAGTTTCATTCCAATGCTCTTTTTAAACCGACGCGAAATTTCAATGCAGATGATGTTTTGTTTTCGTTCAATCGGCAGCGTCTTTCCAATCATCCTTATAATAAAATTTCTGGTGGAAACTATGAATACTTCGCCAGTATGGATATGGGAAAAATTATCAAAGACATCGTCAAAAAGGACGATATGACGGTGGAGTTTCATTTGTCTCAGCGAGAAGCTCCCTTCTTGGCAAACATGGCGATGGATTTTGCCAGCATTTTTTCTTCTGAGTATGCGGATGCCATGCTCAAAGCAAAAACACCCGAGAAGGTGGACACAGATCCCATCGGCACTGGGCCCTTTGTTTTCAAAAGTTATCAAAAGGACACCTTGATTCGCTACACCGCCAATCCTGATTTCTTCAATGGAAAGCCCAAGATTGATAAACTTGTATTTTCAATCACTCCGGATGCCTCTGTGCGTTTTCAAAAGCTCAAGGTGGGTGAGTGTCATTTGATTGCGGAGCCTGCTCCTCAGGACATTGATTCCATGAAATCCAATAACAAGATTCGAGTTGTTGAAACCGAAGGTCTCAATGTTGGGTATTTGGCTTTCAATACCCGACGCGGACCATTTGTCAAAAAGGAAGTCCGTGAAGCATTGAATATGGCTTTCAATCGCAAAGCCTATCTCGAAGCTATTTATATGAATCGAGCGGTTTTAGCTCAGAATCCAATGCCACCGACCATTTGGTCTTATAATGAAAAAATAAAGGGCTTTGATTACAATCCTGAAAAGGCAAAGCAGCTTTTAGCCAAGGCCGGATATCCTAAGGGTTTTGAAACCGAGATGTGGACCTTGCCGGTGTCTCGACCCTATAATCCATCAGGGAAAAAGATGGGTGAGATGATGCAGGCAGATTTGGCCAAAATTGGTGTGAAGGTGAAGCTTGTTTCCTTTGATTGGCCCACTTATCTGGAGAAGTCCAGAAAAGGCGAACATCAGATGATTCAGATGGGATGGATCGGAGACAACGGAGATCCAGATAATTTCTTGAATATGCTTTTGAGCTGCAATTCGGTGACGAGTGGATCCAACCTGGCCCGTTGGTGCAATAAAAAGTTTTCGTCGTTGGTAGAGATGGCGAAACAAACCAGTGACATAAAAAAACGCACGGAGCTCTATAAAAAAGCGCAGGAAATTTTCAAAGAAGAGGCTCCTTGGGCGACGCTGGCCTATGCCCGAGTTTTTCGGGCGATGTCTGTTGATGTTGTTGGGTATCAATTACAACCTTTTGGTTCAGAACTGTTTGAAAAAGTTGATTTGAAATAATGCTCTTTGTTTTTTTACGAAAATTTTTATTGGTCATCCCAACATTGATTGGCGCGAGTCTGATCGCTTTCGCTTTGATTCGTTTGGTTCCAGGGGACCCTGTTTTGAATCTTTTGGGAGAGCGAGGGGGAAACCCTCAGGTTGTGGCCGAAATGCGCGCCAAACTTGGAATCGATAAGCCCCTAGCTGAACAATACTGGATTTTTTTGAAAAATGCCCTGCACGGAGATCTTGGGGATTCCATCGTTTCCAACCGACCTGTGGCGGAAGAGTTCTGGTCCCGTTTTCCGGCGACCCTGGAATTGGCGGGAGTTTCTTTGGTTTGGTCTATTTTGCTGGGGTTGCCACTGGGTATCTTGGCAGCTCTTCGGCGAAATTCTGCTCTGGACTACTCTGTTATTGGGGTGTCGTTGATTGGATATTCAATGCCCATTTTTTGGTGGGGATTGATTCTGGTGATCGTATTTTCGGTGCAACTTGGTTGGTTTCCAGTTTCAGGCAGGCTCAGTGTGTTTTTTGAAGTTCCACCCAAGACAGGATTTTTGTTGGTGGATTCTTTGTTGAGTGAAGAGGGCTGGAGTGCCTTTGTTGATGCCGTCAAACATTTGGTATTGCCTTCGATTGTGCTGGGGACAATTCCATTGGCGGTGATGGCGCGAATGACCCGTTCATCTTTGCTCGAAGTGTTGGGCGAGGACTATGTGCGCACCGCCAAAGCCAAAGGATTATCTTGGTTTCGTGTGGTCTACGTACATGCCCTTCGTAATGCTCTGATTCCAATTGTGACCGTCGTGGGCTTGATGGTGGGCGCTCTTTTGACCGGAGCTGTTCTGACGGAAACAATTTTTTCGTGGCCAGGAATTGGACGATGGCTGGTAAAGTCCGTCGAAGCCCGAGATTATCCAGTCATTCAGGGCGGCGTTTTGTATCTGGCTTTTTTGATTGTGATGGTGAACCTGATTGTTGATTTGACCTATCTGTGGATTTATCCGCGCATGAGGTCGCGGACATGATTGAATTTTGGTATCTGTTTCGACAAAACAAAGGGGCCGTCGTTGGTTTGGCCTGTGTTCTGGTCTTAGCGGTCATTGCCCTGTTGGCCCCATGGCTGACCCCCCATGAACCCATGACTGTTTTCGGCGATGCTTTGAAAGTCCCGCCTTTTTGGCAAGAAGGTGCACAGGCGCGGTTTTTGTTGGGAACCGATGATTTGGGGCGCGATCTTTTGTCTCGGTTGATTTATGGATCTCGGGTTTCCCTGGGCATTGGTTTCTTTGTCGTGGCCTTTATGACTTTTTTCGGCGTCATCTTCGGGGTGATCGCGGGATCGTTCGAGGGCTGGGTGGATTCACTGATCATGAGGTCGATGGATATTCTGATGGCGCTCCCCTCAATTTTGCTGTCGATTGTGGTCGTGGCAGTTCTGGGCCCCAGTCTGGTCAATACGGTGATCGCTGTTGGTATTGTGTCCTTGCCCAGTGTTGTTCGAGTGGTGCGGGCTTCGGTCTTGATGGAGAAAAAGAAAAACTATGTGATCGCATCCAAAAGCTTTGGGGCTTCATGGTTTCGTATTTACATCATCAATATTTTACCCAATTGCACAGCACCACTTTTAATTCAGGCGACCTTTGGCTTTAGCGACGGAATTCTGAGTGCGGCGGCCCTTGGATTTTTGGGCCTTGGTGTGCAACCGCCGATTCCTGAATGGGGAACGATGCTGTCCGATGCAAGATCTTATATGGAGTCCGCATCTTGGTTGGTCACTTTGCCGGGTCTTTGTATATTGGTTGTTGTTGTGGCCTTTAATCTTTTGGGGGATGGTTTGCGAGATGCACTTGATCCCAAGGTGAAAAGAACATGAGTCTTCTGCAGGTTCAAAATCTCAACATTGATTTTTCAACCACTCAGGGTGTGGTGAATGTTTTACGAGATGTGAGTTTTCATTTGAACGAGGGCGAGGCCCTGGGGCTTGTCGGAGAATCCGGTTCGGGAAAAAGTGTGACGAGTCTGGCTGTTTTTGATCTTTTGGCCAGCAATGCTCAGGTCCGAAGTGGTCAAATATTATTTCGAGGCAGAAATATTTTTGGACTGAGCGAAGTCGAAAAGGTCAAAATTCGCGGCAGTGAAATTTCAATGATTTTTCAAGATCCCATGACGAGTCTGAATCCCTGTTTCAACGTGGAATATCAGGTGGGAGAGGTCCTGCGAATGCATCAAGGCCTTGAGGGCAGCTCACTCCGTGATCGAGTGATTGAACTGCTCGCTAAGGTGGGGATTCCAGATCCTCAGTCCAGATTAAAAACATATCCCCATGAACTTTCCGGGGGAATGAGCCAGCGGGTGATGATCGCCATGGCGATTGCTTGCTCACCAAAGATTCTCATCGCTGATGAGCCGACGACCGCGTTGGATGTGACGATTCAAAAACAAATTTTGTCTTTGCTTCAGAAGCTGCGTAAAGAAACGGGAATGTCTTTGATCTTGGTGTCCCATGATCTGGGGGTGATTGCTCAGAACACTGATCGGTTATTGGTCATGTATGCTGGCGAAATTGTCGAAGAAGGGCGATCTTCTGATGTGATACAAAGACCTCTTCACCCTTACACCGAGGGACTTTTGAAGTGTTTGCCAGGAGCATACAAACTGGAGGGTCGCCAATTTCGGTTGCCAACAATTCCTGGGATTGTGCCAAATTTGGCAGAACGACCCCAGGGTTGTCAGCTCAGTCCCCGTTGTCCTTACAAATTTCAAGCTTGTGTGAACGGGGCCATTGTCCTTGGTGCGGTTGGTGATGCTCGTCATGTTCGTTGTATCAAGGAGGACCTTCATGGCCCTGCTTGAGGTAATAGACCTTGAAAAAACATATCTGATCTCTAGAGCCTTCCGCTCTCCGCTCGAGGTCAAGGCCTTGCGTGGAGTTAGTCTTGAATTGAAAGCCGGGGAAACCTTGGCTGTGGTCGGTGAGTCCGGATGTGGAAAGAGCACTTTGGCCAAAGTTTTAATGAAAATTGAGACCGTCACATCGGGCAAGGTCGAGGTGGATGGTCAATTGTTGAATCAAATTTCACCCCAAGAATTGTCTCACCGTGTGCAAATGATTTTTCAAGATCCGTATTCGTCGATAAACCCTCGAAAGAAAATTTTTGATATTGTGGCAGAGCCTTTGAGAATCGGGGGTGAAAGCTCTGCTGAAATTCAAAAACGAGTTCAAGAAGCCGCGCAGGTGGTTGGGCTGAGGCCAGAAATTTTGCAGCGCTATCCCCACATGCTGAGCGGTGGACAGCGGCAGCGGGTGGGAATTGCAAGGGCTCTGGTCACTCAACCCAAAGTGTTAATATGTGATGAGCCCGTGTCTGCCCTGGATGTTTCGGTGCAGGCCCAGGTTTTGAATTTGCTTTTGGACCT
>PEZR01000042.1:0-3715 GCA_002773975.1 Bdellovibrio sp. CG10_big_fil_rev_8_21_14_0_10_47_8
TGATGTCTCGCTTGGAGATTCGATCATCGCCTGCCAACGTTTTTGATTCATTAAGAAAATCGCCAACAAAATAGCAACGAGAATCAGAGCCCCAAACAAAGGATTGAGTCCACGAATTTTCATAACCCAAGTCTCGCAGCTAAAAAAAAGACAGTCTAGGGCTAGACTGTCTTATGAATGAAGACTCTGGACCTAAGTCATTAAAACGAGACTTCTTATTTCAAAAGCCCAATCTCTCGGAGCCTTTGCATTAGAAACTCGTGGGAAGAAATATCAGCGTATTTTGCACCCTGTCCTCGGCAAGACGGAATGCACGATAAAATCGCCTCTGGATGAGGATGCATAAAAAATGGCATCGAGTATCGACTTTTCGAAGTCGCCTCGGGCGTATTAACGACCTGATGGGTGGTGGAAGGAATCACGTCATTGCAGGCCCTGGCCAACATATCTCCGGCGTCAACAATCAGTTCTCCCGGTTTTCCGACTACATCCAACCAGCTTCCGTCGCGATCTTTCAACTGAAGACCTGCTGCTGTTGCCGCCGGCAAAATTGTAATGAGATTAATGTCTTCATGAGGTGCCGCTCGCAAACAGCGAGGATCCGTCCCGGTTGGAATCGGTGGATAATGCAATAAACGCAAAATAGAATTTCCGTCTTCGACCATATAATCAAAGTAATTGCTCGGAACGTCCAATGGAAATGTCAAAGCCTGAAGCATGGATTTCCCAGCCTCATTCAGCGATGAATATAGAGTTGAGAAAACATTCTGAAATTCAGGGAGCTCTTTGGGCCAAATGTTGGATGGATAATATTGGGCAAATTTATGTGTCGATGGAACTTCCCGTCCCACATGCCAGAACTCTTTCAAGTCCATCACCGGAGAGTCCTTCGCATGCTCTTCACCAAAAGGGGTATAACCCCGTTGGCCGCCGTGAATACCGGCATACTTCATCTTCGAATCTAATGGTAACGAGTAGAACTCCTCCAGCAAAGAATATGCTTTATCGAGAAGCCTTTGCTCAACGTCATGGTCCTTGAGAACAACAAAACCGTAATCCTTAAAGCCCGAGTACAGTTGGTCGATAAAACGAGCCTGCTCAGTCTCGGAGCCCTCTTGATAGCTGCGCAAACTGAGCGTAGGAACCTGCCTGTCTGGCGCCGTTTTTTTTGGATCAGAATTTTTCGCGGATCCTGTCTTGAGTTCCATAAATTGTCCCCCACTTCAAATGGCTCTAAAGGTCTGAGAGCCCAGATAAAATCGATTTTCTCATTTTCAGCAACTAAAAAGTGACCCTCTGTAGAAAAACTCAGGCCCCTTCCACCCGAGTTCAGGGCATTTCTGAACCAATCAAAATCCGATGAATTTCAATAGATTGGTCTTCGCAAAAGGAGAAGTGGATGTCCCCATTGAATAAGCGTACCGCGTGACTCTGTCGATAAGGCGACTCTTCACCCTCGTAGCCGCGATAAACAACAGGTCTGGGGTCGAGACAAAGTGTCTCCTCAATCAAAGATTTCAACCCCTGATGCCCCAAGCTCTGAGACCATTCTTGAACTTTTTTCAGATGCTCATCGGTCCATTTCACCCGCAAGGTGCTAGGACTTAGACCCTTTGACCAACCAGATCGAGCTTGAGGAATGGCTTCGACTTCTGGCAAATAGGGTTTGATATCCAAGACCGGAGTACCGTCGATCACATCCACCCCCGACAACAAAATTGAGTCCTTTTCAATAGCCTCGATTTTTACCAACGACAGACCAATGGGGTTGGGTCGATGAGGACTGCGGGTCGCGAAAACGCCCATGGATTGTCCGCCCAAACGAGGAGGATGAACTTTAGCGTGATATCGAAGGTCCGTGTTCTGATGAAACTGAAAAATCAACCAGAGATGGCTAAAACCCTCCAGACCCGCCAGAGCAAGCTCGGGCTGCCATTCTCTGTCAATTTGAAGACGAGCCCAAGACGACGGCGCAAGTCCAGGCTGTCGGGGTGTGCCAAACTTGTCTTTGTAACAAGATGCGATCACTCCGATTTTCTGCATCTCAAGTCCGTTTTTTTGCCCTTTGTCCCTGCCCTTTTCCATTCTGGTGACCTATCGAATCCAAAGATCATCTGTCAACTGTGGTATTGACCAATCGCTCGAGGCCCCCTAAATTGAGCCCATCTTTGATCACCATCTTTTCCACTAAGAGGCCCCTATGAGCCTATTGGCAAAATCAACGACTCACATTTGGATTCCCTTATTTATTTCGGCTGGAGTTCTTTTTTCTCCTTCCCTTTATGCCTTTAAAGTTGGTTTGGTGCTCGACAAAGGTGGAAAGGACGACAAGTCCTTCAACTCGGCGGCCTATCAAGGGGCTACAAAGGCACAAAAAGAACTCGGGATTGAGTTTAAATATGTTGAAGCCATGGATAGCAATGCAATCGAAAATCTGCATCGATCTTTTGCCAGAAAAGACTTTGATCTGATCATCGGAATCGGTTTTGCCCAAGCCGAAGCCGTGCGAAAAATTGCCAAGCAATTTCCTGATAAAAAATTTGCTATCGTGGATGGAGAGGTCAAAGCCACCAATGTTCGCAGCCTTCTCTTTGAAGAACACGAGGGCTCTTTTCTGGTAGGAGCGCTGGCGGCTTTAAAAACCCACGGCAATAAGGTGGGTTTCATTGGCGGTATGGATATTCCCCTCATTCGTCGCTTCGAAATGGGCTATAAAGCCGGTGCGGAAAAAATCAATCCCAAAGAAAAACTGATTTCTAACTTTATCGGTGTCACTGGCGACGCTTGGAACAACCCTGCCAAAGCCAAAGAACTGGCGCTCGCACAATACAATGCCGGTGTTGATGTGATCTTTGTGGCGGCAGGGGCGTCAGGCTCCGGAGTCTTCGATGCCGCAGAAGAGAAAAAGAAATTTGCGATCGGAGTTGATTCCAATCAAAACTGGATCAAACCCGGCTTTATTCTGACCAGCATGCTCAAACGTGTAGACATAGCGGTTTATGACACCATCAAAGAAAGCAAAGAGAATCATTTTCGATCTGGCGTCTTTCGTTTTGGCCTCAAAGACGAAGGCATTGATTATGCTGTTGATCAGTACAATGAAAAACTCATCACTCCTGAGATGAAAAACAAAGTAGAAGCTCTCAAGAGTCAAATCATCAAAGGCCAGATTCAAGTTCCAGACTACTATAAAAGGTCCAAGAAATGACCACAGAAAAGATTTTGCTCGAGTTTAACAAAGTCAGCAAATCTTTCGGTTCTGTTCAAGCCAACAACCAAGTTTCATTTGCAGTCAAGCAGGGATCGATTCATGCCTTGATTGGTGAAAATGGCGCTGGCAAATCCACCATCATGAAAATTCTCTTTGGGCTATACCAAGCTGATCATGGGGAGATTCGCCTGCGAGGGCAAAAGCTGAATATTCTAAGTCCCATTGACGCAAAAAAACACCGGATCGGGATGGTTCACCAACATTTTATGTTGGCAGGCCCAATCTCAGCGATGAATCATTTTTTCCTTGATGAAAAGCCAACTTCACTCAAAGGATTTTTTACTCCTTTGCCGGCAGAGAAGAAACTTCAACAGCTCCAGGCTTTGAGTGAAAGGTACCAGATGGCGGTTCCTTGGCAGGAGCCGGTGGAAAAACTCAGCGTCGGCATCCAACAGCGGCTAGAAATTTTAAAAATTCTGTACAATGAGGCCGATATTTTGATTC
>PEZR01000042.1:3741-8418 GCA_002773975.1 Bdellovibrio sp. CG10_big_fil_rev_8_21_14_0_10_47_8
CCCCAGGAAATTTTGGCTCTCTTTTCCCAACTGCGCGAGCTCAAGGCCCAGGGAAAAACAATTCTATTTATCACGCATAAATTAAAAGAGGTCATGAGTCTTGCCGATACAGTGACGGTTTTTCGAAAGGGCGAGGTCATCGCTCAAAAAAATATCGAGGACACCAATCCCCGTGACTTGTCAGAACTAATGGTTGGACGCAAGCTGATCGAACTGGTGCGCTCACCGGCAATGCCAGGCGAGAGACTCCTCGAAATAAAAAATCTGTCCTTTAAGACCCAGGGGCGTGAGCGGCTGAAGAACCTGGATTTTCATATTCACTCCGGCGAAATTCTGGGCATTGCTGGCATTGAAGGCAATGGTCAGTCAGATCTGATTCAAATTCTGGTGCAACCAAAGGCCCACGAAAAAGCGGTGAGCGGAGAGCTTCGTTGGAAAACAAACTCCATCTTGTCAAAAAGTGCCAAAGACCTAAAGGAAATGGGTTTCTCATTTTTTCCCGAGGATCGCCTGACCCAGGGAGCCCTGGTTCAATCTAATCTGAAAGAAAATTTTCTTCTGGGACAACATCGATCACCTGATTTTCAAAAAATGGGAATTTTCAAACCCCACGAGATTTCTAGAGTCACCACCGAGGAGATGAAAAAACTCGATGTTTGGCCCAGAAATCCCAATGCCATTTTTAAAAATCTCTCCGGTGGGAATCAACAAAAACTCGTTGTTGCAAGAGAACTTTATCGCAAACCCCCATTTCTGCTTGCTGCCCAGCCAACCCGTGGTGTCGACATCGGCGCCATTGAAAAAATACATTTTGAGATGGACCTCCTCAGAAAAAATGGGGCCGCCATCTTGTTGATTTCTTCCGAACTTGATGAACTCATGAAGCTCTCGGATCGAATCATGGTCATTCGCCATGGAAGTCTGCTCGGCCAGATCCTGCACCCGCCGTTTGATGAAACCCAAATCGGATGCATGATGTTGGGGGCTGTGTGATTCGCTCTTTGATCGGTCTTTTTGTTGGCTTGGCGATTTCTTTGTCCATTGTGGCTTTCGCCGGAGAGAATCCATTTTCTGTTTTTATGATTCTGATCCGAAGTGCCTTTGGATCACCCTATGATTTGGGGCTCGCTCTTTTTTATACCACTTCACTTATTTTCACCGGCCTCTCGGTCAGTTTGGCCTTTCAGGCTGGTCTTTTCAATATCGGCGCCGAAGGTCAACTGACGGTGGCGGCGTTGGCGGCAGCCGCCACTGGTGTGCTCTTGCCAGAAGTCCCGTCGCCCTGGGCGCCGCTTTTGGCGACCACTTTGGGCATCAGTGCAGGCGCCCTGTGGGGATTTATTCCTGGATGGCTGAAGTCTCGTCGTGGCAGCCACGAAGTGATCGTCACGATGATGATGAACTTTATCGCAGCTGCTTTGGCCAGCTACGTCGTCCTGGATTTAATCAAAAATCCAGAGAGTCAAAATCCAGAAAGTAAGATTCTTGGCCCCGGCTATTTGCTCAAAGACTACGATTTTGTTCAAAAGTTTTTTGTCGACTCTCCGGCAAATTTATCCTTGATTCTCGCCTTGGCTCTTAGTGTGTTGATCTATTTCTTCTTGTACAAAACTATTTGGGGTTATGAACTGCGTGCGAGCGGTCAAAACGAGGTCGCCAGCGAGATGGCTGGAATTTCTTCGAAACGATGGAAGACTTTAGCCATGACCATAGCCGGAGCTTTGGCGGGTTTCGTTTGCGTCAACGAGATCCTCGGCTCCAGTGGTCGGTATAAAATTGGCTTCTCGCCAGAATATGGTTTTGTTGGAATTGCAGTTGCTCTGTTGGCTCGAAGCCACCCTCTTGGTGTGATTGCGTCTGCATTTCTCTTTGGAGCTCTTCAAAAGGGGGCCTCGGACCTGGATATCGAGACCGCCACGATCACCAAGGACTTTGCGCGAATTATTCAGGCCATTCTGATTTTCTCTGTGGCCGGAGCGACCCTGATTGATTTTTCTTGGATTCGCCAAAAATGTTTTTTTTGGAAAAAGAAAGGAGTAACAGATGCAAATTTTGAGTGAGATTTTTTCTTTTTATTTTCTACTCAGTCTTCTGCGTGGTGCGACTCCTTTAATTTTTGCTTCGATGGCGGGCCTTTTCAGCGAACGAAGTGGCTTGGTTCAGATCGGTCTTGAAGGAATGATGTTGATGGGGGCTTTATTTGCGGCCGCAGGAGCCTTGGCCACACACTCCCCTTGGATGGGATTTATTCTGGGCGGCGGGGCCGGGCTGATCGCCGCAGCTATTTATGGTTTTTTCGCCATCGAACTCAAGTCCGATCAGGTCGTGACGGGTACAGCATTGAATTTACTCGCGATTGGATTTGCGCCCTTTGTGACAAAAATTCTTTATGATTCAACAGGCTCAACCCCAGGGTTGGATTTGAGTTCCCGCTTTTCTTTTGAGCCGATCTTGATTGCCCTTCTTGTCTCGGGCGTTATTTATTATCTCTATCACCGCAGTCAGCTGGGAATTGTTTTGCAGTTTTGCGGTGAAGAACCGGCCGCCGTTGAAACCGCTGGATATTCGGTGCGCAGTTGGCGTTGGATCTTTATTCTGGTCTGTGGTTTTTTAGCGGGACTCGGTGGTGCATCCCTGTCGTTGTTTCTGGCATCTTCTTATTCTCCGATGATGACCGCAGGCCGGGGATTCATCGCCCTCGCCGCACTGATTTTTGGAAAATGGAAACCGTTGCCGACACTTATGGCCTGTCTGTTTTTTGCAACGATCGAGGCAATTCAAATTCGACTGCAAGGAGTCGATACTGGAATTCCAGTTCCCTGGATGCAGGCCCTTCCCTATGTTATTACCATTGTTGCCCTAGCAGGATTTTTTGGCCGTAGCCAGGCACCAAAGGCATTGGGGAAAATATGATTTTCAACAAAGGATTTATGACAAAAATATTTAAAGCTGCTCTGCCAATAATTACCCTGCTCATGAGCTCAGCTCTGAGCCAACAAACCCTCGCTTGGAGTGGACGGGGACACAACACTATCTGCGAATCTGCCGTTTTCTTGGTGAAAGAAGAGGGCCTTAAGAAATTCCTTCAGGGGCGTGGACACATTATGGGACATCTTTGCAATGTTCCCGACATTCATTGGAAAAACATGGGCTCAGAAACCAATAAGTATGGAAGCCCCGCCCACTATATTGATCCTGAAATCTTGGGCCTGTCTATAGCGCAAGTTCCTTTGAACTATACAGAAATTATTAAAACCTATACGGGCACAAAAAATAAGTTCAAAGAGGGCACGATCTTTTCAATCCCCACCGAACTTGGCTCCAATTGGTGGCGAGCTGATCAGTTCTTTCGAAGAGCCACCAGCTCTACAGAGCGCTGGAAAAATGCCCCTATCCCCAAGGGCAGCAAAGAAGAGCAAGACAACCAGCTGCCCTTCAATCAATTGGTCAGCGAATTTTATATCAATCTGGGGTTGATGGGTCACTTTGTGGGCGACAACGGTCAACCGATTCATTTGACCGCGGACTATGACGGATACAAAGCCGGTCACGGAGGAATTCATGCTTATTTCGAAGAGGCCGTGGTCTCTGCTCTTCCCTATGATTTGATGTCTAACATTGTTCAAAAGGGCTTGCAGCTCCAAAAGGATGCTGGGGGGAAAAACAAATCGAAACTCAAAAACGTAACCTTCCTCAATGAAAAAACAGTTCTTGAAAAAATGCGCGCCCTTGGGGTTTTGTCCTTTGCCGATATTCCGCGGATCTATTCGCTAGATCCCGTCATCAAAGCTTCCATCCTCAAAGAAGAAAAGGGGCTTTTGATCAAAACCCCCGCGCAAAGAAAGGACCCTTCGACGGTCACTGCGGCCTATGAAAAAATGATTGTGATTGAAATGGCTAGGTCTGCAACACTCTTGGCCCAGTTGTGGGATATGGCCTATGTTCAGGTTGGTCGCCCTTCCCTGGACGCCTATCGAAACTATGTCTATCCTTTCACCCCTGAATTTGTTCCGCTAGATTACATTCCTGCTGCCGAAAGCGAGCCCTCTACTCACAAGTGACCCCATGGATGTCTCTCAGACAGGAAGTTTGTTTTTCGCCGGGCGAGCCCACTGGCCCCCGTGCTGATCTTGGGATCTTACAGGCTTCCGCCAAGAGCCCGCCAATTCCACCAGTTCCGGGCTCGAAGGCGGTTTTAATTTTTAAGCTATGCTCTTGTCTGAGTTCCACAGACAATTGACCGGTATCTCCCCCATCAAAACCCACCTGAGGCACTTGATTCAAGGTCATGTTGGTCCGTACCGTTTGTACGGTTCTAAAAGGAGGAGGTCCATGTCGTCCGAAGTTTGGATCGATATTGATAATACAAGGGGCGGTTGGTCCCTCGCCGCCTTTTTGACCCCTCAACTCGACCTGTAATTCGCCAGACGCTGTCGCCGCAAGCAGGGTGATACTGCCGCCACTTCTGCCATTGGTGCCCGAAGTGCTGCCCGGCGGAAAGGTTTGCAATTTCCCCCCTTGTGCGATGATTTCATCGGTTTGAATAATCAGTTGGTACCCCATGGTGGTCAGGGTGGTGTTCTTGGGGAAATAGACCCGATGATAGATATTCCAGTTGGTGTTCTGTTGCAGAGTCATGTTTCCTTCGATCACCAAGTCCCGAGGGACCTTGACCTC
>PEZR01000082.1:0-841 GCA_002773975.1 Bdellovibrio sp. CG10_big_fil_rev_8_21_14_0_10_47_8
TCGCAGAAAAGGCCTTCAGGTCACCTATTTTTTCACCCACTCCAATAAGGCGAATAGGAATCTGAAGTTCATTGGCCAGGCCCACGGCCACACCACCCTTGGCAGTTCCATCCATTTTCGTTAGAACGACCCCGGTTAGGCCCAAGGCCTTGTGAAACTCTTTGGCCTGCATCAAGGCATTTTGGCCAGAGTTTGCATCAAGCACAATTAAAACTTCGTGCGGTGCCGAGGGAATCACTTTGCTCATGACTCGTTTCATTTTCTTGAGCTCTTCCATCAGATTGGTTTGCGTGTGCAAACGTCCGGCCGTATCCACGATCACAATGTCATAACCCTTGGCTTCAGCTTTTGCCACCGCATCGAAAGCCACCGCTGATGGGTCCGTCACCCCGGGGGGAGAAAAAATCTCGACCTGCGCGCGGTCAGTCCATGCTTTCAACTGATTGCCAGCAGCAGCGCGAAAGGTATCCCCAGCCGCCACCAAAACTTTTTTTCCAGAATTTGCCAGATGGGCTGCCATCTTTCCAATCGATGTCGTTTTGCCGGCGCCATTCACTCCCACGACCATCCACACAGTTGGCTTGGGCGACAAATTGAGCAAGGCCATGGCGTCTGCAGCGATAGGTTCTGTCATTTGAGCTTTTTCGAAAATCTCCTCAAACTCTGACTTCATCGCACGTTTGATCACATCAATATCTTTTTTTTCATCCCTAGAAAGCTCACTCTTCACCGACTCCATCAGACGCTCAACCGTTTGAGGACCGAGATCGCTCGTATAGAGAACTTCCTCGATCTCCTCAAAGTGATCTTGGCGATCATCGCTAAATATTCCATGCAAACG
>PEZR01000082.1:1059-8343 GCA_002773975.1 Bdellovibrio sp. CG10_big_fil_rev_8_21_14_0_10_47_8
ACATCGCATTGACCGACAAAGCCGCCACCAAACACCTCTTCCACCCAATCCCAACACATAAAGGTGAGTGTCACCTTTTGGTAGCAATAATGCGTCAAAGCCCGGTTTGGAGGTGTCTATTCAAAGAGTTAACGCAGCATTGCTACCAAAAAAGGGAAGTCACTTATTAACGTTGGGCGGATTGGTAGGGGGCGTTGAGGGCTAGGTTATTGAGTAGGGGTTGGGTGGAAATTTCTGAGTGTTCTTTGGCCAGGTGGTGGGGGGTGAGGGTTCCTCGGGCTGCTAGAGCCACGAGCAGGATACTGGCGAGAATTTTTGCAATGACCAGGAAAGGGTTTTCGGATTTTTTTTGAGTCTTTAGCTTTCGTTGGATGATTTTTAGAATCAGCCAGGAGCACGGCAAGGCCATCAAAAGATACACGCCCATCAACCATGCCCACGAATGAGCGCTCGCCGCTTGCTTCAACAAATCAGAGATCGGCATCGACAATTCGCCCTTTAAACGATGAGAAAAAATTTGAAACCAGGCAAAGTCGATCATCGAATCATATAAAATCACGATGGATGTCCCCATTAAATAGATCTTTGCCAACCAGAAAGTCCCCCGTGCCGAGACGAGAATTGGCAAAATCCAAATGCCTACAATCAACGGAATCCAAATAAAACCCAGAATCAACAGATCAAAACGAATTCCCGTAAACAAAGACAAAAATAAATCCGGATGCATCCCCATTCTCGGTTCAATCAAAAAAAACCACAGGATCACTCGCAAAAAGCTCATCCAAACAAGGCAATAAAAAGTCGGTTGAACAAGGGCCGTGGCAATTGCCCAGCCCTGAGAAATCTTTTTCAAACTAAAGATTCACACTGACAAGAGTAGAAACTCCCCGCTCTTGCATGGTGACTCCGTATAATTTTTTGGCCACTTCCATGGTGTGTTTATTGTGGGTGACAACAATGATCTGAGACCGTTTTGCCATCTCTTTGACCAAGTCGTTGAACCGAGACACGTTGGCATCATCCAATGGAGCATCAACCTCATCCAGCAAACAGTACGGCGAAGGCTTCACCAAGAAAATCGAGAACACCAATGACACCGCCGTCAGAGCCTTCTCTCCGCCTGAAAGCAAAGAGATGTTCTGCATTTTTTTACCCGGAGGTTTAGCCACGATCTCAATACCCATTTCGCCTTTTTCAACATCCTCGACCAATTCCAATCGGGCCTCCCCGCCACCAAAAAGCACTGGGAAAACTCGGGTAAAGCGGTCGTTGACCAAATCAAAGGTTTCTTTGAATCGCCGAGAACAAATGCGATTGATTCGATCGATCACTCGGCGCAATTGTTCTTTTGCTTCGTTCAAGTCCGTCTGTTGTTGAGTCAGAAACTCGTAACGTTTTGCGGTCTCATCGTACTCTTCAATTGCAGACAGATTCACTTCGCCAATACGGCCCAGCTTTTCTCGCAAATCTTTGAGTTCCCCGTCGGCGGCAGCAACATCCCCTTCACGGTTCACATGCTGCTCATAAATATCAGCCAGATTGAGCATGTATTTTTCTCGAACTTGATCGATCAGATATTGCTCTTTCATTTTAGCCTGTTCGAATTTCAACTGTGCTTCGTTCATGCGGTGCTGACGTTCATTGGTGGCCTTTTGTGCGGTTTGCACCTGGCTATCAAGCTCACGCGACCTTGCACCGATGGACTCAAACTCATTTCTTGCCGCAGAAACCTGAACCTTGAGCTCATCCACTTCGTGAATCAAGCGCTCGAACTCAATTTTTTGCTCTTCTAATTTGTACTGAGACTCGGTCATGATGGAGCTATTTTTTTCAGACTCTTCACTCATCCGAGATAGCTGTCCGTTGAGTTCATCCACCGATTTTTTAACCATCTCAAGTTGTCGCGATAAGCCTTGATACTCTTGAGTTTTCGAAGCCGAGCGCACTTGCAAATCCGTGACTTCGGCTTGCATGCCATCAAAACCTTGTCGCGTTGAGGTCAGTTCCCTTTGAAGCTCGTCCACGCGGGCTTCCAGCTCAGCTTTTTTCTCGCGAATTTCCGTCAAAGCACTGGTCATTTCTGCCAGCTTTTCTTCTTGGCCACGCAATTGATCACTCAATCGAGCCAATTCTTTTTCCTGGCGATCGGCCGCGTACTGAGCGTTTTGCACCTCAGTTTCAGTGCGCTCAAGATCTTTTTTGAGCTCCGCAACCTTGATCTCTTGTTCCACTCGCCGTTTTTGCGCGCCTTCAAAATCATTCACCACGTTGGCCAGTTGCTCTTCCATTTTTTGCAGACTGGCCTGGGCCAATGCCAATTTCCCAGCCCACTCTGCTTTCCGCTCAGAAAGCTCCTTGATTTCACGACGACGTTTCAAAACGCCAGTGTCTGCGCCTTCGCTCGCGCCGCCGGTCAGAACACCGTCCGCTGTCAGAGTGTCGCCATCAGTGGTAACAAAAGTCCAACCCTCGTAACGAGAGCGCAGCTGCAAAGCTGTACGGATAGAATCCACAACGGCCACTCCGTCGAGCAAATAGCTGACTGATTGTTGGTATTTTTCGCTGGATCTGACGACATCTTTTAGCAGAGCCACCACACCTTCGCCATTTGGTGTCTCAGTCCGTTGAGTCTGAGTGGATGCCGAGGAAGTGTAAAAGCTCGATCGTCCTGAATTGTTTTCTTTGAGATAATCCACGGCCTGCAAAGCCCGATCAGAATCTTGCGTGAGCAGCATCTGCAGTCTGGAACCCAATGCTGCCTCCATTGCGACTTCGAACTCGCCTGGAACTTCGACCACTTCGGAAACGGGCTGAAAGCTCACAGAACCATCGGCATGAATTTCTGTCTGTTTCGCTTTTTGCCAAAGCATGACGTTTTTCACACCCTCAGCAAAACCCTCGAAATTGCTGTGCAGATTTTCCAAACCGTACAAACGAGAGGTCACTTCGTTCAAATGATCCTTGAACTCTTGAACTTCGATGCGTTTTTGACCAATTTGTTCAGTCAGAACTTTTTTATTGGCTTCGAAAGAATCCACGTCACTGGCCAGGTCCAACTGCATTTGCCGTTCACGGTCCAAATCAGTTCCAACTTTGCGACGACGATTTTCAAATTCGATTTGTTTTTCTCTGAGCTCGTGCAAAACCAAACGTTCATTTTCTTCTCGCAAACGGACCTCGTCCATTTGTGCCGAAAGAGATTGAACCCGAGCATCCGTCGATGATTCGGACTGGCCGAGAGCAAAGTAATCGCGGCGAGCGGCCGTCAAAGACTCGTCCACAACTTCAATCCGGGCCTGAGATCCCTGAAAGGTTTCATTTTTCTGCGCAAATTGAGCCTGCAAAGACTCGGATTCGGCTTTCAACTCAGCGGCTTGTTCTGTGAGCTCAGACAGATCTCGCATTAAAAGCTCACGACGAGCTTCCTGCTCTTGCAGCAAAGTCCCCGTCATCACTTCGTTGCGACGAGCTTGTTCAATTTCGAACTTGAGCTCTTGGATTTCCATTTCTTTTTTCTGCACCAAAGATTGTTTTTGGTAATGCAGATCCTGAGTCTGCTCGACTCTTTTTTCTTGCTCCAAAATTGCGAGCTTCAAAGCTTCCAGCTCTGCTTGCAACGACGACAGAGTGGATTCGCCCTCGACTTCCATCCCCTGGGCTTCTTGAAAAATACGCTGAGCTTCGTCCGCTGCCTGCTTCAAATCTTGAAACTGCAATGACGAGACCCAAAGGTCCAAACTCTCAATTTGATTTTTCAGATTGCGATAACGTTCCGCTTTTTGCGCCTGACGCTGCAAAGAATCGATCTGACGTTTGAGTTCGCCGACGATGTCCTGCAAACGCACCAAGTTCTGCTCGGTCGCAACGAGTTTGCGTTGAGATTCTTTTTTTCGCGCTTTGAATTTGGTAATCCCAGCGGCTTCTTCGATCAGATTTTTTCGGTCCTCAGGTTTCGCGGTGATGATTTTTCCGATCATCCCTTGCTGAATGATGGAAAATCCCTTCGCGCCGGCCCCCGTGTCCATGAAGATTTCTTGAATGTCTTTCAGGCGAGCGGGCTCTTTGTTGACGTAATATTCAGATTCGCCAGACCTGTGCAGTCGACGGGTCACCATGACCTCGGAAAATTTCAGATATTTGGCCGGGAACGGGCCACCGTCATTTTCCAATGTCAAAGAAACTTCGGCCATCCCCATGGGGGCATAACCATCAGCACCCGCAAAAATCACATCGGTCATGGTGCTGGCACGCAGATCCTTGGCCGACATATCACCCATGACCCAAACCAGAGCGTCGACAATGTTCGACTTGCCGCAACCATTGGGGCCAACGATGCCTGTAATCCCAGCGTCAAATTGGATCACTGTACGATCTTTGAAGGACTTAAACCCGATCAGTTCGATTTTTTTAATTCTCAAGGCTGTTCTCCCGTTGAGGTCTTTTTATAACCCCCAAATTTCACTTTGCGCTGTTCTTCAAGTCAACCTTGGAATTCCTCGAAAAGAGGGATAAATCGCCAAATAGATCCCCTCGCGTCATACATCTGCATCGGCATTGGGCATCGATGCTGGTTTTTTTGGCACAACTCAGGGGCTGGCGTAGTTCGTGATTCTCTTTATTTTATCGGAGCGGCGAATCTTTTGGCCTGCATCTCGTACTCATTCGACTTCTGATGCAGGCCCCTGTTTAAAGTTCGACGGGAAAACTGAGACTGGCGGTCCATCCCTGATTATTGAAATCAACGGATGAATCTCCGCCGCCATTGATGGAACCGAAGGACTGGATTTCTGTCGTCGCGTAAGTTAAATCTTGGTATTCCAGATTTAAACTGACCGACAACAGATGGAATCCGGCGCCGATTCTCCAACCTCGAGGATCATTGAATTTCACATCAAAACCTTGATGGCCAGGCCCTGGGTCAAACTCTCCGAGCATAGCATAGGATGTCCACACCCTTAAACCAGCAACGGGGGTTTGAATCCCCACCACTGGCCCGAGGTTATAGCTGCTGCCATCAGCAGACCCATAGGATGAATCATCAAATCTGGTCCTGGCGTAACGACCATCGGCCCCGAAGAAAAGGATCTCAGAAATATGAAATCCAAGTCTTGACCCGACACCAACGCCACGGGTTTCACCCGAAGTATCATCGGAGATCACGGGCAACTGAGAGGTTTTGATTGAAGCTTGCTCCGTCGAGTAAGAGAGAATGGGCTCTACAAAAAGTCCTCCACCGGAAATAGAACTTCGGCCCGAATCCATTTTCTCGGTGGACCGGTTCTGAGCCTGACTGTTCAAGGCAAAACTCAGAACAACAGTTCCCACTAAAATAGAATACCTCATATCGACCTCATTCTTCAGCTCAATGCTTCAGATCTTTCTTTACATTATCGGCCACTTTTCCTGCGGTCTCGGAGGCTTTGTCTTTGACTTCGCTTGCTTTGTCTTCAAAACGGGAAAACATATCCGATAGCTTTTGTTTGACCTCTTCTGATTTCGTTCCATATTTTTGTTGGATCAATCCAGAAATGGCTTTCATGTCACCCTTGGCTTTGTCGAGCTCACTGCCCGTCAATTGACCCCATTTTTTTTGAATTTCGCCTTTGAGTTCTGTCCATTTTCCTTCTGCAATTTGTGAGTTCATTGAAATCTCCTTTGTTCACTGAGCTTCAGAATCGAAGACTCAGGAGGTAACAAAGCAACAACTTGGCCAAGTATTCATGCTCTGAGATCGCCTAGGTCTCAATTCAAACATCGATTGGGGCATTGATGGACAAGGTCATAACATAAATGGGTCAAAGAGCTACACAGCCATACCAAGCGCCTAGTGATCTCAATGACCGTGTGAACACGCACCCAACCACAATCAATGATCCTCGTTGAGTCTAGTCCAGTTCACCCAGGTTCCAACTTGGGTCATAATCATTCTCAGATGAAAAAAATAAAAATCTGGCTGCCAATTCTAGCTCTTCTGGTCATGGGCCTTTTGATGGTCGACAGCGTGAAAGACGACACGGTCACCACCGATGAAAATCTGATGGTTGGTGTCGGCGATCTTATTCTGAAAGAGCAGACCTTTAAGGTCGGCTTTGAACCCCCCCCGCTGATGCGAGACCTGGTCGCTCTGCCTTTGTTGTTTATGAATCTTGAACCCGCCAGCCATTTTATCGACAACGTCGTTCGACAAAATGTCTCAGACTTTGCTTTTTACTTCGGAGAGAATTTTATTTATGGACAAAAAAATGTCCCCCCGGAAAAAATTCTTTTAGCGGCTCGTGTTCCGGCGATTCTATTGACTCTTTTTTTGGGTTACCTGCTCTTTTCTTTTTGCAGCAAATTTTATGATTCAAAGACGGCCTTTTTGGCCCTGGCATTTTTTATTTCTTCGCCGTTTTTTTTAGCCCATGGCCGGCTCACCACCATGGACGTGCCCTCGGCATTTTTTGTTTTGCTCTGTTTGTGGACCCTGATTCGGCTTTTGAACACCATGACTTGGAAAAATGCCGGCCTTTTGGGTTTGACCTTGGCTGGGGCGCTTTTAACCAAACACTCGATGACTACCTTGTTGCCATTTTTAATTGTGGCTTACTTTGTTCACGGGTTTTTATTTGAGAGAGCTTTGAAAAAGTACGGGCAAAATTTTCTTGTTGTTTTTGCTGTCAGCCTGACAACTGTTTATCTGTTTTATCTCTACCATCTGTGGAATTATCCCATGTCGGAACAAATTGCCGACATGAAACAAACTCTGCAATCCACCCGGAGCAGCATTGCTGCGCAAATGAATTGGATTGTACAGCTAGCACATTGGCCAATCACCCGTCCGCTGGCTCACTATTTTTATGGTCTTTTCTGGCAACTGCTAAGACCGGGGGCCTTTGGCTATTTTATGGGCGAAGGCTCAATGACCAGCTGGTTGACCTATTACCCGGTTGGTTTTTTTGCTAAAAATCCCCTGCCCTTTTTGATTCTGTTTCTTGCTGCCTCCGGCTTGGCCGCAAAATGGCTGTGGGCACAGACAAAAACAACAGCCCTCACCAGCAGATCCTGGTTGCAACAACACTTTGTTGATGTGCTGCTTTTATCTTGGGTGCTCTATTTTGCCTTTGTTTTGATTTTTTTGAATTCTGGAAATACCGGATCACGATATCTGATTCCGCTTTTGCCGGCGGTTTTTATTTTGGTCAGCCGAACTCTCACACGGGCAATGAATCTGTTGCCAAAAAAGATTTTACCCGTAGCTGGCTGGACACTGGCGGCCCTTTTGGTTTTGCAGTTTTCCTCAGT
>PEZR01000082.1:8378-8703 GCA_002773975.1 Bdellovibrio sp. CG10_big_fil_rev_8_21_14_0_10_47_8
CCCGCTATCTGGTCGACACCGACACCGAATGGGGTCAGGACATCCGTCGCCTTGGTCAGTGGGTCGAAAAACAGGGCATCGAAAAAATTTCTGTGGGCATTGGCATTGACTATGTTCGCGACAACCGCACTTCTCGTTTTATTATTGGCAACAGAGTCTACCAACACTATTTGGGTGATCGATTTGTTGCTTATCTGCCAAACGCTCCCGCCAGCGGTTGGTTGGCCGTTCCAGCCAGGCTGCTACGTTGGGGACAGGCTCGGGCCGCTGTTCGTAGTGGGTGGTCCAGCTCGACCTATGACTTTCTGCTGGGCAAGGAGCCCGT
>PEZR01000082.1:8729-9512 GCA_002773975.1 Bdellovibrio sp. CG10_big_fil_rev_8_21_14_0_10_47_8
TCTACCATCTGCCATGACCTTGGCCCGAAAATGGATCCAGGCTATTTTGATGTCAGTGTTTTTTCGATCTGATCGAGTCTTGCTTTAATAGCAGCATTTTCTTTTTTCAATTGTTCATTGTCCATTTTTACTGAACTGATTTCGCGGCCTTTGGCTGCGTTTTCAGCCTCTAAAGCAGCGACCCTTCCATCCGTATCATTTAGCCGAGCCACAAGGGCTTTAAAAGCTTCTACGAGTGGCGCCACAAGTTTATCGTACATGACGGATTTGAAACCGGTCTTTTTGTCAGTTTTGACGACCTCAGGATAAACCTGCTCTAAATCTTGAGCGATAAAACCAATTTGGTGTTTATCGTTAAACTGCTCTTGGTCCTTCCAGTCGTAGCCGACTCCCTGGAGTTTTAAAACATTCTCCAAAGAGTTTTCCAATGGCTCAATATTTTTTTTGTACCGAACATCTGAGGGAGCTGCCGTACATCCGGTATTATCACACATTGCAGTCGTTCCAATATAGAGGCTAGAGGCATTGGCGATTCGAATGTCTCCATTCACATCAAGTTTGTATCCAGGCGTAGTTGTTCCAACGCCGACATCACCGTTGGGATTAAAAACAATTTTTGGATTTGTTGAAGTTGTACCGTACCCGTCAGGCCAAAAACTGATGCCTTTTACTGAATCAACACCCCAGTCAGCAAACGCCGCCGATGTGCCTGTACGACGCATACGAAATTGAATCGAGTTATTGGCATCTGAAATTTCAAATTTAAAACCTGGGTTTGTGGTA
>PEZR01000082.1:9527-11408 GCA_002773975.1 Bdellovibrio sp. CG10_big_fil_rev_8_21_14_0_10_47_8
CCTGTTGTTGGAGCAATAAATACATCTCCTTTTGTCGCATCAGTTGTTGAATCTAGAGTGAGATCGCCACCAGATGCGGCACTACCATAAATAGCATTGTCACCCATTTTTAAAGTACCCGTCATGGCCACAGAACCGTCTTTCATAAAGTCGCCACTGCCACCAGCTGTCTGCCAGCCAGAACCGTTGTACCATTTCAATTTGTTTGAATCTCCTGAGTCGATTGCGACATCACCTGTGGCTGGCGTGCCCGGCAAAGCAGCGGCTGCGATTCTCATTGGGCCATTCACATGCAATAAACGGCCAGGTGCCGTCGTCCCTATTCCTATGTTGCCAGTCGGGTCGATACGCATTTTTTCTGAGTGGTTTCCAAGAGCTGTATAGAATCTTAAGTCGGCATAGCTTCCAGATGTAGATTGTACGGATTCGATAGTTGCGGCCCGCGTGACTCCAGCGGCGCCATTTGGAACAAAGTGAAGTGCAACACCAGTATTAACAGCTGTCGCTGTGCGGTTAGAGAGAATTAAGCCATCGACTGTGGCACCCGATGAATTTTTCTGAACTTCAAGTTGAGCGACTGGTGATGCCGTCCCGATCCCTAAATTGCCTTCTGTTGTCATGCGAGCAAGTTCAGTTGCATTGTATTGCCAAACACTAATGGCATTGCTGCCGGCACTTGTGCGATTTGTGCGATTAAAAATAATTCCGCTGACGCCGCCAGAAGCATCATCACTTGTAATATTGATTGGACTATTTGAAAGACCAGTTACAGCGGTAGTTGACGTCAATGCCCGGATAGAAAGTACGCCCGAAGCATCGACAGCTGTGGACGAGTTTCCGATGCTTGCCATAATCAAACCATTGCGATTAAAAACATGGCGCCCACCGACCGTATTATAGCCAATATTTACAGCAGCTACTGTGCCGGTTGAATCGCGAGTAATGCTCGCATTGTAAGTACCGTCTGAAGTGCGGCTCAGGTAGAGCCCTGTATCATCTACGCCTATGGTTTGATTACTCACGCCAGAAGAAAATGTAAGCAATTTATCAGGTGAGGCTGTACCAATACCAACATTGCCCCCCGACAGAACAGTCATTCTTGCAGTATTGTTGGTGTTTAACGTCAGCGAGTTCCCGTCACTGGTTCCAACAACCAGAGCTCCTGCCTGTCCACCTTTGATCACTGCATCGGTAATTCCATATCCTCCAGCTGTCGTTGGACTTGTTCCCGCAGTCACACGGCCATAGGTATCCACCGTTACTGATTGGTAGGTCCCAGGTGTTGCAATCACACCTGATGCCAAAGAAATTGTTCCTGTCGTCGTGACCGGGCCTCCGGTTAATCCTGTTCCTGTTGCAACACTGGTCACTGTCCCTGAGCCAGAGGCTGTCCCCAACGTTTTAACTGAAGTAGACACACCGTCGTAATATTTTAAACTTCCACCATCATACCAAATCTTACCCGCAGACAAGGTCGCCGGATTGCCGGTGAGCACCGGAAGCGTCGTCCCCTCGGTCGCTGACGAAGTCATGTACTGGGTTGATGTTCCATTTAAAAGCGCATCCAGCAAAGCATAGTCCGTGTCAAAAACACGACTCACTCGGGTTTGAGTCGTTCCGGGGGTCCCCTCAAGAGCTGTGATCGTTTGCAGATATTGACTCGAAGTTCTTCCTGCCAATCGCTCAGCTTCAAGTGCGTACGGCACTGACTGCACGACATAAGGATCAGTAAAGGCCACGGTACCCACAGTGGTTGAAAAACTGAGATAAACATAACGACTATCACTGGCCGATGGTGTGTAGCTTGTCGCTGCTGAGCCCGAACAGCTCAGCGCATTGATCGCTGAACCTGTGTTACTGAACACATCCACAATGGCTAAG
>PEZR01000082.1:11446-14047 GCA_002773975.1 Bdellovibrio sp. CG10_big_fil_rev_8_21_14_0_10_47_8
CACACTGAAAATACCTTCATCTGTTGCACTCAGTGTAAAGTTATGGGTCTCTTCATACAGCAAACAAAGATCGGCATTGGGACTGGTCACTGACACGGTCAGTGTCACAGCACCGGTCACTGCCACATTGTCTTTGACCAAACGGCCCTGCAAGGTCAGTCCCGAGGGAGCTGCGAAGCCTCGGCTTGCAACAAAAAAGATCCCGCTGATGATAAAAATGGCTTTCCAGTTTTTCATCGCGACAGGACCTCGCCCGAAATCCCACCATAGAATTTAAATGCTCCACTTGTTTGGACGACCGTTGGGACTTGATTGCCAATGCTGCCCTCAAACTTAAATTGCCCCGAGGTTTTTGTGCCTGATGCCGACAGCAGCCCGACACCCGGATTACTGGTTACTGTGGCCCCCTGAGAGTCCGGAGACTTAAAATCAAGTTGGACAACGTTGTCGAGGTTTCCACAACCTGCGATGAAGACCAGCGCGAGTGCACTTAACATTATCTTTAGCTGAGCAGATCCTCGAGAATTTAACATACCATTGATGTATCGGTATTTTTTTCACCAAAATTAATCATCTCAATTGAGAAAGACGGCGCGATCTATGTCTTCACTGGACCAAATTGAGTCATCGATGACTCGATTCAAGACACTTCTAAAATTCAAATCCCAGCCTGAGTTCCGCATTGGAGTACAACAAGGTCTGCTCTCCACTGAAGCTAGTTGATCCTGAGTAACTGAACTTGTAATAATGATATTGCCCGTACCAAAAAAGACCCAAACGAAAGTTTTCTCCAAAACTGTACACAGTGCCAAGAGAGCCATCGAAAGCAAAAATAGGACTCACTGTAAAACTGTCATTGCTGTTTGTTCCCGAGCTGATCGGATACTGATACCTCATCAACCACTCACCTCTGAGTTTTTTTGAAATTGGCACTATCTTATCAAAGCCAATGGTCGCGAGCATCAGCGAGTTTGATTTGATATCGAGTGCCGAGGTCGTAGCGTTATAGACCATAAACGGCATCATATGGTACTGCATTCCCGCCCTGATTCTAAAGTTGGAATCATCAATTTTATAAAGCCCCTCGGCCGTCAAAGTTTTCCAAATAAAACTTCCGTTCGTGATGCTGGCGCCAGCAGGAGCTTTCATTTCACCAGGGGTTTCTTTGTGAGTGAACTCAGCCCCAATTTTTTTTCCTTGTGTACCGACAGACAGATAAAGTGTTGGGCCCTGGACATTTTGAAACTTAGCCGCTCCGGAAAGACTTGGAACATTTTGTTCGTAATATTGATAGTTTTCTCCCACACCTCCCCACAACCAAAATTCAGGATCTTGCCGTGAGAACGATGTTCGAGGCGACGTTTCTTCGGAAGCAACGCTTCGCTCTGGCAGTGCCCTTTCTGCCAACGTCTTTGTTTTCTCAATAAGATGGATTCTGCCCGTATTTGAGTTTAAAGACTCTCGACCTTGCTCGACAGATCTGACTCTCCAAAAGTAATCGCCCGGCTTTAAATTCGAAACCAAAACGGACGTCGAGTCAGATGCTTTTGTCAATTCGAGGGAATGGAAGTTTCTATCTCGTGACAGCTCAAGTTCATAAGAGTCGCTGGCCATCATATCATTCCAGGTAAACTTCACATCTCTGAGGCTCTCGTGACTTGCATTTGTTTCAATCTCAACAGATGACACCAAAGGAACAACGGGTGGGGTTAGCTCTAGGAGTGAAAAGCTGGAGGTCGGACTTTGTTGACTTGAATCCTTGGCATCAACCACCCGCCAAAAGTAGATGCCTTTTTGGGGAACTTTAAGAATCCCGATCTCACCGTCAATTTTTTCTGACACGACCTTGTTTTTAAAATCGGGTTGACCTGAGAGCTCAATAAAAACTGGCCCCGGCTTACTACGGCTCCATTTAAACTCAAGGTTTTGAGTTCTGCTCCACTTTTTCTCGCCCGGCATTGGACTATTTAGAATTATCGAAGAAAACACTGGGACTGAACCATTATTTGAGATTTCAAGTTCTTCTTTTGCTCTGATCGTAGCCACGGGACTGCTCGTATTTCTGGCGACCTGCACTTCACCTGTTAGAACGAGCAGTTTCAGTGTGGCCTTATCATGGGATGAAACCCTGAACGTGGATTTGTCCCCCGCCGAAATCTTGATTTCTTTGTTTTTAAATTTAATGAAAAGAATTTCATTCGCTTTTGTCTCAGCCAATAGTCCACCGCTCGTGAGCTCAACAGTTTGCTTGCCGGTCGTATCTGAAATCACGATGAGACTATTGGGCTCGACCGTGAGCTTCCCGTTATTCTTGAGCTCCACTTTGGCTTGAGAGTTCTGACCGGTATAGACTTTGTCGTTTTCAAAAACACTCGTGTCTCTGGCGACAGGCTTCCAAACTTGATCGGTTTCGGTCATAACACGAATATCAGAGCCCATTGGACGGACAGCGCCAATGCTCATTGGCTCTGTATTTTCATTTGCGTCTTTTGTTGAAAACAACAGCGAATATCCCGTTGCCGCAAAACCCACGCAACAGATGAGTGCCATAAGAATTTCGAGCTTACGGCCTCGCCACCTTGGAATCCATTCCATGCCCCC
>PEZR01000140.1:0-3866 GCA_002773975.1 Bdellovibrio sp. CG10_big_fil_rev_8_21_14_0_10_47_8
TCTCTCTGAACGTGGCTCTAAGTTGGGGTCCAGGTCAACCGGAGAAATGCTTGGCATAATTGGCCTTCAGAGCCCGAATAGATTTTTGTCTCCTTGGGTATTTCCTTGTCGGATCAACAAAAATAGATGTTTTCAAAGTCCCCAGAAAGCAATCTTGAGATTACGAGTATTTACCAAGATTGATTTTGTTGGTCATGATTTTCGTAGAACTGCTGCTACCACGATGGCAGGCCTCGGTGTTTCACGCCTAGTTATTAGCAAGCTATTGAATCACTCAGACTCATCTATAACTAATGTTTATGATCGACATTCTTATGATGATGAGAAGCGGAAAGCTCTTGAATCGTGGCAAAATTGCTTGTGTCAGCTGATTTCAAATGAGATCAACATGTCCAATGAGCAACTTTCAAATACCAATAGCTATTAGATCTTCTGAAACGAATATCATCGTCCGAAAAGTATTAGATCTATTGAAAACAGAAAATTCAAGCCCCAAAGAAAAAACCGCTGAACTGATACGGGCGGCGATAATAACTATTCAAATAAATCAGCAAGCGGAACAAACTGCACTTTTTTTTGTTGGCGATGAAAGCGAAAAAACGAAAGTTCGACTCGTTAAAAAGGATCTCACCAAGGCTTACGTAAAAAAACATTTTATAAAAATGGCCGAAAGGGCAAAGAAACTGCTCCAGTCAAGTATACCCAGCTTTAAGAGGCGTCGCACAAACATAGATAGAATTTTTACTCAATGTTCAGTCGGCACAGAGGCGCGAACACAGGAAGAGTATATTGCGAACCTTGAAAACCAAGTAAAGACCTACACAGATTGGAGCAATGGTGTTGATGTTTCTCCAGGAAGAAATGAACAACATGCTGCCCTTAAAAAATTTATCTCCCTTCTTGTTGAAGCGAGAATTTTGAATGGCCTTTCTGTTTCTATTACGCACAACACAGCCACATCCAAACTGACAGAAGGCTCTTACAGCGGCAAAGTCTTTGAAATGTTTGAAAATTATTTAAAAATTGTCGATTACAAAGTCCCAAATCAAACCCTCGGCTCCGTGATTTACAACGCAGTGGTTAACCAAAAATAGGGCCATTTCTACAGCTTATCTTAAAAAATAAAACCTAAATATTGTGACCTCCTGAAACAAAGGAGGCAGACTTGGCACGAATCATTCGAGAACAAGAACTACAAAAAATTACTGGACTAAGCCGATCAACTCTATGGAGATTAGAAAAGGCAGGCAACTTTCCAAAACGTCTTAAGCTAGGCGGCTACTCAATTGGCTGGCGTGAGACCGATGTAACAGCGTGGATCGACAATCTTTGCCCTATCGTCGCTGCCAGGACAAGCAATAGAAAAAGCGCTGGGGGGAATCATGAATAATGATTTCTCACAGCAGGCAATACAATGCCCGAACTGCTCCAACGAAAACTGCCCAATTAAAAAATGGGTCGCATACAAACGTCCACAAACCCGCGAGGAAAGATTTGAACTTGCGAAATTAATGATTAGCAGTGGGCTTTCAGTAATACCAGTTCCGTTTGGACAGAAATTTCCAAATATCCAATGGAAAGAGTACCAATCAAGACTCGCCACGGTTCAAGAATTAGAAAAATGGTTCAAATACAGCGAAAATACAATCGGAATTGTAACCGGAAAAATATCTCAATTGGTTGTTGTCGATTTAGACTCACCTGCCGCCGTTGAGTGGGCAAAACAAAATCTTCTGGATACTGCCGTGAAAGTTAAAACTCATCGCGGACAACACTGGTATTACATGTATCCGGCAATGGCCTCGCATATCAAAAATAAAGTCAAAATTGAAATTGGTGGCCTATTTTTGGACATAGATATCCGAGCAGACGGTGGTTTCGTAATGGGCATCGGAGCCGTCCATCCCAGCGGTTATTTTTACCAACTGATTCGTGGTTGAAAATTATGTGCAATTTACTTCCGCCATTCCCGTTAACCTTATTCGAGAACTTTAGCTACGGAAAAAATCCAAATTTGAAGTCAGGATCAAACATCGAGAGCGAACACGGATCAATTGTTTTGTTCTTAAAAAATTATCTCCCCGCTGTCGAGGGTAATGCGGGGGACCTGCTTACTTATCAGCTCTGCTGTCGAGTTGTCCGAGATTTTGGACTCTCCAAAAACGAAGCTTTAGAACTTCTTCTTGAGCATTGGAATCCAAGGTGCCAACCACCTTGGGAAGTCGACGCCCTTAACGAGAAGCTCGAAAATGCCTTGGCGTATGGAAATGGCCCGATTGCAAAGGAGAACGAACCTTGGAACGAAATTATTTCTCTCGAAGACCATTTAGTCCCCGAGTTCCCTAGAAATATATTTCCGACCGAAATCGAGCAATTTGCCGATCAGCTATCCAAAGCCGCCGAAGTTCCTTACGACCTAGTTGGAATGCTTCTATTGGCCGCAATTAGCACCGCGAGCCAAGGCAAATATTTCATCAAAGTTTCTAGCGTATTCGCAGAGCCGAATCCTCTTTGGGTTCTAGCGGTCCTAGAGCCTGGGAATAGAAAATCTTATATTTTTAAAACTCTGTTCTCGCCAATTTTTGAATATGAAAGCAAACTTCAGCAAGAAGCCACACCGGAAATTAGGAAAAATGGGGCTCGAATCAAAAGTATTGAAGCTCAGATTTCGGCGCTGAGAAAAAGAATTGGTGCAGACCCGGGCAAAGACTCCGACCTTTTTGCTCAGATAGATCAACTCGAGATCTCAAAGCCCGAAAAAGTATTTCTACCAAGGATTGTTGTTTCCGACGTAACTCCAGAAAAGCTTGCTTCAGTGATGGCAGAAAACGATTCGACACTCTCTTTGCTATCCGACGAAGGTGGTTTTTTTGAAAATATCGGTGGCCGATACAGCAAAGGCGTTCCGAATTTTGATCTTTTCTTGCAATCCTATTCTCGGTCCCCGGTTCGCGTAGATCGAAAAAATACGCTGGAACCAGTCCAAATGAATGAGCCATGCCTTACAATTGGCGCAACTGTTCAGCCCGCCGTTCTGTCGAAACTGAGCGACAGACCAGAGTTCAAAACAATCGGACTGCTGAGTCGATTTATTTATACAATTCCGCGATCTCCACTGGGATTCAGAACTGGTGTTGAATACGAGATCGAGCCAAAACTGTTAAGCAGCTATTCAGCGATGATCGAAAATATTTTAACTTCTAGCCCCATCAATGAGGTGTGGACAAAATGATTACACTTTCTCTCAGCCACGAAGCCCGAAAAATTTATGATGACGCATGGAAAGCCAACGAAAAAATGCTCGCCCCCGGCGGAAAGCTCGAAGACATTAAGGACTGGGGCGGAAAAAGAATGGGCAATATTCTACGAGTCGGTGGGGCTCTTCACGTCTCAAAATATCCTGGGTCTTATGTCAAACATGAAATTGACGTCGATACCATTCGTAGCGCAGTTGCAATCGGCGACTACCTAATTCCACATGCCAAAGTCGCATATGGTCTTGCCTCTGAAAATCATGACCTGCAGAACGCAAAGCGGGTTCTGGAATGGATAAGGAGCAATGGCCTTGCCGAGTTTACGTTCAATGACTGCCATAGGCGCTTCAAATCCTCGATGTCGACAGCCCAAGAGATCTCCAAGGTTCTGAAACTTTTAGAGGAAAGAAACTATGTGCGAGAAATGAAGCAATTGGACAAAGGCGTTGGCCGCCCTTCCAGGTTTTTTCAGGTCAATCCAATGTTTTTGGAGGGTCGATAATATTATGGATTTTGTTCCCATGTTTTTAAAAGAAATGGGTTCACAAGAGAGGTTACACAAAGAGCAAAGTTTATGTCCACAATATCCATGAAATGGATTAACACAAGGAA
>PEZR01000140.1:3890-8003 GCA_002773975.1 Bdellovibrio sp. CG10_big_fil_rev_8_21_14_0_10_47_8
AGTGGTCGGTCCTTGATTTAATATGAACGCGAAAGCTGTCTTTGGCTCAATGGCGCCAGGCCCACAGATTCCGGTGCCTGGGTCTCTGCTCATGATCGACCAGGAGACCTACTCGCGCATCTAACAAATTTTCCCAATGGACTAACTCCCCAGAAACTACGACTGAATTACTTCTATTTGACGGGGGACTGTACTTTCAAACTGACTGTCATAGGTAAAGAATATGACTTAGTAGCCGGTATCAATCTTGAGCTATATGAGTCTCTAAAATTTCTTTTTGAGCGTGGCTACATAGAATTTATTGCCGCCCCTGAAAATGTGGAAAGGCAAAAAAGAGACGCGATCGACGAATATGAGGCAGCTCTGTTGCCGCCCGAGATTCAGCGGCCAAAATATAAATTGAATAAAAATATCCTTCCCGTCGTAATTAGGGCTGTCACTATTCAAGTTTCCAGTTAAATTTAAATGAAAGAAGTTTTGCAGGCTCAATGTCCAACACCTGAGCATACCTGAGAAGAACTGACACATGAACGTCATTTGAGCCTGTCTCCAAACGCTGGATCGTTCCCGGACCTAGGCACTCGCCTTCTCTATACATACGGTCAATGGAATACCCAGCTTTTATTCTAAGTTTTTTACAGTGAGCACCCAGAGCTTTCTGAAAAGCGGCATTCTTATATCTCCTAGGAGGCTGTATTCTCTTGGTCATACCGTATATGGTATGAAAACAGCGACTCCGTTCTTTTCATACGTGGTATAAAACGTCAATTTGGTAGACAGGTATGCATTCCATACGTGGTATATGCTTCCGCGCAGTAGCCTATACGAAATGGCGCTGGAATAGATATTGCTCTACAGGTTTACTCTGGAGGACTTATGGAGATGACCCGAACAAAATCAGCTTATGGTGGATGGATAGTATTACTTCTTTTTGTAGCTATGTTTTATGGATGCGCAAGTTCTTGCACCAAGGACAATGCCTTGGCCAAAGCTAAGGCAGATAAAGAAGAGCAGAGGCTTGAAACACGAAGAGCCATACTTCAGTCTGTTGCCGAGCATGAAACAGAAATTCTTAAAAAAAATGGATTCTTAAGCTTTAAGCCGTCGGAGAGCATCCACCAAGATCAGAAAATTCTTTCCATCAATAAAAAAATTTTCGTAAAGGGCTTTAAGATAAGGTCAGTCTATTACTCGTCTCCTGGTAAGCTTCAGATAGAGGGTGGGTTTGGCGGCTTCGATCATGAAATTGAAAAAGAAATTGCCCGACTCCAGGGAAAAGGACTCCCTCAAGTCGTCTTTCATTTATCGAGCAAAGAGACACCCCAAAAAACAGAAACTGGTGATGGTCGTTTTGGCGCGGGGTATTCTGCATTTATCGAAGTCCACAGTGTTTCTGTGTACAAACAGAATCAACTGGCAACTCCAGCCCTGATCATTTCTGGGAATCTTGTTAAGGCCTTACCTGAGAAGGAATTTGAGCAATTGGTGATGAAAGATCTTGGTATCAACAAGCTTCCTGACGAGAAGCTCTAAGAATATAAGAAAAGGGGACTCTCCTGGTTATAGAATGCTCAGCGCCTTAAGACTTTTTATGTCCTTTGCGCTGATCTGATTCAGAAGACCACCTTAGAACATCAAGCTTCATTCTAATCGCAGCTATGTCGCCCCCTGAATCAAGTTCCTTGATCACCTCCAGAGCCTTCTCTCGAAAAAACTCGGAACGGTCTTCATAGGCCTGCTTGAGGTCCTGATTAAAGTCAGGATGTTCTCGTCTCCAACGGCAAAGGATATTATAAGTAGGGAAACCCGGCTCGCGGCACACCTGACTTAACGATGACCCTTCGGCCACCTTCTGGCAGATTAGGTCTGCCGTGATTTGGGAGAACGGCCAGTCAGACCTTCGTTTGTCCCCAAAAATATTGTCTGGATTGACCCCTCGCTCGATCCAGATAAGCTGATTCTCAGGTCCACATACCTGGTGCAGTTCATAGGGGAAGTCTTCTATTAGGGCTTCTACAGTGCTTGAGTTGCGGCACATGAGATATTCTACCAACAAATGAGGTAAGAGTCCTTGGATAAATTACGCCTCGCGGTAATTTTATGCCAAAAACTGGTCCCGGTGAGAGAGGACACCTATTACAACGGCGAGTTTTTCATTTCCTTGGGGCGTGGGGGTCTCTTTTGAAAAATTTGTCCTACGGCTAACGTAATACATTTTTGTTTTACGCTCTGATGATTGCCTGAATCCGATCTTTTAATCGTTTTTTAAGATCATCTGCACTTTCCCAGCCAATATGATTAACATGTCGGATATCAAAGTGCAGCTTTCCGTCATCTAGCTCAGACTTTTTGACTAACGGTATGACCGGAATACCAGCTCCTTCAGCATAGCCAGCCTCGAAATAGACTCCTGGATTGCCACCGGTGAACTCCGCAATTACAAATCTTGATTGATTAATCGAAGCAATAATTTCGTCCGTAATTCCCCCGACATATTCCTTTTTATCAATTGTAAAAGCCTCCCAATTCCCGGCCTCTCGGCAAGCTTCCTCAATTGCCATCTGTGTAGAGGCACGGTCATCACCATGAAATGACATCGCAATAAATGCTTTTCGAGATTTTATGTTTGAATAAAAGCTTTCAATTTTTTTCCAGCCTTCGGGAGTAAGTTTTATCGAGGCTGAAAAAACTTCATCCCAGTTCTGCACGCCAGTCATCCTCTTCTTTATGGCCGCCACCTGTGTTGAAAGGATCAGGCCGGCATTGATCATCAACGAAAGCCATTCGTAGAGTTCGATGCCATCGGCAATTTTCAACCTGTAAGCCTCTGTCCGGCCAATGGTTACCTCGTCAAATGGGTGTTTGTCAGACAATCTCCTGGCCATCAACTTTAACAATTCATTTTGCTTTTCAGAATGGCGAACAGGAACATCTTTGAAGTCATAGAGTGTCCGATAAATTAAGGCGGTACTCTGCCGGTTAACAACACTACTTGCCTTATCGGAAACCCAAATGGGCACGAGCCCCCTGTCATTATCCTTCAGCGTCTGAGCGATACAGTTGAGGCTGTGACTCAGGCCAAGCTGTTCACTGCCCCTAGCATAAGCCACCTGCGTTTGTGATCCGATTTCATAATTCCCACAATTTTGACAAACATATCCAGAACTAGTTCGTTCCGAAGCATAGCTTCGCGCTTGTTCTCTGCAAAAAAAGCAGTTTTGATCGTCGGGCATTCCTCCACCTTATAATTTTGGTAAAACGAAGATAATGAAAAACTGGTGCGGACGGGAGGATTCGAACCTCCGACCACTTGATTCGTAGTCAAGTACTCTATCCAGCTGAGCTACGACCGCACGTAGAAATTAAATTTTAGAACTATTTGCCACCTATATGCCCCCTATGGATAAGGGAGTCAAATTCAGTGAACGCTAAACCCTCGAAACCACCCTTCTATCCTCAGTCGCAACTTTTGAGTTGCACTGATTCGTAGTCAGGTACTCTATCCAGCTGAGCTACGACCGCACTTGACGAAAGAGTTCGGCAACCATAGTCGAAAACACGCTTCGAAATCAAGGATTAGCAAAGATTTTCCGGTTCCTCTGAGGGGCCTTTTGCAAAATACTCTGGGTCGCGGTAACGTCAGCCCTATCAGCGAGGACTTTATGCAACCAAAAGATGTCTGGATTCATTGCTTTCAAGAGGCCCAAAAGACCCTGGGGCAATTCCTCCAAGACCCTGCCCAGATTGAAAAATGCACGGAATTTTCCAAGCTTTTGATCGAGGCCTACCGACGAGAAGCCACCGTTTTCTCTTGCGGCAATGGCGGCAGCCACTGCGACGCCATGCATTTTGCCGAGGAAATGACCGGCCGCTACCGCAAAGACCGGCGTCCCTTGGGAGCTTTGGCCTTGGGCGATGCCTCGCACGTCACCTGTGTTTCAAATGACTATGGATTTCAGTATATTTTCTCGCGACAGGTGGAGGCCCTGGCTCGCAAAGGCGATGTTTTGATCGGGTTGTCCACCAGCGGAAATTCTGAAAATGTCATCCGGGCCGTCGAAGCTGCTCAAAAAAAGGGCGTTAAAACCGTCTGTTTGCTGGGTCGTGATGGTG
>PEZR01000140.1:8240-8382 GCA_002773975.1 Bdellovibrio sp. CG10_big_fil_rev_8_21_14_0_10_47_8
AGGTGGGTGAGTGGCTTAAACCAAGCGTTTGCTAAACGCTCGTACGCTCAAAAGGTGTACCGCGGGTTCAAATCCCGCCCTCTCCGCCAACTTGAAATTACGGTTCTATTCGCCGCAATAGAAATTGCATGACATCTTTTTT
>PEZR01000085.1 GCA_002773975.1 Bdellovibrio sp. CG10_big_fil_rev_8_21_14_0_10_47_8
TTCTCTTCCAAAGTGTGGGGGGCATGATCTGAGCCGAGCACATCCACTGTTCCATCCAGAACGGCCTTCCAGAGAGCGTCTTGATGACGCTGTTCTCGAATGGGAGGATTTTGCTGCGCCAAAGTTCCAAGGCGTTCATAACATTCCGGAGCCGCCAGGGTCAGGTGTTGAGGTAGAACTTCAACAGAGATCAAGTCGGTTTTTCTTTTTTGTGCTCGCAAGAAATCCATCTCTTCTTGGGTGGTAATATGGAGCACATGGATGGGCCTTTTTGTTTCAAGGCTCAGACGCACCGCCAGCTGGGTGGAGGTCAACGCTGTGAGCTCATCCCGCCAAACAGGGTGAGTTCTGACGTCTTTACTTTCCAAGGCCAGATGTTTTCTTTCGCGCAAACGTTTTTCATCTTCGCTGTGCAAGATCACTCGGCGAGAGCCTTTGCGAAAAACGGCTTCTAAAATTGCTTCATCATCAATGAGTAAACTGCCCGTGGAGCTTCCCATAAAGACCTTGATGCCGCTGCAGCCGGGAGCTTTTTCGAGCTCCGCCAGTTGGTCCACGTTTTCAGCCGATCCGCCAATGTAGAAGCCATAATTGACCCAGGCTCGGCCATGAGCCCGTCTTAACTTGTCGGCGAAGAGCTCAGCGGTGGTCGTGGCGGGATTGGTGTTGGGCATTTCAAAGACTGAGGTCACTCCGCCCAGGGCGGCAGCGAGGGTCCCGCTTTGAAGGTCTTCTTTCTGCATCATTCCAGGTTCTCGAAAATGCACCTGGCTGTCGATGATCCCTGGCAAAAGGTGGAGCCCCTTGCCGTCAATCATCTGGGCTGAAGGCGTGTTTTCTGAACCGATCTGAACAATTTTTCCACCTTTAATCCCAACGTGGGTGGTGACTTCGATCAGATTTGGTTTGCCGTCAGAGTTTTTTTTGCTCTTGGCTTTGGCCGATGGGCTGTCATTTTCATTGAGAAGAACCGTTGCATTTTTGATGATTAAATCAAGACTCATAATGAGTTCACACTACATGGATCTTGGATCAAGGTCCAGCTAAGTCAACTTGACCCGTTGCCCACAACCAGACAGAATAAAGACGGTGAATATAGACAAATTCCTGATCTTTACCATGCAGCACAATGCTACGATCATCGAGGTTTTGATCGGGGCTTCTCTCGTCGCTGTCGTATTTTTGGCCATTCGTAGTTTTCTGATCGCAAAAGATCCAGGTGCAGCGGGAGCGGCGTTACCCAGCGATCTCGAAGAAACTTTGAAAAAAATTATTGAGAAAGCCAATCAGGTCCCCTCAGCGGCAGCTGTTTCCGGAGAGGGCGGCAAAGAGTTGGTTGAAGAAATTTCCAAACTCAAAGGCGAGCTCGAGAAAAAACAAAAACAGATTGAAGAGATCAAAAATAGTCCAGCGGCTGCGGCGGCGCCTGCGGGCGGGATGTCGAGCGAAGAAAAATCCGGTCTGGAAGCAAAACTCAAAGAGCTTCAAGCAAAATTGGCCGAGTATGAAATTATCAGCGAAGACATTGCGGACCTTTCATTTTACAAAGAGCAAAATGCCAAACTTCAAAAAGAGCTAGAAGCCGCTAAGGGCGGTGCTCCAGCCCCAGCGGCCGCGGCGGGGACAGTTTCAACGCCGCCTCCAGCAGAGGACGCAGCGCCACCGTCTGTGGCACCAGCACCAACTCCGCCAGAAGTTCCAGCGCCACCGTCCGAGGCGCCAGCACCGACTCCGCCAGAAGTTCCAGCGCCACCGTCTGAGGCACCAGCACCGACTCCGCCAGAAGTTCCAGCGCCACCGTCTGAGGCGCCAGCACCGACTCCGCCAGAAGTTCCAGCGTCGCCGCAGGCCGAGGCCACGGCAGCTCCAGCCGCGGCGGAAGAACCAGCTCCAGCTGTTGAGAATGTGATTGATGATGCCTTGATGGCAGAATTTGCTGCTGCTGTGGAAAAACAAAAAGTTTCTGCCCCAGCCGCACCAGCTGGTGATGGAAAGGCGGCAGCGCCAGCCGCTCCAGCGCCGGCGGCAACAGCCGTCGCTGCGGCAGCTCCAGCCGCTGCTGTTCCGACTGCAGATGACGCATCATTGGGTTCCATGGACATGGACAAGATGATGGCCGAAGCCGCGGGAATCTCTGCCGCCAATGTTCCAGATATCAATCCAGAGCAGGCTCTGGGAACCGAAGTGGATGAAAATAAACTTCTTCAAGAGGCCAAAGCCCTTGAAGCCGTCAAGCCTGAAGACAAGGCTTTGATGGGCGAATTCGAAAACTTTGTCAAAAAGAACGAGTAAAAAAATGTCACGGATGATGTTTGTTTTGTGTCTGTTGTTGACCCTGCCGTCTCTGGCCGCGCCCTCCAAAGTGAAATCTCAGACAAAAAATCTGACGGCTCGGGAGATTTTGTCTCTGCCAGAGTCGCAAAGATTGAATGTCGCAGAAAAAGGCAAAGACCAGGTCTACGGGGAATTGATTGAGCTCAGTAAAAGCGCCAAAGAGTCCATGGTTACTCGGTGGAAAGCTCTGACTCTGGCTGCAAAAGTCAAAAAGCATCAGGCAATTCCAGATTTGAAAGAGGCCCTGCAGGCCCCCGAGTGGTTTCTAAGAAATGCGGCTCTGTTGTCTTTGCAAGAAATTTCACCCTTGAAGGCCCGGCCGGCCGCGGAGAAGCTTTTGCAGGACAGGGCGCTGGTGGTGCGATCGGCAGCGGTGGATGTTTTGGCCGAGCAGATGGACAATGACGTTCGTCAATTTTTTTGGAGCGAATTTCAAGAAAAGAGAAACTTCCGCTTGAAAACGGGTCTTTGGATTCGCGCCCAAATTCTATCGCGTTTGTCCCAGGCCCCGCAGAAACAGGAAGCCAATCATTTTATTGAAGCTTTGAAGGAAAAAGATCAGACTCTTTATCCTTCTGCGATTGTTGCCCTTGAAAAGATCTCCCGAAAGAAAATGGGGATGTCCAGCACGCCTTTGTCACAGAAAAGAAATCTGTGGATCAAATGGGCGCAGAACTCACAGAATTCTACAGTGAATTAAGAGAATCGCGAATCTCATCCACTTCATCCAAGTGATTCTTGGCTTTGCGCATGAGGTCCATGGCCTTGGCTTGGCTTAAATGACCATCTGCCATTTTTTCACAAAGCTCTTGTTCCAGAGGGTCCGTGATTTCGTAAACACTTCGATGCTGGGGCCAGAGATTCGAAGTTTCATTGCTGCCGCCCATGCAGAGGGGAATGTAGTGATCAATTTTAAAATCGGTACGAGCCATGGTTTCAATTCGATAGCCCAATTTTTGGTCGTAGATGTGAATCACGCCGCGTTTGACGACCGAGTCCACGTTGCGTTCACAGTAAGCAACTTTTTCGGGATAGCGGTAGCTATTGGGTGAGGTGCAAAGGGTTCCTGGCGTTAGTTCCGCGTCTGGTGTCTTTGGATAGGCTGGCCCGCCAGCCCAAGCATTGAAAGAAAAAATCAGAGCCAAAGCAGCAGCAAAATGCAACTTCATCGATCCCCCAAATAGTCAGGCCTTTACGGAGCCCGGTAGAAACGCCAGCCCTTATTGCCAGCTTATATTCGACGGTAACTTGTCTTTGAACCATTGCTATCTGGCTGTCCCAGATCAAGCAATTGAAATTTGCAAAATCTGAAGGAAACCCTCAAAAGTTTGAATATTTGGACTCAAGAAGTCATTGAGCCCATGCGGTTGGAAAATGACGGTGCTGTTTATTGAACAGTGATCCAGACATCGAAAATGCCATACTGTCGAACGAGGCGATTAAAGAGCTTGGCATTGTCGGGGTGTAAACGAATGCAGCCATGAGAAGCGGGGCTGCCGAGCCTTCTCCAGTTGCCCTGGCCGGTACCATGAATAGCAAACCCACCTTTGATAAATACAGCATAAGGCATATTGCCTAAACCATTATAATCGCCGCCCGGATATTTGGTCGAGGTGTAGCTGTCATAGATGCGGCCATTGGGGTGGGTATCTAAATTGGGAGTCTCGTAACCATCGGCTCCCGTCGATACGGGCCACGCATAAGTCTGTTTGCCATTGATATAAATATACACGTACTGCTCGGACTTGCTGATCTGAGCATAAACAGTACAAGTCAGGCGATAGCACCCAGAGGTCGCATCAAATGGTCTCAAAAAGTCTGAGTTTAAATGAGAGGGAAGTCCCGTCTCCTGCTCATAGTCTTGGTCAAGCTCTTGGAGAGTTTGCTCGATATTGGGGTCAAATGGATTCAACTCATCCAAGGCATTTTGATCCTGAGGAGCAGCTGAAGCCAAGTTTGGTTGGAGGGCGATGAGGCTGGTGAAAAGAACAAGGCCCAAGAACATGTGTCGTCGCATCATAAAAAACCCCCTGAAAAAATTTGTTCAGGGGGTTGGGTTATTCGAAGAAGGCGGGAGATTCAAGCTATTCTTGAAAAATAGCTCTCATTCAGGTTTTGAAAATTACATACATTGAACAGGTTGGTGCCCTGGATAGGTATACATCAAGTAACCACGGCAATTTCCGCTGGCATCACAGGTTCCCTGGGTCCCGTTGGTGTCTGTGTAGGTGCCAAGGCAAGACTGAGAAATTGGGGCACCATATCCTCCGGTATTTCCCATTGTTCCCGAGCAATAACTGTTGTCGAGCATTCTCTGTCCGTTGACATAGCAATAACCGTTGATCATTTGCCCTGTGGTTCCATAACCTCCGGCGGTGCCATAACCATTGTTGTACTGGCTGCAGTAAGTAGAGGCGACAGGTGTTTGTCCATTGTTGGAATAACAAGTGTTGCCCACCATGCGGTATCCTGCCGTAGAGACGGTGCCGTTCTGATTATTGTTATCAGAAGACCGGTTACAGTTGATGACTAGAAATGCCAGGGGAAGCAGAAGACATACTTTCAATAATCTCATCGGTGTTTTCATTTTCTATCCTTTTCGTGGTTTAAATTTATTTTAAAACTTTACGAATTTGGTTAGAGCAAGCCTGGGGCCAAATCACAGAAATTTGGTAAGCATCTGATATTTCATTGGATTGTTCAGTGAATGGGGCTCTTGGCTCGGGCAGGGGAAATGATCAACCTTCGCATTTGGGACAAAAAATGGCCCTCAGTGATCACAGAATGGATAGTGACAGCAAAAATCCATGTGGTTTCAAGATATTATGGGGAAACACAGGCGGAACCCCAGCTGGCGATCCCGTCTCGGATCGCCAGCACTATCAATTTACAGGTCACAACCGGTTTGGCTTAGTGCCGTCGTCGTAACAGAAAGCCGGCAACAAAGCCCAGTGCGGTTGCTCCAGCTAAGGTGTAGTAGGGGTGTCTCTTAATAGAGTCGACAGCCGAGGCATAAGCATCTTCAGCTTTTTCTGTGACCTCAGCGTATCTCCAGGACGGGTTGCCGTCTTCTACGGATTTTGCAACGTCCTTCACGCCTTCTTTGACCTTTTCGCCCAGTCCTTTAAATGGTGCTGGATTATTCATTTTGGTTTCTTTGGTTGTATTTGCTTCCATGAGACCTCCTTGTGGTGAAATGGAAAGTTAAAGAAAAACACTTTTGTGCTGCTCTTCTTTAAGGAAGCAATGTGAGTGCCAAATTTTTCGGGCCTGTTCTGTCTTCAGAGGCAGTTGGGGATTTAGGTGTTCTCTTTTGCCTCATGCTGATGGGACATCCAGTCTTTAAATCGACGAATGCTTTCCTCAGCAAGAGTTTGATTCTGACATTTGGCGCTTTCTTCCAAAACTTCTCCGAGCTGAGAAAGCTCCGGATAGCCAAAGCTCGCGCCATTGCCTTTGATTTTATGGCCCACCATTTCCAGTCGTGAAAAATCTCTTGAGGCCAACGCTTGTTGGCAGACCTCGAGGTCTTGTTGTCGACGGGTGAGGTATTTTTTTATGGCATCTGCTGGAAGCAAAGCCAGGTCTTCGTTCATCACTGGAGCTGTTCTCCGTCGATCTCTTGAAGTTTGCGGTACAGTGTCTTTCGGTCAATGGCCAGATCCTTGGCTGTTTTTTCTTTGGCACCTTTGTTTTTTGCAATCGCAAATTTGACATAGGACTTCACCACTTCATCCAAAGTCATAATTCGATCGGCGGCGAGATCGGGGCGAGCTCCTTCAAGACCGGGGACGGGTGCTGAGCTAGCTTCGTCTTGGAGATCATAAAGATCTTTTTTCTCGATTCGATCGCCTTCGCACAAGACCACCGCTCTTTCAATGGTATTTTCCAGCTCTCGCACATTGCCGGGCCATGGGCGACCAATTAGCCACTCGGTGGCCTCTTTGGAAAAACCAGCCAGGCGGACACCATTTAAGACTGAAAATTTCTTCAGGAAAAAGTCAGCCAGAGGTGGAATGTCTTCGCGACGCTCACGCAGTGGAACCAGGTGAATGGGAATGACGTTCAAGCGAAAGAAAAGATCTTCACGAAAGTGTCCTAGCTGAATTTCTTTTTTCAAATTTTTATGGGTTGCTGAGAGCACGCGAACGTCGATGGCGCGCTGTTGATTTTCTCCGATACGTCGAATTTTTCGTTCTTGTAAGACGCGCAGGAGCTTGGCCTGTAGTGTGCCAGACATGTCACCGATTTCATCCAAGAACAAAGTCCCCCCTTCGGCTTCTTCAAAAAGACCCACCTTCTTGTCCGCAGCTCCTGTAAAGGCCCCTTTTGCATAACCGAAGAGTTCTGACTCCAGCAGATTTTCTGGAATCGCAGAGCAGTTAATGGCAATGAAAGGTTTTTTTGCGCGAGGACTCATTTGATGGATGGCTTTGGCGATGACTTCTTTCCCCGTGCCACTTTCGCCAGAGATAAAAATATTGGACGTTTTTGGGGCGACTCGCTTAACCAAGTCAAGAGCTCGCAGAAGACTTTGGCTTTTGCCAATAATGTTTGGGAAAAGGTTGGATTGCTGATTGCCTAGGACTTCTTTGAGTAGCTGATTTTCATTTTTTAAATTTGAAAAGTGAAGAGCTCTTTCTACAGAGATAAAAAGCTGAGGAAAGTGCAGCGGCTTGACAACGAAATCATAAGCTCCCGCTTGAATGGCCTCGATGGCTGTTTCAACCGCGCGGTTGGATGTGATAATGATGATCGGATGGCGTAAGCCGAGCTCTTGACTGCGTTTGACAAAATCAATGCCTGTCATCTGCGGCATTTTATAATCGCAGATGATCACGTCGCATTTCATTTTTCCAGAGGAGAGGGTATCAAGAACATTCTGAGGATCATCGGATGTCAGAGTTTCGTGTCCCTTCTGTCGGAAGAACGCGGAACTCATTTCTGCCACATCGGCATCGTCTTCGATAATTAGGACTTTTGCCATAACGGACCTCCTTGATTGAGTTTGCTTGTACACCATGTGGATAAATTCCCCAAGACAATTATGATTTTTGCCCCACGTGCTAGAACCTGCAACTCAAGGGTGGCTGAGTTGAGTGTGATCAGGAAATATTTTGGCAGGGCTATTGCTCACTACATCGGTCAGAGGAGAAATTTTTTATGTTAAGAGCAGCAATCACATTTTTTGTTATTGGTTTGGTCGCATTGCTTCTGGGAGCTACTGGCTTTGCAGGCTTGTCGATTGAAATTGGTCGATGGCTTTTGGGAGTTTTCTTGGTCCTTGCGGTCATCAGTTTTATTGTGAGTTTGGTCACTCGTGGTGGTCCACCAAAACGACTAATGTAAAGTTAACTATATCAAAGGTGACTTTGAGACCTTCTGCAGTCATGATGTCAGTCATGGCTGCAGCTTTGGTTCTACTCGGTCGATGGCTTTCAAAAGTTTTAGTGTTATTCGCACTGATGGGCAATTTTGCTTTTGCATTGTCTGTCGGTCAGCAGGTCCCAGATTTTTCTGCCAAGAATCAAAATGGAAAAGTAATCCGTCTGTCTCAGTTCCACGGGAAGTATGTGCTTTTGTATTTTTACCCAAAAGATGGCACTTCGGGCTGCACTACCGAGGCCAATCAACTCAAAGAGCATTATGCGCAATTTCAAGAGATGAACGCCGTGATCTTGGGTGTCTCCAAGCAAGATGAAAAAAGTCATCGGCAGTTTATTGAGCAGAACAGTTTGCCCTTTGATCTGATTGTGGATTCCGACGGAAAAGTAGCCAAGAACTTGGGCGTGGGCTTGATTCCCATTCTTGGATTTCATGAACGGCAGAGTTTGTTGATTGATCCCCAGGGGAAAATTCTACACTTTTATAAAGACGTTGATCCGGCCAAGCACGCACAAGAAGTTTTATCTGATATTCGAAAATCCAAAAGCAAGTAAATAAAATTTTAGTCATCATGATTTGGAGTTTGCTCAAATCAATGAAATATTTATTTATGACAATCGCTGCTATGGTCCGTGCGAATCGCTCAGC
>PEZR01000142.1 GCA_002773975.1 Bdellovibrio sp. CG10_big_fil_rev_8_21_14_0_10_47_8
ATCTTTATGATGTTCGTCTCGACGGAACGCGATCATCTTCCGTCCCCCAAAATACTCCTTTTAATCTCTATTCTGAAGCTGCCGGAAATGAAGTCAGTTTGGTCCGTAACGTGAAATCTTTGGACCTGGTTACCAAGCAGGAAATCGAAATCCCCCTGAAGGCCAACGACAATGTCTTGGTGCTCTATTACCGTCATGGCAGCGCAGGCCCGGCAGGATATGTCGAAGGACGAGTGATCGAGTTTCATTGGGATGGCACATAGTTTTTTTTACTGATGATTTTTAAAATGGAGTTAATTATGAGCAGAAATTTTCAATCTTCCCACCGCCTGAGAAATGCCCTGAAATATACTTTGGTCTGTTTCCCTTTGCTTGTTTCAGACGTGGCATTTTCTCAAGCCATCAACTTCTCAGGGTCCTATAATCATGTCTCCAACACTCAACATACCGACCCCACCAAGCCTGTTTCCACTGGTCGCAGTTATTTTACGACTTCGACGGAACAGCTTCCCGATGGAAAGGTCAAACTGATCGTCGAGATGTGGAATGGCGAGCTCAACACCCCCGTAGAGCTCTATCTTCAGGTGGCCATCAACGACGGAAATGGCAGGGTTAAGGGAATTCCAATTAAAACTCTAAGCCCGGCTGTCGCTGACAACCCGACACTCTATTATAGCAAACGAGAGTTTGTGTTGGACTATCAAGATCTGAATCAAGATCTGAAAGCCGTTCTGCCAGCGAACTCTCAACATTTAGAAATTCGCCCCGGCTCCGCTCTTTTCGTTTATGGAAGATGGACGAACTTCAATCATGATTGGGGTGGAATTGGTCGCGGAGGCCTTTTTTACATGCCGGAAGAACCGAGCAACAACTCGAGCCGTCCCACGTTGAAAGGCAAGGCCACTCGGTCCGCTTCCGAGCTGGATCTGGCCTATGAAATTTCCAATCTGATGGCCTACAAATACAACAATGTTGAAAATGGTCAGACCCGTGGAATCAAAGTGGGTGGCCAAATTAAAAGTCGCCTGGAAATGGAAGGAAAATATCAAATTCCTTTGAACGAAGCCGATACAATTCTGCAAAAGCTATTTGCTCTATCCAAGGACCCCAAGGCGGCCGCCCAAGCATTGGGACCCGACTGGACGGTCCAAGCTCAAACCAGATATATGAAAAAAGATGCCCAAGGAAACTTGATTCTGGACTCGCGAGGTCTGCCTCAGCCAGATCCAATGGTGGACACTTATTATGACTCCAAAGAGTCTTTGGGAGCACAAAACGACGTAGCTTTCCGATATCGATGGACCGAACAAAATGCCACTGGGTCGTGGAACTTCAAACCAGGAATGGGCGTCACTACACCAGACGGTGTTGTGAGTCGCCTTGAATATGCGGTGGACACAACCGACGACAAACCAGAAACCATTCGCAAGTTTGCCGACAGCATGGACCCTCTGAATCCGTTCAAAGTTCTTCGAGAAATGGTTCCCGGCAGTCAGCCCTCGGAGTTCTTGATTCCATCCCTCCGTTTGGATGACACTCGCTACAAATTCAAATTCTCTGACAAACAGGGATTGGTCGTCGAGGTCTCGTTGGACTATGTGGATGCCATCTCTCTGCGAAACAACCGCAAAGCCAAGTTTGTACAGCTTGAGATGGACGTCGACCATCCATCTACGGCCAGCACCAATGTTGCCAAGGCTGCCGATGCATTTTCTCAACTGTCCGGAACCTTAGATTATGAGATGAAGACTTTTTTGGCAGGCCTCGGTTCAAAATCCTTTTTGGATGGTCGCCCTGTCATCCACACTCTGAACGACTTGGACAGCACGAGCGAAGTGAACAAAAAACATGAAGCGGATTTCCGCAGAGCTCAAGAAATGATTTTGCGGCTGCGCGATCATTCCCTCGGTCAAAATTGGTTGGCAGCCCCTCAAAAGAACTCTTTAGCGGCGATTCTCTTGGATCACGTGCCTGCGGCAAAATCTAGCGCATCGGTCCGCAGGCTCGAAAGTACTGTTCGATCGCGACGCCAAGGTGGCATCAAGATCGGAAGCCTGTTTGAACGAGCTGCGATGAAGGTCCGATGCCAAGCAATCTATAAATAAGTGAGTCCTTCTTCGAAGAAGAAAGAGAATTTTATGAAAATGACATTTTTGTTATTGATGGGCCTCACAACTTTGGCAAGCCTCGGGATCGTATCCGTGGCTCAAGCCGGCTCTCTGTGCGCCAATACTCATTTACAAAGTGGCCTCGCAAAGTCTCTCGAAGATTGGCGCACATCCATCACCCATCAGGAGCAGACTTTAGCGGCGACCTCCATCGAACGAGAACTGTGGATAAAGGATGCAAAAAAAGCCATGGAGGACTTTATCTTTGTCGTCCAGGACACCCCAGAAATGATTTTCGCACAGGCTGAGGGGATTCAGGCAAGATCGCCCAACGTGGCCATTACGAACGCGGCAAAAAACACCATTCCGTTAAATTATACAAACCTCCCCGGAGAACAGGGATATCACTATGACCAAGTTCCGCACATCGAGGTCTCTAACCTGGGGCCCTCAGGAGTTTTAACTGGAACTTTGCTGCTGCCGGTATCGGCGCACTATGGCCTGCTGCCCAAATCAAAAGGATGGTCAACCACGGACACCTATTCGATTTACCTTGAATCTAAAAATGGACAAAGGCTGGCGACCTTGGCCCAAGATGTCCGGTCATTGGACTACATCACTGCTCAAGAAATTTCTTTGCCGTTAACGGTGGGAGAAACAGTTCGCCTCACTTATTATCGCTCTGGCAGTGGGGGGCCTCCGGGCTATCCCGACGGTCGTATTCTTGAAATCACTTGGGATGGGAAATAGCTTGTGGCCCTTCTCCACCCTCGTTCCTTTTTTTATTTCGCACTGAGCCTCGGCATCCTCATCTTTTCGATGGCGCTGAATTCTTTTGCGGCTGGCAGCTGCTCGGGTCTTCATCAGCCTGGCGCCCTTCGCTGGCAGGGCTCATTGTCCCAACAAGTCAAAGTGATTCTAATATCTGCTCCTAGCGGGGGCGGGAAAACAACATTGATGCAAAAGTTGGTCAATGAATATCCCCTTGATTTTCAATTCTCGGTCTCGACCACCACTCGTGCGCCTCGAGCGGGCGAGATCAATGGCAAAGACTACCATTTCTCCACGATGGAGAAATTCCAGGAGATGGTTGAAAAGAACCAGTTTGTTGAGTGGGCCCAGGTACACAATAACTTTTATGGAACGTCTAAAAAAACGGTCCAGGATATTTTAAATTCAGGAAAATCTGCGGTTCTATTGGTGGACATCCAAGGTGCAGAAAACATTCGACAGCAATTGCCTGGGCAGACCCTGAGTTTGTTTATTGTTCCACCCAGCATGCAAATTCTCGAACAAAGGCTGCGGGCTCGGGGCACTGATTCAGAGCAGGTCATTCAAAACCGTCTTAAAAATGCTCGAGAAGAACTAAAACACCAGTCTAAATTTGATGGCGTCATCGTGAACGACCAGCTCGAGCAGGCCTATCAAGATCTCAAAAAAACACTGCATCAAATTTCCGATAACTATTTAAATTCGACCTTGTCGATCAGAAAAATTTCCTCTCCGGCTGGTTTAATGACCGTCACCTCATCGCCCTCCGTTTTGCCAAGCAAAGCCTTAGCAACCGGAGACTTCCAAGAAATTTTTCCCTGAGAGACATTGGACTCGTCTTCACCGACAATTTGATAAACTGTCTTTATCTCATCCTCATCCAACAAGGTAACTGTCGCCCCAAAAACAATTTTTTTTCCGGTTAATGTTGTTGGATCCACAACGAAAGCTCTCTCTAGCCGATTACTCAGAAATCGCAAACGCGAATCAATTTCTCGAAGACGTCTCTTGCCATAGATATAATCCGCATTTTCTGATCGATCTCCATTGCTCGCAGCCCAGGCAATAACCTCTACGAGTTTGGGTCTTTCGTTATGAAAAAGCTCGGCATATTCTGATCTGAGTTTTTCCACACCCTGGCAGGTGATATAATTTTTTTCATCACTCATGTTGTCATACCTTGGCCGTTAAGCCGTCTTTGAGCGCCAAGCGCGAAGCTTTTATCGCCGGAATCAAACCAATAAAGAAACCGGATCCGAAAATAATCAGCAGATAAATGAGATCCATTGATGTCACCGGAGATCCCACCAAGTAAAGGCCAAACCTGGACTCCAGCCAGCCTTTGAGCAAAAAGAATCCTGACAGCTCCAGCCCAAGACCAATCAGAACCCCGACCGCAGCCAAAAGAGCACTTTCAAAAACCAAAAGCGCCGCGATTTCCCCGGGACCAGCCCCGATCGAACGAAGAATCGACATCTCTCGCCGTCTCTCGTTCAAGCTTGTCAAAATAGCGATGAGCATCGCCACCAATCCCACCGAGATCACCATCCACGAAATCATTTTTAAAGCCTGCTCTATGTATCCAAGGCCTCTCCACAGATCTGACAAGGTCGCGCCAGGAATAATTGCGAGCAGGGGCTCTTCTTTGTAGGTATTGATCGCTCTTTGTAAACGCAAAGTTTCAATGCGCGACTTGGTTCTCAGGAAAAAAGCTGTGATCGGTCCGAGCTTGATATCCTCGAGCCGAATCGAACTCGCAGCGATGGCCTTGTCACGAGTGGGCGCAGCGCCATCCTTCCAATCCATGTGAATGGCTTCCATCCCATACAATGAAATGTACAAGCTCGTATCTAAAGCAGTGCCGGTGGGCTTCATAATTCCGGACACCACAAAGGGTTTGTCATCGTGCTGCTGAATACCCTCGCCCCTGGTCACGCCATGGGCAATGGTCACTCGGTCTCCCAATTGATAATGCAGTTGACTGGCAACCTCGGAGCCCAAAACCACATCCCAAAGACCCAATGCCGAAGTCCCTTGGGCGAGCTCGACCCCTTGGTCCCCTCGAAATCGATAATGTTCATAAAAATTTTCATCGGTTGCGACCACCCGAAATCCGCGATGGCCATCCCCCAAGGAATAAGGAATTGTCCATTCGACTGACGAATTTTTTTTCCAGTCCTGGTAGCTCTCCCACGAGATATTGTTGGTCGCGCTACCCATATTGAAAATGGTATAGAGAATCAAATTAATAGGACCACTGCGGGCTCCAACAATGAGATCTGTTTGACTGATGGATTGGGTGAAACCTTCTTCCGTTGCACGGCGGGTTCTCTCTACGGAAAGAAGCAATGCCGTACTCAGGGCAATCGACAGCACCGCCAAAAAGGTCGTAAATTTACGATTACGCAGAGATTTCAAGGCCAGGCGAAGAAACGCCATCAGGTCACTCATTCCGCCCCCCCTTGATTAATTTCATTGAAAGAAAGAGAGCGTGTAAATATTTTTTCTAAACTGCGGTCATGGCTGACAAATAAAACAGTTGTCCCCCGAGCTTCGCACTCTTCAAATAACAAACGAATAAATCTTTCTCGATGATCATGGTCCAAAGAAGACGTCGGCTCATCGGCCAAAATGAGTTCTGGATTTCCAAGCAAAGCCCTAGCAACAGCGACCCGTTGTTGTTGTCCCACACTGAGCTGGGTGACCCCACGAGACTTTAAATCGCCCAGCCCCAGATGCTGGCACAAGCGCTCGACCTCGGCACTGACGTCGGCCGATGTCAGTTTGGACCGTCTTGAGGGGCTCAAGACCAGGGGCAAAGTGATGTTTTCTTCCACACTCAAATAGGGGATCAAATTAAAACTCTGAAAAATATAACCCAAATGATTCGCTCGAAAACGATCTCGCTGGTGAGAAGTCATCTTGACCAAATTCTCTCCGAGAATTTTGACCTCCCCTTGCTGAGGTTGAAGAATCCCAGATAAAACCTCAAGCAAAGTGGACTTTCCCGATCCACTCGGGCCATAGAGAAATACTTTTTCTTTTTTAAAAATATCCAACTGAGAGATCTTCAAGGTCGGAGACTTGGCCCCGGGGTATTGAAAACAAACCTGAGACAGTTCAATGATTTTATCGGATTCCATGCGGTAGATCCTTCTATCGATACGGTTCGATATACTGCCCTTGCATTGAAAAAGAAGATTCACCGTATTGGTGTTTCTTGGGCGTTAGGGACAGTCGCCCATAAACCCATATCGGTCCATACTCAACTTTGGCGTCCGAGTTTTTATCCATATCAATCAAGACCATTTGATTGGGCGGTGGTGGTGGAACATGAATACAAGCCTGGGGGCTTGGCACCAGTAAAAATTCGCTGACCGCCCGAGAGTTGTCCTCTAACGGAACCATGAATCCGGGGATGCGAACCATCTTTCCGTCCAAAGCCTGAAGCTCGCTGGACGCTTTGCCGGAGATATAATCCAACTCTCCCAAAAGACGCCAATCAACCTCGACCGAGTCCGAGCGATTGATGCTCACTCGATTCTGATAAAGAACAACCCCGGCCACAGCAGAGAGAATAAAAACTGACACAAAAACAATGATTTTGGCTTTGGACATAAGAAAGACTTTATAATAAGTTATTTGCAGAAGCTAAACTTCAATCCATAACCAGATGCAGCACATGACGGATCACGACAGTACTTTGACAGGAATTTTAATATGAGCAAACTGCAGTCCGTTCGCGGAACTCAAGATCTTCTTCCTGAAGTCTGCCGAGGCTTCAGGAAAATTGATGAGCTGGCTTTTCAGATTGCCTCACTCTATGGGTTCGAAGAAATCTCAACTCCGATCTTTGAATTCTCAGAGGTCTTCCATCGGACTTTGGGCGAAAGCTCAGACATGGTTTCCAAAGAAACCTACACCTTTCAAGATCGAGGCGGCGATTCTCTCACTCTTCGCCCGGAAGGCACAGCCGGAATTGCGCGAGCTTTTATTTCCAATGGTATGGCGCAAAACCTGCCCCTGAAGCTGTATTATTCGGGACCCATGTTTCGTTATGAACGTCCTCAAAAGGGCCGATATCGGCAATTTCATCAGATTGGCGTCGAATACCTAGGCATTGATTCGCCCTCGGCAGATATTGAATGTTTAGCTTTGGCTTATGACCTTCTCTGTCGCATCGGTTTGAAGGACAAAGTACAACTGCAAATCAACAGCTTGGGTGATCCTGAGTCCCGACAGAAACACCGCGATCAGCTGGTGACATATCTCCAGCCTTTTGCGAATCAGCTTTCACCGGACTCGCAAACTCGATTGCAAAAAAATCCTTTGCGTATTCTTGACTCGAAAGATCCGGCAGATCAAAAAATCATTGCGGGAGCACCGTCCTTGGAAAGCTGCCTCAATCAAACCTCGAAAGATTTTTTTGCCAAAGTTCTCTCGGGACTTGAGGCTCTAAAAATTCCCTACCAAATCAACCAGCAGCTCGTTCGTGGTATTGATTACTACACCCACACGGTGTTTGAATTTGTCACCTCGGAGCTGGGAGCTCAGGGTGCCGTTCTGGCTGGCGGACGTTATGATGGGCTGATCGAATTGATGGGTGGGCCCCGAACTCCAGGAGTCGGTTGGGCCAGCGGGATGGAACGTCTGGCTTTGCTCTTAGATCCAAAAAGTCTTGAGACTCACCACAAAAAAATCATGGTGATTGCCGCCGACGAGCAAGCCGAAAATAAATGTTTTGAATTGGCTCACCAATTGAGATCACACAATTTCCCCCAGGGCTTTATGGTCGAGATTCCTTTGAGTGGAAATGTCGGAAAAAAAATGAAGAAAGCCAACAAATGGGGAGCACACTATGCTTTGATTGTCGGCGAAACAGAGCTCCAGTCCCAATCCGTTACGGTCAAAAATCTTCAATCTGGAGAGCAAGCCCTGGTCTCTGAAAAAAATCTGCTGGATTTTTTAACCAAGCCCTAGGGATATATCTATCTGTGAGAACAAAGCCTAACGACGGTGCAGTTTTACCGAATGCCCGCGTCCCCAACCTGGAATTCGCAAAGTCTCTCGTCGTCCCCAAATAAATGCTAAGGCCAACCCCAGCAAGAGCATTCCCCCACTGAGCCACTGAGTCCTAGTTGAATCAAACCACTGAAACCCAATCTGAGGATCTGGCATACGAAAACACTCGTCCACGAGATTCACGACTGAAAAAAGAATCAAAAATGCCACGCAGACCAATCCAGGTCTTCGCGGGCGGTACCAAAATACAAACAGAAAGATAAAAATAAAAAATCCTTCAAAGACGGCCGCGTAGAGCTGAGAAGGATGGCGAGCAACCAAAAGAGGTGCCAAAGCTTCTTTCACATCCAAAGCCCCATTTTGAATTGCCTCAACCACTTTTCTCAAGGATTCATAGATAGACAGCCGAATTCCTTCGTCCTCAGACATCTTTGGCAACCACT
>PEZR01000137.1:0-147 GCA_002773975.1 Bdellovibrio sp. CG10_big_fil_rev_8_21_14_0_10_47_8
GTCTCTCCACTCAGTCCTTTCAAAGAGATGAGGGGTGTAAAACCAAGAATGTCTGTCTTGCATGACAACTTTGGAAAAGGCTTATATATTTTTTGTGAATGGATGTTTGATGATGTTTGCCATAGTTTTGGGAGAGTCCAGGAGAAG
>PEZR01000137.1:164-1685 GCA_002773975.1 Bdellovibrio sp. CG10_big_fil_rev_8_21_14_0_10_47_8
AGTATTGAAGACAAAAGATAGAAAAAAATATATGGAAGAGTACTTTGAAAGACCAGAAGTAAAAGCAAAATATAATGGTTATCATAGGGATTGGATGAGAAATCTCAGGCATCCTACAGAAAAGAAAACAGAAGATGTAGAGAAGATTGTTCAGGAGATGAAAAAATATCCTGCTAATTTCCCAGGTGAGAAGTTTAATAAAAAATTAGATGAAATTCTTAAAGATAATCCTCCTGAAATAGGGGAAAAGACATTGAAAGATTTAATACATGATATATTGGATGGAGTGGGCCTATTAACTCCAGCCAGAATTATGAATTTATATTATAGTCCTAATTGGGCAAATGCAATAGAAGAATTCATGAAAGCAAGACATTATTTTTTTCAAAAAGAGGGGGATAAATATGTTAAAAATGGGGTTCTTTAAAAAAGAACCTACAATGGTAGAAAAAAGAAATAAAACAAAAGCAAAAAATGAAGAACACAGCAAAACTAATACTATTAATAATAGCATTGATCTTCTTAATTTGTCTTCTATCCTTTAATATCTCTGGATTTAATTTTTATAATTCTAATTCATCATCTGAATATGATTATACTCATTCCTGGACAAAAGCTATATGCAATGAAACTCAATGTCAGGATTATGAAATTTATTGCAATGGAAGTGATTTGGTAAGGCAAATACCAATAACAGGAGCTGCAATCTCTATATCTAAAGGATGGGAAGACCCAAGAAATGAAACAATGAGGGAGAGAGCTTGTGATTAGGATTTAATTTAAGGGAATTTAATTATCTAATATATCTTAACACCATTGGGATTATGACATTAACAAACGATTTGAGATATTTGATAACTTAATTTTTAGATAATTGATGGGCTATTACAAAGGATAGGATAATCACATAACTGATAGAATAACTTTTCATGATAACTAAAGCTTATCATTCAACAAAGTGTACAAAAATAAATCCAGGTATTTCTTTCTCAACACCAAATTTCCCTTCTATTTTTCTTATTGAAGTAAGAGTCTGCATGAAATTTGAACCAATTGGTGCTACAATTATTCCATTATCATCGAGTTGATCTAAAATCTCATGGGGTATCTCTGAAATTGCTGCACTTATTAAAATTCTATTGAAAGGTGCTTCCTCTGCTTTTACTTTTCCATTTCTATTATAGACTTTTATATTATCATATGATTTTAAATTTTCAATTGACCTATCATATAATTCTTTTACAATTTCAACACCATATACTTTCCCGGTATCACCTACAATCTCAGAAATTAAAGCAAGAACATAACCGCATCCAGAACCTATTTCAAGGACTTTCTGATTTTCTTTCAGTTTTAGAAGAGAAAGAGCAAGTGCAATTGTAGAAGGTTGGGAGATTGTCTGGTCATTGCTTAAAGGAAGGGCTATATCTTCATATGCAAGTTTTTTAAAATTCTCATGAACAAAATTCTCCCTTTTAACTCTTGTAAAAGCATTGATTATCTTATCTTGAAATCTTTTGT
>PEZR01000137.1:1711-7710 GCA_002773975.1 Bdellovibrio sp. CG10_big_fil_rev_8_21_14_0_10_47_8
TTATCCATTAAAAACCTTTGCAGATAATGGCCGACATCTTCAGGGGACGGAGAGTCTGGACTGCCAATGTTATTCAGAATAAGAATTTTCTTAGTCATTTTTTGTCTCCAAACTATTTTGAATTTTTTCCGCCAAACCGCAGTTCCAGGAATAGATTTTAGACAGGCCTAATCCCCCCAGGTAATTTCCAGTCAGCCAGACCTCGGATTGCCGCTCTTGAAAAAAATCGACAAAGTCTTTCAATTCTTGATTGGCATGGGGCAAAGCTTCAGCCCATATCTGCACGTGACTGCGCAAGGGTTTTTCCAGAGTTTGAGCGAGTTTTTCTCTGTCTGCCAGAGCGATCGCTTCGCAGTCCTTATCTGTGAGCTGGGCGACGGATAGATCTTGAGCCCCACCCATCAACCATGTTTCAGAGTAACAGGGGCCCCGACTTTCAAAAATCATTGAATTGGCTAAAACTCCCAAACTACGAACCCCTTGCCCTCGTGGGAATAAAACACCAAAACCCTCGATCTTGTGGGCCTGAGGTCCAAAAACCAAAGTCACCGAAGCCAGCGGCAACATCTGCACCCGGCTAAGCCGATCGGACAGATCAGGATACCTGGTCTTTAAAATCTTGGCTGCCGATGCTGCCGACACCGCCAATACCACAGCCTTCCCATGGGGATAACTCTCCAGGGGGGACTGCTTGCGAAAAATGACACCTTTTTTTACCAGACGATCCTGAAGTCTTTCGATCAACTCGCCCATTCCCTGTTCAAAAGATAGGCTGCCACGGTATCTCGGAGCTCCCGCCCTCTTCTTTTGAAATAAAGACCCTAGAACCAAAGAGGCCGACATCTTAGAGATGTCTCCAGCATAGATTCCCTGCAATGCAGGTTCGAGCAAAAACTTCGTAGCCGCTTCGGTTAAAACCCGACGACCCCAGTCTAAAATACTTTCCCGATCTTTAGGTTTAAAATATCTCTTTCTCAAAAAAATCGCCGGGGAAATTTTTATTCCCAAAGCCAAGCTTTCAAAAAAAGAAAGGGGCCACCGTTTCAACCCTCGGCGAAAAAAGAAACGTTTTTTTGCTTCAGGTCGCGTGGGAATCCATGGCAACTCTAGCTCCTGGAGTAAGCTTTCAATCTCGGGGGTCCAAATCAAAGCATTGGCCGCAGTTTCTCGAAGACTCAGCTCATCTCGATGACTGGAGATCAAACCGCCGATATGATCCGACTGCTCCCAAATCTCAACCGCGAGGCCCCGCTTGGAGAGCTCCCAGGCCAAGGTCAAACCAGAAAAACCAGCTCCGACAATACAAATCATATCGACTTAGAAAAAATTTGAGTGTCCGGTTTGCTTTTTCTCAAGTGTTGATCAAAAAAGACACAAGCATTTCTTAAAAAAGGACGACCTGCCTCAGTTATCCTGAGGGTCTGTCCTTGAATTTCAATCAGCTGATCCTCGGCCATTTCAGCCAAAAATTGTTCGGCGTCTTTTTTCTGATCGGCACTGCTGAACTCGACTTGAAACTTGGTCATCAGTTCTAAAACCTGTCCACGGTGCAAGATGTCTTCTTTGCTCAATACATGGCCACGAAGAGTTGGGATTTCGCCGGAACCTACCATTCGTTCATACTGAGGCAGGACCTTTTCATTCTGGTGAAAGCTCCACGGCGTCTCAGAGATAGAGCTCACGCCCAGGCCCAACAACACATCAGTTCGAACATCCGTATAGCCCATGAAATTTCGATGCAAAGTTTTATTTGCCATCGCTTTTGCCAAAGCTTCGTTTGGCAGCGCAAAGTGATCCATTCCCACCTCGACATAACCCGCACTCAAAAGTCTCTGCCGGGAATACTCATACAAAGCCCGCTTTTCAGCCCCCGTCGGAAGGTCTTCATCCTTAAACAATCTCTGGGCCGGTTTGATCCAAGGCACCAAAGCCAGACTGTACAATGCGATTCGATCGGGTCGCAGTTGAATCGTCAAATCCATGCTCTCTTGCATGCTCTCCAAATTCTGCTTTGCCAAACCATAGATCAGATCAAAGTTCACTGATTCATAACCAAGATCCCGCGCAGCTTTTGTGAGCTCAGCTGTGATCTCAAAAGGTTGAATTCGATTCACCAATTTTTGCACTTCCAGGTTAAAATCCTGGACACCCATACTGACACGATTAAAACCCAACTCCCGTAAAGCGGCTAGCTGTTCGCGGCTGGTGTGTCTTGGATCAACTTCAATACTTCCTTCAAAACCTGAATCGCTCTTTTTTACTTTTGACAAAAAGGGCTCGAGCAGCGCTTTTAAACTATCTACCGACAAAAATGTAGGAGTGCCTCCGCCCAGATGCAGATGTCGCAAACTTCTGGATTCTAGTTCGGGAACCTGCTGCAAATAAAGATTCCACTCCTTAAGCACTTGTTCGATATATGGATGTTCTTTTTTATGATCTTTGGTGATCAAAGTGTTGCAACCACAATAGGTACACAGATTCTCACAAAATGGAATGTGCAGATAACATGACCACTGGCTACTGGGGGCCTCCAAAGCTTTACGCAAATGAGCGGTCCAGGTCTCAGCCGTCGGAGTTTCTTGCCAATAGGGCACTGTGGGATAAGAAGTATACCTCGGCGCCGGGACGTCATATTTTTTAAAAAATTCATTGTTCACAGCGAAGTCCCTTTCTTAGAAGCTTTCTCGAACGATTTTCACAAAGTCGCGAACATTGGTTTCTGGAGTTTTTGGCAAAATTCCGTGTCCCAAGGCGCTGACCCAACCAACTCTTTGTTCCGGGGACAATTTTTGAAAGGGCGCTAGATATTCTCTGAACGCTTTTTGAAATTGATCCGAGGGCAAATGAAGTAAGGTCTGATCAAAATTTCCCTGCACAAATCCAGGGCGTCCTTGCAACCACTGAAAGTTTCCCGTCAAATCCCAACGATGATCGAAACCACCACCGGCCCAAGGGGCCTGCCAGAATTTTTTGGAAAAATGCGCCCGTTGCGTTCCCTTTGAGTAATAACCCAGTCGCCCCGGAAACTTTTCACACATCTTCAGCAACAAAGGTTCCACCCACTGTTGAAACTGTTGTGGTGCGAGCTCACCTGCCGCAGTATCAAAAACCATGACCACTTCGGCGCCGCCTTCTAGCTGCAATTCAATATTGGCCTGGAGCAAAGGCATCAAGGTTTCAGCAAAAGCCGACAACAAGTGTGGTTGGCTTTTTGACTGCACCAGACTGCCCGCATGACTGCCCTCAACCGCATAGACATAAAGAGTCCAGGGGCCTCCAACAAATCCAATCAGACTTTTATTTTCGGGGAGTTTTTTTCTCGTCGCAATGAGGGCTTCTTTCTGAAACTGCAGAGCCGGCAAGGCCTCAGCCCAAGGTTTCAAGCGGGAAAGATTATCCCGGCTCAGTTGAAAACCAAGGCGAGGTCCCGCCTCGGTATACTCGAGCCCCATTCCGAGGGCCTCTAATGGAAACAACAAATCACTGAATAGAATGGAGACATCAAAATCAAAATCTAGGACAGGTCCCAGTGCAACCTCCGCCGCCAAGTCTGGATTCTTGCAGAGCTCATCGAAGCTGTGGGCTTTTCTCAGAGCTTGGTAATGACTGTGATAACGCCCGGCTTGCCTCATCATCCAAACAGGAGGAACGGCTTGAGCTTCTCCTAGAACTGCATTTTCAAAAGCCTTGTTTGCAAATTTTATGTTACTCATTTTTTAGCCTTTCGTTGTTCACTTTCATCATTCCTGTTTTTTAATCTTTACTCTTTAGGGCCGACCCACTGATATCCCACCCCGCGAACCGAACGAATGTATCTCTCGTTGTCGTCGGAAAGAACCTGTCGAATTCGAGTGATTGAATTATCAATTGTCCGCGGGCTGAGATCTCTTTCTTCTCCCCAAACAAGATTGGCAATGGAATCTCGACTGACGGGCTGAGGGGCCTCTTGAATCAACAACTTTAAAATTTCCATGTCTTTCACCGGCGGATACTCAATTTTTCCATCCTTTCGGTGAACAGAAAGAGTCGCAAATGAAACTCGGCCTTCTGGCAACATAAGCTCCACTTGCGCAGGCCGAGATTTCAGCACATGTTCGACCCGTAAAAGCAGCTCCTTGAGATGAAATGGTTTTGGAATAAACTCGGCAGCTCCCATTTCGTAACCCTGCAACCGAGTCTCTGCATCGCTCTGTGCGGTCAAAAAAAGAAACGCGCAGGGAGCCTTTCGATCGCGAAGAAATCGAGCCACCTCGAAACCCGATCCGTCTGGCAAACCAATATCCAAAATACAAAGATCCACCGTTTCCTTCTGCAGAAAATCCACGGCCGCACGCTCTGTTTTCATCCAGTGGACAAGGTACCCCTGGCTCAATCTTTCATTGAGAATTTCACCGAGTGTTGCATCATCTTCGACCAGCAGAATTCGTTTCATCATTCTCCACGTCCCTGAGGCAACTGCATACGAACGAGAAAACCATTTTCAGAATGAAAGGAAATTTTCCCCTTCATTCGTTTCATCAAAAAAGAAACCAAATACAAACCCAAACCATTTCCCCGACCCGGACTCGCCAAAAGAAGCTCATGGCCCAACTGAGAAACCTCCAGGTCTTTTTTAAGTCCCTCTCCATTGTCACGAATCTCTAGCACCACAATGCTACCGGCCTTGCCCTCTTGAGTCTCAAAAACAGAAATCTCAATCTTACTGGCATGGCCATGTAAAATTGAGTTTTGAATCAAATTTCGAAAAACACTGATCAATGCCTGTCGGTCCGCAAACAATACACAGTCCTTCTGCAATTGAATTTCCACCTCGGGCCATTCATTCCGAAGACTGACAATCAATTGAGACATTTTTATATTCTCAAAATATAGAGCTTGTCGTTCGCCTCGGGCCACCCACAAAGAATTTTCAAGCTGCAGATCCAAACGCTGTAGACTGTTCATTAAACGAGTCACGTTCTTTTGACTGCCTTCTTCCACCAACACTTCGGCCTGCAATCGAACTCGAGTGATCGCGGTTTTAAGGTCATGAGCAAAATTCGAGAAAAAAATCTTCATGTTCTCGGCCCGGCGACGATCTCGGGCGGCCAGGATCATCAGAGCCATTCCTCCCGAAAAGATGGCCGGCAATAAAACCAGGCCTTCCCAAAAAATCATGCGATGATGGGCCGCACTTTCCAAACCCAGAATCCACCACCAGCCAATAAAAACAAAGGTGAACAGAAACCAGAAAATAGAAAGATAAAAGCGCCAATTGGAAGACGACTGCATCAAGGCCTTATTCATCCAAGACTGTCCCCGATAACTTGCGCCGCTTCTTTCAAAATACTTTCAGTATGGGCCAAAGATAAGAATCCCACCTCATAAGCATTCGGCGCCAAGTACACTCCGTGATTCAGAGCTTTTAGAAAAAGTCCCTTAAAAACCTCACCTTGCCCCGGCGGCAAGTCCTCTACTCGTCGAAGAGGAGCTCTCTCTGCACAGTGAATCCAAAAAAGAGATCCGACCCTCTCAAAATGCAGTGGGATACTGGACTTCTTTAAAGCGGGCTTCATTTGCTCGGAAAAATACTGGCCGCGTTTTTCAAGCTCCTGCCATCCGTTAAGTCGTTCCATTTTTTGCAAAGTCACAAGACCTGCTTTCATGCCGATCGGATTGGCACTCAAGGTTCCAGCTTGATAGACCGCCCCTGACGGAGCGACCCAGTTCATCAGATCTTCCCGCCCACCGTAACAACCAACCGGGAATCCTCCGCCGATCACTTTACCATAGGTCACCAAGTCCGGCTGAATGCCCAAGACTTGGGCCATGCCGCCCAAAGCAATTCGAAACCCCGAAATAACTTCGTCAAAAATCATCAAGCTGCCGTTCTTCTTTGCCAGCACCGCAATTTTTTGCAGAAATTCCTTTCTCTGCACCAACAGACCATAGTTCGCCGGCAGGGGCTCTATGATGATCGCCGCCAAATCATGGCCCTCTCGTTCAATCAACTCGGCGAC
>PEZR01000137.1:7813-8355 GCA_002773975.1 Bdellovibrio sp. CG10_big_fil_rev_8_21_14_0_10_47_8
TTCACCAACAGAGAATCAACATGACCGTGGTAACAACCCTCAAATTTCAAAATCTTCTTTCGTCCGGTCGCAGCTCTGGCCACACGAAGAGCACTCATCACCGCTTCCGTGCCAGAAGATACGAATCTTAACTTTTCCACCCACGGGATCCTAGAGGTAATCCACTCTGCCAGCTCCAAAGAGTATGGCTCCGCAGCTCCAAAACTCCAGGCCGTTTCAACCATCTGGTGGACCGACTCCTTGACCTCTTCATCCAAATGCCCCAGCACCAAAGGTCCAAAACTCTGACAAAAATCAATGTAGCGTTGCCCCTCAACGGACTCGAGGTACGCCCCCTGTGCTTTTTTAAAAAAAACAGGAGAACGACCGAGGCCTTTAAAAGATCGAACCGGAGAGTGCACTCCCCCCGGTGAAACTTTCAAACTTCGATCAAAAAGCTTTTGGGAATCTAATTTTTCAATCATGACGGCTCCTTTGATAGCTCTTGGCGAAAGTCCTCTTCGCTGAGATGAATAGAAACTTTCTCGTGACCTAGAACTCGA
>PEZR01000065.1:0-4828 GCA_002773975.1 Bdellovibrio sp. CG10_big_fil_rev_8_21_14_0_10_47_8
CTCAGAACTTTTTCATAGTGATTTCGGGCTGACAAAAAATCATGGCGTTTAAAATATATCTCGGCCAGCGCCAGGTGAGATTCGGACTCGATGTCCGCTGCTGACGAGGAATTCAGTGCTTGTTGGTAAAAAGTGACGGCTTTTTCTTCGTTGCTGTTGAGCTGAGACAGGTGACCCAGCTGAATCAAAACTTTGCCCTTGGAAGAGCTCGGAGTTCGATCCAAGACCTCTTGATAGAGTTTCATCGCCAGTTTGCGATCCTTAGCCCCAGCTTTACAAACGGTGCAGCCGCTCTCTAGTTCTTTCATCGAATCAAGACGAGCGCGATCTGAAAGAAGATCGGCAAGTCTCAGGGTGACCGGCACATTTGAGGGATCCTTTGGCGACAGGCGAGTTTGTACCTGGCTCAACTTTTCAATGAGTAGATCACGGCTGTCGGCTGTCATTTCAGAGCGGGCAGCTGACGCACCGACGAAGCTACAAACCAGAATGATGAAAAAGCGATTCATTCCCAAACTCCCTTACTTTAACAACACAGCAAAACGAACATCACTAAAACCAGCATGAGAAGCGGCCAACACAACCTGATTTAAAGCCTCGTATTTTAATCGACGATCGGCCTGAATAGTGACAACACCTGGATACTCTTGGCCCGGATGGCTGTCGGAGAATTGTTTTCTCATCTCCAAAAAGGCAGCTACAATCGAGTCTGAAGTCACTTCTTTGTCCTCGAGATACATTTTGCCCGCTTCGATCTTAACGACGGGATTTCTTTCGAGCAAATCGACCTGGGCCGCTTTTGGGAGCTCCTGGTCTTTGCCAATAAAGAGCAGATCGCCCGTGCTTGAAAAGCTCATCAACAAAAAAATCACCAAAATCGAAAAGGCGTCAATCAAGGCGGTTAAGAGCAAATCAGCAGCAAGAGCTCGCTTCCATTTGCCGGCCCTTGGTTTCAAATAGGATTCAGCTTGAAGGGCACTTTGGAGAGCCGTCTGTTGCAGAATACTGTGAGTCTTAATCATGGGTCCTCTCTTTTTAACTTTGCGAATAATCGCAAATTTCTATAGGGGTGCGACACCCAAATCGACCAAGCCCTTTTTTCTGAAAGCATCCATTAAATCGATAATGTCCTCGTAAGCCGATTGAGCTTGAGGTTGGATCAACGCTGTTTTTAACGCTGGTTCAACCGTCATGATCTGTTCCAAAACTTTTTGCAGTTCCGAGGTGTTTGACTTTCCATCAAGGCCTGTCAGTTTCAACTTGCTCAGATTTTTTGGAACCCGAATTGAGTCCTGAATATTGAGGTTTAGCTCTCCATCCGTCCCCATAAGAACCCACAAAACGGGTTTTTTCTCGGTTTCAGCGACAGATTGTCCACCGACGGCTTGTTTGACATTCATCGAGCCAACGTTGAGCCAGACAGCGGTCAAAAGCAGAAAACAGATACAGACCGAGAGCAAGTCGATACAGGGGATCAGGTTGATTTCAAAATCCAAATGCTTCGAGTGTTTGCGCATTGTTCACCTTACATGATGGTCTGGGCAGTTTTTTCAGCAGGGCTTCGAGTCAGTGTTTTGAAGCCAACGGGCTCAAATGCATAACTCAGCCAATTAAAGACCTTCAAAGAACTATGATTCATGTCCTCTGCTAAGTTATTCGCTCGATTGGCAAGAATGGCATAGGCCACCAAGGCGGGGATAGCTGTGATCAGGCCGTAAGCAGTTGCATTCATCGCCTCTGAAATTCCAGCAGCCAACAAGGTCGCCTTTTCAGCAGGATTTGCATAAGAGACGGCGGCAAAGGATTTGATCATTCCAGTGATCGTTCCGAGAAGTCCGGTCAGGGTTGCGACGTTACCAAGCATAGAAAGAAATCCGGTGCGTTTGTCCAAAGAAGAGTTTTCTTCGATCAGAACTTCGTCCATCTTGCCCTGGATCTCGTCTTTGCCACCCAGATTTTTTGCGGCCCTAGCCCCGGCAACAGCTGCTCGTAAAACGGGATTGCGATTTTCCAAGGGAGTCGCCTTCTGAATCAAAACGTCCAACTCGCCCCGGCGAATATGGTCTTCGAGATGGGCGGCTGCTTTGGCTTGATTGATCTTTCTGCGAATAAAGAGGGCATAAACTCTTTCAAGAATGATCGCAAAGGAGGCAAGCTGAATGATCAGGATGGGCCACATCCAAATTCCACCATGTTCAAATGCCATTCCAATTTTAGTAAAGAAATCCATTGCCTACCCCTTGTTGATAAGAAAGTTGATAAAGAAAAAAACTTGTCTGTCTTGTGTCATCTTATTGAGGAAAGCAAAGGAGCAGGACAGAGTCCAGTACTCAGAACAATAGGCACTCCACGTCACAGGTCTTTCCATTTTGCTGAGATATCCATAACGCAATGTCACTTCTGTGCGGACGGAGAGTATTTCTGTTTGCAGAAGTGGGTGCTGGAAAAGATTGAATATTTTTTGAACAAGCGCGGTCGATGAAAGTGAGTGTTTCACAGTTGTTTCCATGACTTGCGTGAACTTGGTTGACTTAAATATTCGCTGAAAACTAGTACTCAATGCTTCATGGATGCAGCCGATTTTTTAAAAAATATTTTTCAAGATCTTCAGAAAAAAGAAAGTGCTGAACTGTCTTTGCGTGGATTTGCAAAAAAATTGGGGGTGTCGCCAGGGCGCTTGTCTCAGTACTTTTCTAAAAAACGACTTCTTACTCGACGGGTTGGAGATCGCATCGCCACGGCCTTGGCCTTTTCTGATCAAGAGAGAGATTGTTTTTTCCAATTGATTAAAACAACCAGTGAACAAAAGGTCATTGAACGACGGGAACGACGTTTTCAAAGTCTGCATGAGGACGCGGGGCCGCTCATCGGGGAAGATGACTTTGATGTCCTTTTGGAGTGGCACTATCCCGCTCTTCTAGAGCTTCTAAAAATCAGAAGGCACGGATCTAGTCCAGAAGTATTGTCCCAGCAATTAGATCTTCCTGAGCATCAAATAGATCGCGCATTGAGAAGGTTGCAGCAGGTGGGGTTTTTGCGGGAGGAAAATGGTCGATTGCGGCCGCGTTCAAGTCGTTTTCGAACAACCAAGGAAATTCCGGGTTCGGCCTTGCGGGCCTCGCAGGAGCAAAGCATTCTCTTGGGGCTAAAGAGTCTTCGGCAGGATCCCAGTGATCGAAGAGAGATCAGCTGCGGAACTATGGCGGTAAATACGAGAAAGCTTCCGCAGGCTAAAGAGCTGATTCGTCAATTCAATCAAAAACTCCGAGCTTTATTGGAAGACGGGGAGCCCGACGAGGTCTACAACCTCAACATCCAGCTGGTGCCGCTCACCAGAAAATAGCGCCATCTTTATGCAACCAAGGGAATCACCGCAGAGGTTGGGTGCGAATGAGAAGGTTTTACCAATTGGTGGGATAATCAATGGTGACATCAGCGTTGGGATTGAGTCGAAGGTCAAAACCCGAGGCCATGCCACTGTTGGCATCCGTTCCGGAAGCTTGCCTTGGAACAAGGGTCAGATCGAATTTGTAGCGAAGATCGTTGCCAGGAGTGAAAAGCAAACCCAATTTTTCTGTGCGGCGCAAGGCCACCGGGGTGTTCCCATAAAGCTTCCGCAAATCAATGAGAACGTTGACCTCGACTTGGTATTCATCCACCATTTCCGCGCCAACACTGACAAAGTCCCCGACAGCTTCATTTTGCGACAGGCTTGAGAACTCCCGGATAATATCAATCGCATAGGCTGGTTGATTGAGAACTTCTCGGAATTTGAAATGCCCCTGACTGCAACTGGCATGAAAGACCTTGAAATGTGCAACCATGAGATTTTCTGAACGAATCTGGATATAGTCATAAATCTTAGCAACATACAGGTGGTCGAGAGCACAGTTGACAGGAATATTAGGTTCAAAACGAACATCTGAGTTTCGTGGAACCTGAGCAAGAGCCGTTAGGGGAAAACACAAGTTGCTAAGAAATAAACTGCATAGAATACGAGACATGGTTTTTTGGGGGAACATGGTCACTCCTACAGGAAGCTCACTGCGGACAGTGATTTATTGAGTTACTGCAAAGTCTATTAACATTGTGGCCGGGTGATATCAATGGAGAGGTCTCTTTTGGCAAAGTCTTCATGTGTCTGGGGGCGAGTTTCCGGCAGAGACTATTGAATCAGGTTCTTCGCCGGTTTTTTGCAAGCGGGGAGGCCAGCCTCGATCAGGGAGCGGTCTTTCAGAACTTGACGCCGATCAATGGCAAGATCCTTGGCATCACAACCGCCCTTTTGGGCCATCTTTTGGATGGCGTCGACTTCGGCGGGCAGAAAAATCAGACCCCAGGTCAGCTTCACTTGGTTCCATTGCTTCAGATAATTACAGATGCTCGCAGAATTGGGCGGCAGATATTTGTCCGGTCCCTTGTCGGCTTTGACCATGTTTTCGCGGGCGCTGACGGTGAGAAGGTGAAAATCATTTTCCATATAGTTCGCGTAATAACATCTCTTTTCCGCTGGCCATTTCCAGGCACCGGAGAGATAGGCGTGTTTCAGCGGAACCATGTGGTCGATATTCATGTCTTTGGATTCGGTGAAAATTTGGCCGCTATAGGGGTCTTCCCAGGTGCCGCTAGCGACTTCGCAAATATCAGCTGGAACGGTTTGAATGGCAGTTTTAGAATCTCGTTTTAAAATGAGATCACTGACGTTCATGCAGCTGCTGCCGGTGGGATCTTTAATCCATTTTCCAAAATGCTTCTTGCGATTAAAATTGATCGGAGGAAGCTCTGGTCTTCGATTCACTTTTTTCCAGACGTAATAACGGGGCAGGTT
>PEZR01000065.1:4842-13083 GCA_002773975.1 Bdellovibrio sp. CG10_big_fil_rev_8_21_14_0_10_47_8
TCGGACTTTGAAATCCTGAACTCATCAAGTCCTGAGTATTTTCCTGGAGTTGCCAATAGCTTTGTGCCTGCGCAAACTCGCCCGAGTTTTTAACAACAACCGGCGAGGGCACCTGAGCCAGGGCCGCAGTGGTTATGAAAATACTGGTCAATAAAGTAACAAAGGTGGTCGCTCGATTCATCGGGCTGAGTATAGCAGAGGGGGTGGATTCTTGAGAATAATCGCTACTGAAATGCGAAACATTCCGCCTGAAATTTAGAGGTTATCTTCAGCTGGAGTGGATACGTTCTGACCAGGTTTGGTCTATAGAACTTTTAGACAGATACGAAAGTTTTCCAGAAATTTATTCAAATCGGAGGGCATCGATCGGATGAAGTCCCGAGGCTTGTCGCGCCGGATAGACACCAAAAAGAATTCCAATGAAGGCCGAAGTAAAAAATGACAGAACGATGGAACTCAAAGAGACCGAAGTCGTCCAGCCAGCTGCCGAGGACAAAATAAGGGTTGCGAGCCAGCCCAAAATAATGCCGGCAACTCCTCCGACGGCGCTGACTACCACGGACTCGGATAAAAACTGCAGCAGAATATCCTTGCGACGAGCGCCAATGGCCTTTCGAAGCCCAATTTCTTTGGTCCTTTCCGTGACGGATACAAGCATGATGTTCATGATGCCGATACCTCCGACAATCAGAGAAATCGCGGCGATGGCCGCCAACAAAAGAGACAAGGTTTTTGAGGTTTGAGACAGTGCCGCTTGAATGTCTGCCATGTTAAAAATTTGAAATGCATCTTCCTGGGCCGATGGGGGGACTCGTTTTCGTCTTAGCATAAGCTCCAAAATACTGTTTTGGGTAGGTTCAATATTTTTGGAGTCATTCACCTCTAGCTCGATGGAATCGAGGTAAACCTTTCCCATCAAACGATGCATGGCCGTGAGCACGGGAACAATGATGACGTCGTCTTGGTTGCGAAATCCGCTGGCGCCTTTTTCAGGTAAGACTCCGATGATCTGAAAATTGATTTTGTTGATCTTAATCATTTCGCCAATTGGATTTTGGTCCTCAAATAATTCGTGCAAAAGCGTCGCCCCAATCACAGCGACCCGGGCCCGCATTTGATTTTCTTGCTCGGAAAAAAAGCGTCCAGCAACAGGTTCAGAGGCATGCATTTGCGCATAGGGCGGTGATGCTCCGGTGATCTGAGTGCTCCAATTTTTATTCAAATAAGTCACTTGTCCTCGACCATTCACCAAGGGGGCCGAATATTTGAGGCTCGGAATTTGATCTTGCAGTGCTTTGGCGTCTTCTTCGGTCAACCGAGTGGTCGCCCCTGATTCTTGAGCGACTCCGGCGACGCGGACCGCCCCTGAACGCAAAATGAGGAGATTGGATCCCAGTGAGGAAAGCTGCTGCTCAATTTGCTCTTGAGCCCCTTTTCCCAGTGCCAGCATCGCAACCACAGCGGCAACTCCAATCATGATTCCCAAAATGGACAGCCCCGTGCGGACCTTATTGGCCATTAAGGTCCGAAAACCTTGATGGAAATAAACAGTGAGTTCTTGGAGATTCCAAGATTTTGAGTGAGACGGAGTGGGCTCTGCTTTTTGCTGGTTCGTGGATAGGTTGACGGGCAGGGCCTCTCGTCGAGTGTCAGATTGAATCAGACCGTCTCTCATGCGAATCAGGCGTTTGGCTTGTTGGCCAATCTCTTCTTCATGGGTCACCATGATAACGGTGATGCCCATGTCATTGAGAGAATGCAAAATTCGAAGAATTTCTTTTTCGCTGGTAGAGTCCAGGTTGCCGGTGGGTTCATCAGCAAAAATAATTTGCGGACGATTGACCAGCGCCCGAGCAATCGCCACCCGCTGTTGCTGGCCTCCAGAGAGTTCGTTGGGATGGTGATCTTGTCGATCACTGAGGCCGACTTCTGCCAAGAGTTCCTTGGGCACAGGGCTATCGGTATTTTTCTGGGAATAAAGTAGAGGTAACGCAACATTGTCGTAGGCCGATATTCTGGCTAAGAGATTGAACTGCTGAAAAATGAAACCAATTTGTTCTCGACGAAGAACCGCGAGAGCATCTTCATCCAACTTCGAAACTTCATGACCATTTAACTTGTAGGATCCTGATGTGGGGACATCCAGCAGCCCCAGGATATGCATCAGAGTTGACTTGCCCGAGCCCGACGGCCCCATGATAGCCACAAAGTCGCCATTTGCAATGGTCAGAGAAATTCCTTTGAGCACGGTGAGCTCTTGCTGGCCCATGCGGTAAGTTTTGGTGATGTTGTTGATTTCAATCATGGATTATTGGCGTCAGTTTTTGCGACGACTGCCTCCACTTCCGGGGCGACGGCTATTGCCAAAGGGTGAGAAGGGATTTTTTGATCCACTCGCTGCAGAATTCAGTTCAGCTCGGAGGGCGACGTCGCCCTCTTTGAGCCCGGCAAGGACTTCGGATTTCTTTCCGTCCGAAAGTCCCACAGTCACCTCTCGGTCCTCGACGGTGCCGTTGACGGTTATCGCTACCGTTGATTTGCCATCAATTAAACGGAGGGCTTCGCTGGGAAGAAGAAGAACATCTTTTTTTGAAGCTAAATGGAAATTTACATTGGCGGTCATTCCCGCCCGCATAAATTCTGGGGTGGAGGTGGGCAGAACATCAACCAAATAGGTAGTGACGTTGTTCACCGTTTTGGCTTCAAAGGCGATCTGATCCACCAGGGCCGGAATTTGTGTCTCTGGATAAGCATCCAGGGTGATTTCAGCTTTTTGCTTGAGTTGAATTTTAGCAATGTCTGTTTCGTCGACCTGGGCCTTTACGGTGAGTCGGTCCGACATGGCAAAAATGGCTTCCGAGTTGGTGATGGTCTGGCCGGGTTCGACATTGCGAAGGATGATTGTTCCAGCCAGTGGAGAAATGATCGGGGTTCGGCGATAGAGTTCTTCCCACCGCGTGACCTCTTCCGGTCCTCGAGCTCGAGCAGAGTCCATCATCGCAGCCCTTTCTGTGGAGCTCATCCAGGCAATGATTTGTCCCTTCCGAACCACGGTCCCTTCTTTAATAAGGACCTCATCGATTCTGCCTGCGATGGGTGCTTTGATCTCGAGTCGATTTTCCGGCTGAACTGTGCCCGTGGCTAAAATACGGATGTCGAGATCGCCCCTGGTGACCGGGTATTCTGCCCAAAGGGTGTTGTTTTTTTGCCGAGTCATCCAAAAGACCCCGGCCAGGACAAAAATAATGGCAGCTCCGATGATCACAGATTTTTTTTTCACTCGAGAGCTCCTTGTCCTTGAGTTTGAATCCACACGGCTTCCTTGAGCACTCGGTCTTTTTGGCTCGCTAGATAATTTTTTTGTCGTGCGATCAGGTCATTTTCAATTTGATCCCAGTCATTGAAGCTGATCAGTCCGTTATTGTACTGGCTGCGAGCAATTTCGGCCCGTGTTTGCGCGGCCTTTTGAAAGCTCCCGTCGACCTTGAGTTTGCTCACGGCCTCGACATAGTTATTGTAAGCCTGGCGAAGACGAAGATGGGTTTCTTGTTGACTGGAAGTTTTGCTGAACTGACTGGCTGACAGTTTTGCGGCGGAGCTTCGATAGCTAGAAATATCTTTGCCCCCGTCAAAAAATGGAAAAGTCAAACTGGCACCAATTGACCACTCGCGGTTTTTTGGGAAAAAACTCGTATCTGTTTGTCCCCAGGACCCGGTCAAATCCAAGCTTGGAAAAAACGAAGAGCGAGATAAACTCAAGCCTGCCATGCTGGCCGCGAGGTCGGCCTGTGCTTGTCGGCTTTCCGGAGTTTCCTGAGCAAGATGCAAAAAGTCTGGAGACTGTGGGCTTGGAGCCAGGCTGGGCACTGGTTCGGTCAAAGTGATCTCTTCTTCGAACGGGAGCCCCAACTCTTGAGCCAGAGCTATTTCGGCCAACTTTAGCTGATGAGCCGATTGAAGGTTCTCGTGCTGAGCTTGAGCTAAGTAGGCTTCAGAGAGAAGGACAGATCCTTTGTTCTCGCGACCACTTTCATATCGGAGTTCTACCAACCGTAGATCCTCCCGGCGCCTTTGGGTAATATTGTCGCTCAATTTTTTGCTCTCCATTGCCGACAGCAGATTTTGGTAATTCGTGACCAGCTGGGTTCGAAGACTTAATTCAGTGATCTGCAGGGTGGCTGCTGCGCTCTGCGTATTGGCTCTTGCCTGGGACAACTTGGCCTGATCTTGAAATCCAGAAAACAAGTTCTGAGAGGCCTTCAGGCTTGCTGAGTAAGATTGAGAGTTGCTGGAACTGGGATCGAGAACCCCATCTTGTCCATAGTTCAGCGAGCCTGAAATTTTCGGGAAAAAGCCGCTGGAAGCTCCGGACTCCAGCTCGGCAGTGGTTCGAAATATGGCCTGTGCCGATTTCAGCTGGGGACTGTTCTTTTTGAAAAGCTCAAGACTGTCGTTCCAGCCGAGAGTCGCTGCGCCTGACGACAAAGGAATAAAAAAAAGAAGACTCAGCAGAGCTCTCCCTCGAAGAGAAAAGTCGTTCATGGGAAAAATCTGAACTGATGCGGGAGGAAAAGCAAACTTCGCGACTCTCGTCTGGTTGCGTTGAGCTTATGGAAATCATAAGAAGATTCATCATTGAATATTTTTGACACTTCTTTGTGGACCGGCCTAGACTTTGCGCAAATAAAGAGCGCAAGGGTGCGCTTTATTATTCATTCTCGTGGGGGGAAAATGAAATCTAAAACTCAATCTTTTATTGCTGCATTGACCATCGTATTGGTCGCTGGCGTTTATGCCTTGCCAAGTTACGCTGTCAATTTTGATAAAAATGTTCCAGCAAATATCCAAAAACAGATGGTCGAAGATCTTGATTTTATCAATCAGATCCAAGGCAATGGTCAGACGCCTTTTCACAAATCTATTTATGGCAATGTTGACGGAGCGACCTACAAGAAGTTTTTTGAAACTCACATCGAAGCAGTGGGCATGAATTCTTGTGGCGGAGGCGCAGCGGTGGCTTGCGTGATTCCATTCTTGAACCCAAATAAAATGTGGCTGACTAAAAACTTTGTCGAATTCAGTCATCCACAGGTTGCGCGTGTGATGATTGTTTACCATGAGGCTCGCCATTCAGAGTCTGAGCATGGAAACTGGGGACACGATACCTGCCCAACTCCATTTTTGGATGAAAATGGCAAAGACATGGCCAGCATCTGGACCGGCGCAAAATTGGCCGGCCAACCCGCTTGTGATTCAACAGAAAAAGGCTCTTACGGGTCTTCGACAATCATGTTGAAAAACATTTCTAAGTTCTGCGCTAACTGCAGCGACAAAGTTAAAATGGATGCGGATATGTATGCGATTGATCAATTGGGTCGGATCGATCAGCCAAAGGTGAAAGCAGCGATGCTCGCTGATTTCAATGCGACAGCAAAATAAAAAACCTCAGCGGTTTGTTTTGTGGATTGGAGGAGGGTTGGCCTTGGTCACCTTCCTCTTTTTATTTGCGCGGCACCAAGGTCAAAAAAACACGAAAATCGAATCATCTGAGCCCGTGGAGCTGGTGCCGACGGAGAAGATCGTTGCAGCTCAAGCTCCTGGCGCACCAACAGAGGTGGCGCCCTCCAACACGGAGCCCCCAGCAGAAGTTTTGAAGCAAAATACCCTGCCGTCATCTTTAAGTGCCGCCGATCTGGCAAAATTCAAGGACTTTCAAGAAATTGCACGGTCAAAAAATGACAATGATCCGCGCTTAGACACAGAGTTCCGATCTCTATCCCCTGATCTGAAAAAGGCTTTGCAGGATTTTTATCAACAGATGGCTCCGGAAAAACGCAATGAAAAGGGGCTGGTTGTTTTTCTTATCGCCCGGGATTTGAAGACTGCTGATGATGCGCTTTTTTTGCGCTCAGTTTATGCCGAAGAGCCCTGTCTGAGTATGGAGAGCTGCAAAATATTAACAGCCTCGGATCCCCACCTGTCCTTTGCAGATCAGGTGTCCCTGAATTATCCGCAGATGGCAGGGCTCTATCAGTTGGAAAAAAAATTGGCAGCCAATCCTGAATTTTTAAAAGATCCAAACCTGAGAGAAAAAATTCGCGGCATTCTGGATCAGGCGGTTAAATACGGCGTTCCATCGGTGCAAAAACGGGCCGAAGAAATCCAAAACCGCTTTCGTTTGTAAAAATCTAGAGTTTTCACGCAATTCTTCAGTTTATTTTTACACTTCTCTGTGCCAAGCTAAACTCATTCAGTGGACGTCAACAGGGAGTGCATCATGAGGATTTTCGTCAAAAAAATGGGTTTTATTTTGAGTATGGTCGTCGGATTTTCGGCATTTGTCGTTGTTTCCGGTTGTTCAGGGAAGGACGACTCAAAGGACGGGAAAAACAAACCCAAAGGTGGGGAGAAAATGATTGTTGGTGATCTTTCAGCATCTGTCAGTGGGCGCTGGATGGGAACCGGGAGTATTTCTGGAGGTTTTGGAGAGGCCGATTGTGGCAGTGCTCAAGTTCAGCTGATGGTGAGTGGGAATGAGCTCACTTATTCCAATTGGGTCTATCGCTGCGGGGATGTCACTGTGACTCATGGGGATACAGGGGTTTACGATATTGATGGGTCAATTATTTACACCAAGGGTCATCAGCGAGTCGGACAGATTGTTAACAACAGGATTGAAGTTCTGATGAGCAGCGGTGGGAGCACAATGGCAGTCAAAGTATCCTTCTATCAGGACAGTTCGATGGAAGTGGACGAGAGGTGGGACTCCAAGGATGGAAGTTTTCAGTTCAATGGGTTGCTTTATCGACAATAGAGTCATCGCTTTGCGTTGCTCTTGACTGAGCTTCTCGTCGGGAGCAAGCATAGAGCCAATAATGATTTCAACCACCATGGAGGTGCACAATGAAAAATATTTTGATCATCTGTTTTGCAATGCTTTTGGGTCAAATTTCGACAGCGTCCGTTTCTGCGGTCAGCGAAATGCAGCGGACAAGTTTCATATTGTCCCGAATGACGGGACCTGGTGAACACACCTATTACAACTGTGATTATGTTGAAAGCTTTGTTCGCGGAATGCTGAATAAACTGGGCGCTGAAGACGTGCGTGTTCATTGCACGGGAGGAATTGACAACACGATTCGTCGACCAATGCCAGCAACGGTTTCTGCAAGATTTTCATCTGCACGCTCAACCAACGTCAATAACAGCTCAGCTCGAGCAGCAGACTATAAAGTCGTCACTCTCCGAGCCTCTCGTGGATGCAGTTTGGCCAATGACACTTATCGAGCCATCGCTGATAAATTTGAACTTGAAACTTTGATGGGCCCCGGATTTTGCAACTCTAGCGATGCTTTCCACATCGAAGCCCGTGTCCTGAAATTCCAGCAATAAGAAGCACCTTTCTTTAACAACCCAGCGCGCAATCGGCGCGCTGAGGTCTGTATTTTGGGTATCGTTAAAAAAATTGAGTCTATGGCTCGTGTCGAACCAGGCTTTCGAAAAGCTGAAGCAGTCTCTCCGCCCCTGGTTTCAAGTTTTTGTACCAGTCTTCGTGGGCCTGATGATCTGAACCATCAGTGATGTATTTAAATCCAGAGAAATTGACCTTCATTTTTTGACAGACCTTCGCGATGGCGTAGGCCTCCATGTCCACCATGTCACAATCGAGCTGCGGCGGACCAACCTCGAATCGGTCGCCGGTTCCGCAGGTTCCATGGGGGAGATCCTGGCAGAGACGCGGTAACGAGATTTTTCCCTTCACCTCGTCCATCGGAGTGTCGCCCAATGGAAAACCCAAAGGGGAGAGATCCATATCCCGTTGAACCAGAGAGCTGCATTCCACCAATGAGTGGGTGTGGAAGCGATGGCTTCCGGCGGTGCCCAGATTCAAGATGTGACGGCAATTGGTTTTTAAGATCACCTCGGTGGTCTTGTGAGCGGCGTTGATTTTGCCAATGCCACAATAGTGGACAGGTAAATGCTCGAACAGGCCCTGGGTTTCCATGGGAAGTGCGATAATAATGGCGATGTCGGAAGATCGAAGCATAAAGTCCTCAGTATTGGATAACAGAAAAAACCGCTTTGTCGCGAAAATTCATTTGGTTTAAAAAAGTCAGATTGATGAGAACAGCCACCTGCTCGAGCTGATAACCCGCTTTTTCACAGATGTTCATCGCTGCCTGAAGAGTTCCGCCGGTGGCCAAAACATCATCAAGGATCATGACTCGACCCTGGCCAGGA
>PEZR01000092.1:0-5036 GCA_002773975.1 Bdellovibrio sp. CG10_big_fil_rev_8_21_14_0_10_47_8
GAGCCGATCACGTATAAGAGAGCGGCCTCGAGTCCATTCAAGAAATAAAATTTTTCAAAAACGACCTTCGCATGATCTACACGAACGAACTTGTCGACAGTCCACATCAACATGACTGTGAATACCCCTAGCCGCAGGAGAAGAAGACTAACTTCAAGACGCTTCTGTGAGTTTAAATTCATTCGCTCCTCCTTTAATTCCGTCGCCATTGATGAAAGCGCTCCAAGAGACCAAGCGCGAAGGCCGGTGCGTGTTCTCGCTTCCAAACTCCCGCCGCGTATTTGTTTGCTTCGCTCAATGTTGGATAAATATGAATCGTGCCTAAAATTTTATTGAGACCGAATCCATGCTTCATCGCCACGACATACTCAGCGATAATATCTCCGGCATGGTGCCCAACGATTGTTACGCCTAAAATTTTGTCTTTGCCCGGCGTAGTGAGAACCTTTACAAAGCCATGGGCTTCACTGTCGGTGATAGCTCGATCAAGATCATCGATTCCATATCGAGTGACCTCATATTCAACACCCTTTTCTTTTGCCTCGATTTCATTAAGTCCGACGCGAGCAACTTCGGGATCAGTAAACGTGCACCATGGAATGACACGGTAATCGACTTTAAAAGCCTTGAAGGGACGAAAGAGAGCATTGACTGCGACAAACCAAGCTTGGTGGCTTGCCGTGTGCGTGAATTGATAGGGTCCCGTGACGTCGCCGCAAACATAGATATTAGGATAATTAGGCGTACTCAAAAAATCGTCCGCTACAACAGTGCCGCGCTTGGAAATCTCAACTTCTAGTTCCTCAAGACCGAATCCACTGACATTCGCTTTTCGTCCGAGAGCCAGCAGGATCTCATCAAATGCGATGACGACCTCCTGACCCTTGCTTTCACAGACAAGAAACTTTCCTTGGGCATTCGCTTCGATACGAACGGCTCGATAGGAAGTGAGAAGCTCAATGCCCTCGCGCTTAAATACTTCCGTCACTTCAGCTGAGACGTCGACATCTTCGCGAACCATAATCCGGTCCGCCATTTCTACAAGCGTAACCTTCGATCCCAGACGCGCGAAAGACTGAGCAAGTTCGCATCCAATTGGGCCGCCACCAAGAACCAAGAGACGGTTGGGAAGCTCTCTAAGAGCCCAAATATTGTCGCTGGTGAGAGATTTCACTTTGTCGAGACCTGGAATCGGCGGGACTAGAGGACGCGCTCCGGTTGCAACGACGATATTTCGTGTTGTGATCGTGCGACCATTGACATGAACTTCATAGGGAGATTTGATCTTCGCCTCACCCGTGATGCAATCAACTCCAAGCTTCGAATACCGTTCGACCGAGTCATGCGGCTCAACCTCCGCTATCACTTTTTGAACACGATCCATGACCTTTGCAAAGTTGAGTTTCAAATCGACTTTCTCGATTCCAAAATCGTCCGCGCGTTTCATGTAACTAAAGATTTTTGCGGATCGAATCAGCGCCTTACTCGGCACACAGCCGGTATTTAGACAGTCGCCACCCATTTTGTGTTTTTCGATCAGCGCAACCTTAGCCTTCACGGCCGAGGCAATATACGCCGACACGAGGCCCGCTGAACCACCACCAATTACGACCATGTTGTAATCAAATTTTTCCGGCCTTCGGTACTTTCGCAAATGCCTTCTCGATCTAACGGCACCGATAACCCACTTTGACAGCAAAGGTAAAAGCCCCAACAAAGTGAATGCTCCTATTATTTCGGGGCTCAGGATTCCTTTAAGCGAATCAATTTTTGAAAGCTCTGTCCCAGCGTTAACGTATACAAAAGTACCTGGGAGCATTCCAATCTGGCTGACAATGAAGAATGGAAGAAGCCGGAAACTCGTGAGACCCATCAGGAGATTTACTAAGAAAAACGGAAATACCGGGATTAGGCGAAGAGTGAATAGATAGAAGTTCCCCTCTCTTTGAATCCCGTCATTGATTGAACTCAGGCGTTCGCGAAATTTCTTTTCAATCGAGTCACGGAAAAGGTAACGAGCCCCTAGAAAGGCAAGCGACGCCCCAATAGTGGACGAAATTGAAACAATCAGGGTTCCATACAAAGCGCCGAAAATGGCGCCCCCAGCGAGAGTCAGAACCGCAGCACCCGGAATCGATAGGGCCGTAACAACGACATAAAGCAGACCAAAAGCCAGACCGATTGCCATGGGGTGCTCTTGAAATTCGGATGTCAGCAATTGTCGGTTCGACTTCAAACTATCGAGGGTTAAATATGATCCGGCGTCGGTCGCAAAATAACCAATAGCGAGCAGTCCAATGATGGCTAAAAGCAGGTATCGCCTAGTGCTCGCTTTTTTCATTTGGACTCCCTCACTTTAATGAGTGACACGATGGTCCTAAATCTTACACTTTGATTTTACGTTGTTAACCTATAAACATTTTGTCTAGTGCGAGGTGTAAGAAATGGGGCCTTCAATACACTCATTAGATCGGAGCCCAAACAGAGGGAGGCCTCTTGAGAAATCAATTTATTAATAGCGCCGCGATCGCCCTTTTCTTGGTTTTCGGATCTCAGAATGCGGCGGCAGAGTTCGATCATAAACACGAACTGTGGAACTCCATTGTTTCTCGCTATGTGTCGGCGGATGGCTCCACGTCAGTCGTCGACTACAAGACCCTAAAGGAAGATGCGCGAGAGCCCCTAACCAAGTACCTCGACACTTTAGCTTCCGTACCCGAATCCAAATTCAATTCGTGGACGAAGCGCCAGCGGCTCGCCTTCCTTATCAACGCCTACAATGCGTGGACAATTAAACTCATTGTCGACAACTATCCGATAAAATCGATCAAAGACATCGGAGGGTTTCTCTCCAGCCCGTGGAAGCAAAAAATCGTTCAACTCTTTGGAGATAAAAGGTCCCTCGACTGGATCGAGCATGAAAAGATTCGACCGACGTTTAATGAGCCACGGATTCACTTCGCACTTGTTTGCGCTTCGAAAGGTTGCCCAGGCTTGCGTTCAGAAGCATTTACACCCGACAAACTCGACCAGCAGCTTGAGGGCTCAACAAAACGTTTCTTAGCAGACGGTTCTCGCAACTCATTCAATCTTCAGAAAAAAGAATTGAACCTGAGCTCGCTTTTCAAGTGGTACAAAGACGACTTTGTTAAAGCCAGGGGTTCAGTTGAGAAATTCGTCCTGCCCTACATGACCAAAGCTGGACAAGCCGCGAATACTGAACATTTCATTATTTCTTACAAAGATTATGACTGGTCGCTCAATGAAAACCATAATTCTAGCCGGTAGCGGCCACGCACATCTTGAAATCCTCAAAGCGCTCTCGATAGAAGAGACAACGACAAACCGATTCGTTCTGATTTCACCGAATCCACAAACATATTATTCAGGCTTGATCCCTCGCCTGATAATGGGAGAAATCAATGTTTCCGATCTCACTATTGAGTCAGCTCAATATGCGAAGCGCAAGGGTGTCCAGTATATCCAGGATTCTGTTCGGACGTTCGATCCTAGCTCTCACAGCATAATGCTTGAGAGCGGTAGCACCCAAACATTCGACATCTTGTCTCTTAACACCGGCGCTCAGCCTGCTGAAATACCAACCCTCGCCCCGTTCAATACGGTTTACCTCAAGCCATTTCCGACATTTATCGACAAGTGGCGCGAAGTGCAGAGAATCTGCAGCGCATGCACGAACCCGCGCTTCATTGTCGTTGGTGGTGGCTCAGCGGCAGTCGAAGTTGCAACAGCGCTCAGAGTTCGTCTCGATAGAAACCAGGCCCGTCGAAGTGAAGTACATCTTGTGTCTAAGAGCGGACGACTTTGCGAGTCCTATTCGGAGGAAATCTCGGCAGCCATACATCGCTCGCTTCTTAAAAATAGAGTCGACGTGCATTTGAACGAGTTAGTTTCAGAAATCCAAGAAAAGTTCATCGTGCTTAAGAATGGAGAGCGACTGGATTTTGACACGATTTTTATCGCAACACCGAGCGTGACAACAGAGCCGCGAAAGGTCGACCAATACCTTCGGCTTTCACCCGATGTATACGCTGCCGGAGACAACGCCAGTCTCGACGCTTACCCAGATCTGCCTAAGTCCGGTGTTATCGCCGTACATCAAGGCCGCTATCTTGCGAAAGCCATAAGAGAGATTTTGAATGGTGGCTCGCCGAAACCTTTCCGACCCACAACGAATCAACTCAACATCCTCATTTCGGGATCGAAATCCGCGCGACTTATTTGGGGGAACCGGTCATTTGAGGGAAGACTGGCACTAGAGATCAAGAACCGAATCGACAGCAAATACATGAACGGATTCAATTGATGCGGGCTCAGGTCACGGCGACCAACTAAGGCCAAAATGACGAGCTCTGTGACGCCATCTCCCGTTAAAGTATTTCAAATCGAGACATCGAATCGCATCGCTCGGCGTCGGTAAGATTTCTTGTAACAAATCAGTGCTAGAGGACACTAACCAATCATACGTATCTGCCCATTACGGGCAGTTCATACTTTGGGGCGTACCCCAAAAAAGGAGAAAATGATGAAGAACTCACTTCTTATGAAAGCTGCAATCGCTGGACTCATTGGTGCTGCGGCGATGACTGCCGCACCAGCTCATGCCGCTGACGACGCTACCGTAAAAGGCCATTGCGTTGGCGCAAATGCATGCAAAGGCAAAGGCGGCTGCAAACAGGTCAATAAAAACGACTGCGCAGGCAAGAACGGCTGCAAAGGTAAAGGCTTTGTCGAAATGACGAAAGCGGAATGCGACGCCAAAGCTGCAAAAAATAAAAAAATTCATTTTGAAACTGCAGGAATGTAATTCCAAATGGGGCGAGTCATGAGTCGCGAACTGAGTATTGGATTGGGATTAAGAGCTCAGCACTATTCTCATGTTCTCGACACTCGCCCCGATATTTCATGGTTTGAAGCGATATCAGAAAATTATATTGGTATCGAAAACGGAAGCGGTGGCCGCCCGTTAAAAATATTAGAAAAAATCCGCGAAAATTACCCCGTGGTTCTCCATGGTG
>PEZR01000092.1:5044-11711 GCA_002773975.1 Bdellovibrio sp. CG10_big_fil_rev_8_21_14_0_10_47_8
GAACTCAACTTTGAATATTTAAAACGTCTTTCAAGGCTCATCGAGACGATTCAACCAGAATGGGTTTCCGATCATGTTTGCTGGACCGGAGTAAGTGGTGAAAATCTGCATGACCTTTTGCCTCTGCCGTACACGGAAGAAACATTAAAACATCTCACTGATCGAATTCTTAAAGTACAGGACTACCTGAAACGCAAAATGACCTTCGAGAATGTCTCTGCCTATATTTCGTTTGATCACTCCGAGATGACGGAGTGGGACTTCCTATCCGCACTAGCTCAACGGACCGGTTGTGATCTTCTTCTCGATGTAAACAACGTCTATGTGAGCTCGATCAACCAGGGCTTTGAGGCCGAGACTTTCCTATTGGGTTTGCCGAAAGATCACATTAAGCAGATGCATCTTGCAGGTCACTCTATCGGTGAAAACTGTTTGATCGACACACATGATGCGCCCGTGTGCGAAGATGTCTGGCGTCTCTATAGAAAAGCAATCGACCTTTTTCCAAAAACACCGACCCTCATTGAGTGGGACGATAAAATTCCAGAATTTTCTCGACTCGAGGAAGAAGCCCATCTTGCGAAACAAATATGGATGGGACTGAAATGAAAAAATCAGCAATTGCCCTAAGAGATCTTCAGCAGTGGATGAAGTGGGTCATCACGGACCCGCGCGGGGTCGATGAAGCGCTTAGGTCGCCAAATCCTACAGCCAATGCAAAATACCCAGAACGATATACTGAGCCCGAGATCTCAGCTTGCGGTGTCTTACTTGCCGCGGGAAACTCAAAAGTCGAGGATCGTCTTGGCATCTATGCCGAAGGTTACTTTGCTCGAATCCTAGAGTCTCTCGAAGCTGATTTTGAAAGAGTCAGAATTATTCTGGGAGAATTTCGATTCCAAAAACTTGTTGTCGACTACCTCAAAGCTTTTCCATCACGCACGATTAATATTGGAGAGGTTGGAAAATATTTGGCTGGGTTCATCACCGACTATGAAGAGTTAAAAGAAATTAAATTTCTATCGGAACTTGCCGCACTCGAATGGAAGATGATCGAAGTTTTTTATTCGAACGATTCAAAGCTGTTTGATCCGGCCATTCTCAATCAAATCCCAGACGAGGCCTGGGAAACACTTCGCCTCGACTTCGACTCGTCAGTTGTCGTATTTGATTCCATTTGGCCCATCGATTTATTTTGGGAAATTGCCAAGGACGGTAATTACGAGTTCTCACAATCATCGACTCCCCGTTCATTTATTCTCTGGCGCAAAGACGGGATTGTTCACTTTCGAAAAAGCAACGCTATCGAGAAGCTTCTAATTTCCAGGTTCCGTGAGCAAGATACGCTATCAAACTGCTTGGACGCTATTTCGAACTCAGAAAGCGAGAGTTCTTCCTCGGAAGACAAAGGCGCTTTAGTTATGGAATTCTTCTCTAACTGGGTTGCGGAGAAAATGCTTTCGGAATTGAAAATTCAATCTTCGATTAAAAATATTAGATAAAGGCGGTATTTATGGAAAAGTGTCTTCAGCTATATAGCCTCATGAGAGAATGCTTGCGAAAAATTGAGTGGCTTGCTCCACTACTCGCTCGTTTCACGATTGGCGTCGTCTTTATCGAAAGTGGCTGGGGCAAGCTCCATAATCTCGAGAAAGTGATCGATTTTTTCCAATCTCTCGGAATCCCGGCGGCGCAATATCAAGCACCTTTCGTAGCTGGAGTTGAGCTCGTTGCCGGCACACTCATCTTAGTTGGTCTCGCAACTCGCCTCGCTTCGATCCCGCTCATAGGAACGATGATCGTCGCAATTATTACCGCTAAAAAAGATGACATCAGTGGATGGACCGACCTGTTCGGGATTTCGGAATTTCTCTATGTCGTTTTACTCATCTGGATCTTGCTCGCTGGCCCCGGCAAGGCATCGATCGACGAGCAAATTAAAAAGCGTACTATCTAGGCGCGCATGCGCGGCTTCGATTACTGCTTTTCGCTGCTGTCTGGATTCTTCAGACTCTCGAGAACTTTTTGTTCGAGCTCCCTGACTCGCTCAGGCTCCGTTCGAGTCAACTCTTTGTAATTTCTCTTAAGTTGATCCGCTAGCGCTTTCAGTTGTGCCGCGTATGCAGAGCAGTGCTTGCACATAAGAAGATGTGCTCGCAGCTCAAGTTTCTGGCGAAACTTGAGCTGCTGACTAGAGGACAGAATTTTTACGATCTCTTTGCACGCAAGCATCATTTCCCGATCACTTTTCTTTCAATACACTCTCTCAGTCTATTCTTAGCCCGATAGAGAAGTACTCCAAGATTAGTGTTGGATACCTCCAAAATCTTACAGATTTCTGGCATTTCCAAATCCTCGACCTCACGAAAACAAAAAGCGGCCCGCTGATTCAAGGGAAGTCGCTCAATACAATCTTGGATCATTTGAAGGTTTTGAATTGATTCGACAAACTGATCAGGAGCGATCGGAGGTTTAGACCACGCTCCTTGGATATTAAAACGATCCGCCATGACATCATCAATTGGATCATGACTATCGTTACGCTTGATCTCACGCCTCAATTCGCGCGATTTATTAATCAGTATCCCAAAGAGAAATGTTTTTACCTGCGAGCGCCCTTCAAATTCCGAAACAATCTCAAAAAATGTAGCCCAAACGGACTGAATAAGATCGTCCGCCTGGTGATCGCGAAACCCAAGACTCAACGCGCCCTTAAGAAGCATTTCCGTGTATTGGTGGACAAGCTTTTCAAGAGCCACCCAGTTTTGAGCACGAAAAGCAGCAATGATTTCTGGAGTAGTTGTTAGTGCGTTTGAATCCATAAATGAAGTAAATGTTCACATATTAACATCGTTAAGGCAAGGCTTAGGCTGGTCCGCATCCGAAGCGCGCAGGTCAAATTGATTTAATTGAAGCGGCGCGACGCCTAAGGGCCTCAAGCTCCTTTGACGTTTGCGATCCGAGAGGCTGCACGAGCATTTTTACTCGCGCCCCATGTCGAGGAAAGATGTCTTCAAAGATCCGGACACCTTTATTTGTGAGAACGACTTCCGGTCGTTTTTGCCCCGAAGGAAGGTCGAATTTAATAAGGCCGTCGGCTTCCATTCGCCGTAAAAACATCGACATGTTTGACCGGGTAACGAGTAATTTGCGAGAAAGAGCCGACGCCTTAAGTCGGCCTTCAAAGTACAAATGGAATAGAACCTGAAAACGAGAGACCGACATGCCCTCGTCAGCCAGGCTTTTTTCAAGCCTACTGTAAACAGCCTGAAATGCCCCCATCAAGAGACGCCAACTCTTGATTTCGTCCCGATCAATAATTTTAAGTAACGCATTCTTGGCCAACGAAAACCCCTTGCGCAGCGGACATCCTATTCACAAGGAGAATAATATTCAATGAGAGATGGCTATTACTTTTCGCGCGACCAAACAAACGGCTTGAACGCTTCATCTACTTCCGTTTTAGAAATATGATTAACGTAATTGGAAAGCGTCTTCATAGTAACACCGACAATGACAGCCAATAGCTGCTCTTTAGCATAACCAGCCCCAAGAAACTGTTTCACATCCGAGTCGTCCACCCACCCTCGCGCCGCCACGATACGTTTTGTAAATGCCCGGAGTGCTTCGAGTCTTGAGTCCGAAAGGCTTTCCCCCGCACGAAGCTGCTGAATGATCTTCTCGTCGAGCTTCGACATCGCTGAAATGGCGGAGTGCGCAGCCATGCAATAAGCGCAATTATTTTCGCGACTCACGGTTAGGGCCACAATCTGTTGTTCTAAGGCGCTCAAGCCTGAAGCTGCAAAGCTGTCGCCTAAGGCCAGGTAAGCTTTTAAGGCGTCTGGATTGTGCGCGAAATTACCCATGAGATTCGGGACCATTCCATACTTCTTCTGTACCTCTTCTAAAATTGGCTTTGCCGAATCAGGCGCGCTCTCGATTGAAACTGGAGAAATGAGTTTTGGCATAACTTTTCCTTTCGTTGTTTTTTGTAAGTGAAGAACTAGCTCGATTTCTTACATTTATTTGGAGGGAGACCCAAAATCACTGAGGCGTTTCACGACGACCCAAATCGTTACCTGCCACAATCAAGCCAGGAAATTGAACGAACGACCTTATCTCGCAATCCCCGCGTTACACCCGACTCATTTAGGCAAAATCAAAATTTGTCTTGAGTCTGTAGTTAACTACAGAGTTTATAATGATCTCATATGGGCAAATTGATTAATGCTATTTCAATTGGTGCACTCTCGAAGCAGTCAGGTATCGGAATTGAGACCATCAGATTCTATGAGCGCATTGGCGTTTTGATTCCGGCGGGTCGCAAAGCGTCTGGATACAGGTACTACGATGATGAGTCGACCAAGACGCTTCGCTTTCTCAGACACGCAAAGGATCTCGGATTCAGCCTTGCCGAAATCAAAGCGCTTCTAAAACTTCGCGCAGGTAAGACATCTCAGTGCGAGCAAGTGCAGATACAAGCCTCAAAGCATCTACAAGACGTCGAAGATAAAATCAGGCACCTGGAGAGCATTCAGCGCGCACTTTCGAAACTCATACGACAATGTCGAAATAAGCGAACTAACGAAGGCTGTCCTATTTTGGATTGCTTCGAGGAGGAGGGCTGAAATCTATGGCAGATAATAAATTAGAAAATAAATCCGGCTGGCTCGTCGGAGGAGGATTATTAGCAGCCATTATTTCCTCTCTCTGCTGCATTGGCCCTCTGATCCTCACGGTACTTGGAGTTTCCGGCGCGGCGGCGTTATCAAAATTCGAAACCATCCGTGTTCCGATGATCATCGTAGTTTTTGTTTTATTTGGAATCGCAGGATTTGCGCTTTATCGAAAACGGAATAGCTGCGCTCCAGATTCGATTTGTGCTGACCCCAAAAAGTATCGACAAATGGTCCTAATATATTGGGCTGGACTCGCAACAGCCCTCCTTGGAATTACGTCGCCTCAATGGGTTCCATGGCTTTTTTAATAGAAAAGGAGAGATGAGCATGAAGACCATAGTTTTTTTATCTGCATTTCTTGTCACTGCTGGAGCCTTCAGCGAGGCACTCGCTGACGAGGCATGTTTTGAAGTTCAGAATATGACCTGCGCCACTTGCCCACTGACGGTTAAAATCGCGGTCAAAAAATTAAATGGTGTTTCCAGCGTTGTGGCATCTCTTAGGGAGAGAAATGCGATTGTCGAATTCGATCCTAAGATCGTGAGTAAAACCGAGATTCAGAAGGCCATCGGCGAAGTTGGTTACAAGGCGATTCCCCAAGACTGCAAGAAAAACAAAGATTGAGGTGACTATTATGGATTACAAAAAAATCGACCCTGCTTTAGAACTCATGAAGGAGTTCAGTAAAGCGACGAATGGGATGCCAGCTCTCATCGAGCAGATGAGGCAGAAGACGATTTTTTCGGACGGCGTCGTGCCAAAGAAATTCAAAATCTTGACCGCAATGATCTGGGTGATTTCCGCAAGGTGCGAGCCTTGCTTCAAATACTATATCCAACGAGCGGTTCAAGCAGGTTGCTCGGAGGCAGAACTCGGCGAGTTCCTCGCCGTTGCCTCAACGATGGGTGGATGTGTTGGAGAAATGTGGGCGATCAAGGCCTTCAAAGCGTTCAAGGATCATGGAGCCGATGATGTCTCTGAGCAGCCCCCGTCTTGTTGCATTTAGGACAGGTACGACCGCGTAGCCCTTCGGAAGTATCCGTTGAGTTTTGTTGAGAGGTCACCGACCACTCGCTTACTTCGATGCTGGCAGCAACATCGCGCGACCCCAGTTCGACGACTGCGACTCCTTGATGAGATGCAGCTTCGCCATGTGAACCGCGTAGATGACACGCGGAAGCTGACCAGTAGATGCCGCTAGAATCGCAAGTAATGCGGCCAAAGAAATTAATTTTCCGAGTCCCATAAATACCTCCAAATGATTGTATGAATTGAAAAGTGTGTTGCTAGATTTGAAAACTGAAAACGTAGAATGAGCGTCTCTCTCTATCGAAAGAGATCAAAACATTGAGCATTGCTTTTACCAGGGGAAAAATGCGAATCCCCGTCTGCAATGCTGACCTGAAATCCCAGGTCAGCTAGGTCAGCAGAAAACGTGAAACGGCGTGAGACAGAATGAAAAGCTAATGAGAAGAAATGAAAAGGGAAGAAGCACGAAGAGCCTAGGCTATTTCAGTAACCGCTTGAAAGCGTTTATGTTTTAAAATTTCAGTTATTGATCTCTGGGAGTTCCGGCATGGGATTTAATTAATTGAAATGATTGAGCTTTTCAAGGTGAATTTGAAGCAAGCTGCCATGACTCATAGCTTTGCCGTGGAGCCATCGCCCGCGTCTCTTTGGCCCCATAAGGAAGCTCTGCTACTCCATTGGGCGCAGCGACCGCAAATACGAGGCTCTGGTGAAATTTGCTCGACAATCCTGAGTGGGTCCAACATTCTAGGACTCATGTCCCAAAAGAATGAACACTCTGCAAAACATGGACTGCTCAACGTTTTATTCAACGTGATCATTCCTGTCTTAATTCTGAACAAGGGCTCCACCAAGCTGGGGGCCGGCCTGGCTTTGGGGATCGCTCTGGCTTTTCCGTTGTCCTATGGACTTTATGACCTGATCAGCAAGAAAAAGTGGAATCCATTGTCCTTGCTGGG
>PEZR01000092.1:11735-37193 GCA_002773975.1 Bdellovibrio sp. CG10_big_fil_rev_8_21_14_0_10_47_8
CACCTTGGCCCTGCTTGGTCTTGGCGGAATTTGGTTTTCAATCAAAGAGGCTTTTTTTCCTTTTCTGATCGGTGCTTTTGTTTGGTGGTCCGCCGGCCGAAAAAATCCGCTGATCAAAACCTTCTTGCTCAATCCACAAACCATGCAAGTGGACCGCATCGAACAAGCCCTGAAAGAAAAAAACAAAGAGCCCGAATTTGATTTGCATATTCGTCAATCCACCCGATTTTTATCTTTCTCATTTTTCTTAAGTGCCGTCTTGAATTTCGCTCTGGCTCAGGTGATTTTTACCCCCCTGGATGTCTCTATGACCCACGGAGAAAAGTCCCTCTTGCTCAATCAGCAAATTGCGCAAATGACCACTTGGTCTGCGGTGATCATTGTCATTCCCTCGACAATTTTTCTGATTTTCATTCTCTGGCATTTGCTCAAAGGCATTCGAGATCTCACCGGCCTTCAAAACGAAGAAATTCTTAAGGGTTAAAAATCGGGATCGTCAAATGGTGGCGGGCTGTCGTCGAATACATCCGGCGGTGGCGGGATATCTGGCTCGAAAAATTCTGGAGTTCCCGCCGGCGGGGGTGGTGGTGGCGGTGGCGGCGGAGCTCCCTCGTACGAATCCCCTCCTCCAAAATCAGTCGAGCCAGAAGGCTCAGGACGACTGGGGCGAGAACTGATGTTGCCCTTGCTCCAGGGACTTTGACTGCCATACAAAACTCTTTTGTGGATATCGACGCGATCCACTTCATGATCCAAACCGTACTCTTCAGCTTCGGTCACATGAATCTTGCTCTCAAGTTCGCGGCGTTTACGATCCCGCTCGTTCACATACTGCTGTCGAGCGGCTTCCATCTCTTTGTCGTTGGCTGCTTTTCTTTGAATATCGCGTAAATAATCCTGACTGATCTCTTGCAACGGAGCTAAATTTCGAGCGCGTTGAGCTTTAAAATCCGCGACGGCCCGCTCGAGTTCCTTTTCCCACTCCTGTCTCTCTTTTTTCACTTCGTCCACGCCGGCCAACCGGCTGGCTTCCAATTTTTCATCCCTCCGTTGGTGCCCTGCAAAACCACTGAGTCGCTCGAATTCAGAAAACTCTTGAGCCTGCAATGCCAGAGGCAAAACAAAACAAAAAATGAAAAAGGGAACTGTCACAAATCTCATCTTTGATTAGGATACGGTTCTTCTTTTAAAATGGCCAACTTTTAACCTCGACCTTTGGGGGGAATGGGGCTACATTCTGGACCCTATGATGGAAGTTCTTATCTTTGCCTTAAAAGCCCTGATTATCGTCGCAAGCCTTGGCGCTTTGATTGTTCTTATTGCCATGGTCGCCAGCCGAGCCAGCCAAAAACACGAGCTCGAGGTCGAACCTCTGCACAAACGCTTCAAAGATTTCGCGCTGTTTTTAAAATCCTTCACTGAGAGCAAACAGGATTTCAAAAAAGAACTCAAAGAAGAGAAGAAAAAGGAAAAAGCCGCCAAGAAGCATCCCGAAGGCCCCAAGAAAAACGTCTTCGTGTTGAATTTCACCGGCGACATTCATGCTTCAGAGGTTGAAAATTTGCGTGAGGAAGTGACGGCTGTCCTACAAACCGCCACCTCTCAGGATGAGGTCGTCGTTCGGCTTGAAAGCCCCGGCGGCGTCGTTCACAGCTATGGCTTGGCAGCTTCTCAATTGTTGCGTCTTCGAGAACACGGGATCAGTCTGACGATATGCGTTGACGAAGTGGCCGCCAGCGGAGGCTACATGATGGCCTGCGTTGCTAATCAAGTCATCGCTGCCCCCTTTGCCATTGTCGGCTCCATTGGTGTTGTTGCTCAGATACCAAATTTCTTCCGAGTACTGAAAAAACACGACGTTGATTATAAAGAGTACACGGCTGGGGATTACAAACGAACGGTCAGCCTCTTTGGAGAAATCACCCCTAAGGGCGAAGAAAAGTTCCAAGAGCGCCTGGTTGATACCCACGTACTTTTTAAAAATTTCGTCCATAAATTTCGCCCTCAGGTGGACGTTAATTTGGTTGCGACTGGTGAGTACTGGTTTGGTGAAGAGGCCTTAAAAATGGGCCTTGTTGATCGTCTGATGACCAGCGACGAGTACCTGTTAAGCTTTGAAAAAGACACTCCCATTTATGAACTCAAGTACCATGTAAAGAAAACTCTCTCGGATAAAATATCTGAGATGCTCAGCTTGTCCTTGTCCAAGGCTTCTGAGCGAGTGATCGAAAAACTTGAAAATAAAAGATTTTTCTAGCTCCGGTCTAAATTCTTTTTTTATCGCCCAAATACAAGGCAACAAATTCAGTTGTGCAGCGCCAACGACGGCCCTCGCTTTTTAACCTCGCCGCAGATTCCTCTGAAAAATCCTTGGCTTTCGGCATGGTGTCTTGTTACATAAAGCCCCTCGACGGGAGGCTGTCTTGACCGAGAACATTGTCAGTGTTCGTGATTTAGAAACCACTTTTTATTCGAAGGTCGGGGGCTTCCGCGCCGTCAATCGAATCTCTTATGACATCAACAAAGGCGAGACCCTCGGTATCGTTGGTGAATCTGGTTGTGGAAAATCAGTGACCTCCTTTTCCTTGATGCGTTTGATTGAACACCCTGGGAAAATCACCAACGGGCAAGTCCTGCTTCAGGGCCGAGATCTTTTAAAGCTCTCGGAACCCGAAATGGAAATGGTTCGTGGCGGCGAAATGGCGATGATTTTTCAAGAACCAATGACCGCACTGAATCCTGTTCTGACCATCGGCGCGCAAATCGACGAGCAAATTCTTAAACACCGCAAGGTCACTCCGATCGAGGCAAAAGAACGATCCATTGAAATGCTCAATTTGGTGGGCATTCCCTCTCCGTCCGACCGATATCACAATTATCCCCACCAGTTGTCTGGGGGAATGAGACAACGAGCCATGATTGCCATGGCGCTTTCTTGTGATCCCACTTTTCTGATTGCCGACGAACCAACGACGGCTTTGGACGTCACAATCCAGGCACAGATTCTGGAACTGATTCAAGGGCTGCAAGAAAAGCTCAACATGACCGTTCAATTTATTACCCATGATCTTGGTGTCATTTCAGAAATTTCTGACCGGGTCCTAGTGATGTACGGCGGCCAGACGTGCGAGGTTGCGGAAACTCAGGAACTCTTTTCTCATCCTCGCCACCCCTATACGGCGGCATTGATTTCCAGCCGACCTAAATTTGGACAACGGGTGCGCCGCTTAAAAACAATCGAGGGTTCGGTCCCAGCACCCTATGAGTATCCTCCGGGCTGCCCATTCACCAATCGATGCCCCTTTGCGACCGAAATTTGCCAACTTGAAAAGCCGCCTTTACGAGAACTTTCATCAGGCCATACCGTGGCCTGCTTTCATCCCGTGGAGTAACCTGTGACAGACAACATTCTTGAAGTTCGAAATGTTAAAAAATATTTCCCCATCAAGAAGGGCTTGCTGCTGCGAGAGGTCGGTCAGGTTCGAGCCGTTGACGATATTACTTTGGACGTCCGTCGCGGAGAAACCCTGGGCCTGGTTGGGGAATCTGGTTGTGGCAAATCAACACTTGGTCGAGCCCTGATTCGTCTTTATGAACCAACCTCTGGAGAGATTCGGTTCGACAATCAGGACTTCCTGAAACTCAAGGGCAAAGAGCTCCGTGAAATGCGCCAAAATTTGCAAATGATCTTCCAGGATCCCTATGCCTCTTTGGATCCACGCATGACCGTTGGTCAGATCCTGACGCAACCCTTTGATATTCACAAAATGTTTTCTCCAAAAGAACGCATTGAAAAGGTCAAAGAGCTTCTGGAGGTTGTCGGCCTGAAAGCTTCCCACATCAATCGTTACCCTCATGAATTTTCTGGAGGTCAGAGACAACGGATCTCCATCGCTCGCGCCGTGGCCTTGAATCCCAGCCTTGTGATCGCTGATGAGCCCGTCAGTGCGCTGGATGTTTCAATTCAAGCTCAGGTTCTAAACCTGATGAAAGACCTCCAAGAAAAATTAAAGCTCACCTATATTTTTATTTCTCATGATCTTTCTGTTGTTGAACATTTGTGTGACCGCATCGCCGTAATGTATCTGGGTAAAATTGTCGAAATTGCCTCTCGCGATGAGCTCTTTAAAAACCCCCAGCATCCTTACACACAATCATTGATCTCGGCGATCCCGCGTGTTGGCCTAGGCAAAAAGAAAATGAAAAAAACCCTCAGTGGCGAAGTCCCCTCGCCTATCAATCCTCCATCAGGATGTCATTTTCACCCCCGTTGTCCTCAAAAAATGGACATTTGCAGTCAAAAGCTTCCCGTCCTGAAACATTATCCATCTGCCACCGAAGAACATAAGACATCCTGCTGGCTTTATGAAAAATAGGAGCGACCAATGACAATAATGAGTTCAATGACCAAAAGCTTTCTGGCCCTGACTTTTATTTTTGCGCTTTCGGCGCCAATGCCGGCTTCAGCTGCCCTAGCAAATGATGAATTCAAAATTGGGATTACCCAAGAGTTTGAAAACATGAATCCTTTGATCATGACCATGTCTGCCAGCCTCTATATGTACGGCTTGGTCGGCCGGGCACTGGTCAGCATGAACACCAGTGGCAAGTGGTATCCTCAGTTGGCAAAGTCCATTCCAACCATTGAAAATGGTGGAGCGAAGATCATTACGGTGAATGGCAAAAAGACTGTTCAGGCCGTTTGGGAAATCGTCCCCAAAGCAAAGTGGTCCGACGGGAAACCCGTAACCTGCGAAGACTTTCAGTTTGCTCGTAACGTTGCTGAAAATCCAAATGTGAGTATTGCCTCGAAAGAGACCTATACACAGGTTGAAAAAATTGAATGGGACACCAAAACTCCTCAAAAGTGCACCTTCACCTATGACAAGGCCCGCTGGGACTTCAACCAACTTGGTCAATTTTTTCCTTTGCCTAAGCATTTGGAAGAAGCCGTGTACAAACAGTGGGGTAGCAAAAGAGAAGGCTACGAAACAAATTCCAACTACAATAAAAATCCAACAATGGCGGGACTCTATAATGGACCTTACATTGTGCAAGAGGTGAAGCTTGGGTCTCATGTTTCATTTATCCCGAATAAGTATTTTTATGGCTCAGCCCCTCACTTGAAAAGAATCGTCATTAAATTGATTCCAAATACCGGCACTTTGGAGGCCAATCTTCGCTCCGGAACAATTGATGCCGTTTCTTCTCTTGGCTTTTCTTTCGACCAAGCTCTGGCTTTCGAAAAACGCGTGAAGTCTGAAAGCCTTCCCTTCAACGTCTCTTTTAAGCCGAGCTTGACCTATGAACACATTGATTTGAATCTGGACAATCCCCTTTTAAAGGATGTTCGGGTTCGAAAAGCACTGGTCTTTGCGATCAATCGAGAGGACCTGGTCAAAGCTCTGTTCGAGGGCAAACAAACTGTGGCCATTCATAACTTGGCCAGTATCGATCCCTGGTATACCAATGATCCTAAAAAGATTGTTCTTTATCCCTATTCAAAGCGCGAAGCCTCTAAGCTCCTCGACGAAGCGGGTTGGAAAATGGAAAAAGACGGCTATCGACATAAAGATGGGAAAAAACTCACGCTGCAATTTATGTCCACGGCTGGGAATAAGATTCGCGAAACTGTTCAGCCTTACCTTCAAGCCCAATGGAAAACCGTAGGTATTGACGTGCAGATCAAAAATGAGCCAGCCCGGGTCTTTTTTGGCGAAACCACGAAGAAACGAAATTTCGGGGCCATGGCGATGTTTGCTTGGGTGTCGTCACCCGAAGTCAGCCCAAAACCTCAATTTCATTCTTCACAAATTCCGACGGCCAAAAATGGTTGGTCTGGACAAAATATTACCGGCTGGAACGACAAAAAAGTCGATGAGCTTTGCGAAAAGATTGATGTTGAGTTTGATTCCAAAAAGCGAATCGGCTTAGCACACGAGCTTCTAAAGCTTTACACGGACGAAGTCCCCACTATTCCACTTTATTACCGAGCTGATGTTGCCGTCGTACCGAAGACCCTCAAGGGTTTTCATTTAGCTGGACACCAGTTCTCGGAAACTAACGAAGTCGAAAAATGGCAGTTCTAAAATACACAAGCTCTAGAGGGGTCTTCCTGTGACGACATATATTTTACGCCGTTTAATTCAGACTGTGGTGGTGATTCTGCTGCTGTCTTATTTTTGTTTTTACATCATGACTTTGATGCCTGGGGATCCCGTTGAGCTGATGATTCAGTCCAACCCCAAAATTACCTCAGAAGATGTTGCAAGACTGCGAACACTTTATGGATTGGATCAACCGGCTTACAAACGCTATTTGCATTGGGCCAGCACCTTGGTTCAAGGCGATCTTGGTTATTCTAGGACCTACCGAGTTCCTGTTTCTGAGTTGATTGGATCAAAGCTCATCAATACTTTCATTCTCTCGATGTCGTCTCTGTCCTTGGCTTTGATGATTGCAATCCCCCTGGGGGTATTGTCCGCGCTCAGGGCGGGGTCGAAACTGGATTATTTGGTGAACTTTTTCGCTTTTGCTGGAATTTCGGTCCCCTCTTTTTGGTTGGCCATTGTTTTGATCATTATTTTCTCGGTGTTTTTTCATCTATTGCCTGCTGGCGGGACCTCCACCATTGGCAATGAATTGACCGGCATGGCGGCAATTTTAGACCGCGCTAAATATCTTATTCTTCCGACGATGTCCTTGGCTTACCTTCAAATTGGAACTTTTGTTCGATACACCAGATCCAGCATGCTTGAGGCAATGAGAAATGATTACATCCGGACAGCAAAGGCCAAAGGTCTTTCTCGGCAAGCGGTCATTTGGAAACATGGATTTCGAAATGCCCTTTTGCCCCTGATCACAGTTGTCACCTTGTCTTTGTCTGGAATTTTCTCGGGAGCCTTAATCACCGAGTCTGTATTTGCATATCAAGGCGTGGGAAAACTGGTTTATGACTCGATTATCGCCAATGACTTTAATGTCGCAATGGTCAGTTTCATTATTTCTGTGACCATGGTTTTGATCATGAATCTTTTGGCGGATGTTCTTTATGGTTTTGCTGACCCACGGATTTCTTTCAAGTAATGACGGCGGATAAAATGAACGAAACAAGACAGCTAACAGCCAAAGAAAAACACGATCTCGAGCACGTTCTGCCGATGTGGAAAATCGTCTGGCAACAATTCACCGAGCACCGCATGGCGGTCATCGGTCTGTGCGTGATTATATTTTTTGTCCTGATTGCAGCCTTTGCCCCTGTGATCAAAGCAGTGACCGGGCTTGATCCCGAAGCGCAAAATCCTCTGAGCCGGTATCAGCCGCCTCTATCCAGGACAATGCTCCCGACAGATCAACGAAACGACAAGGTTCTGGAGTTTGAAAATATGAACCCCAATGTCGCCGCAGAACTGCGCAAGTCCTTAATAGAGAAAAGCCTGGTCCAATCGGCCAGCGAAGAAGATGCTCTTTATGACTTAGTAGCACAAAAAAACACCGACGAAATTCGCGAGGCAATGAAACTGATTCCGACCGAGGCGGCAGATAAATTTTTGCCCGTGGTGAACACCTTTGAAACAATGCACGTTTTCGGAACAGATGAGCTGGGCCGGGATGTTTTGATGCGGTTAATTTATGGCACCCGCGTGTCGATGAGCGTAGGCCTGATGGTGGCTTTTTTCTCGGCCTTTGTTGGTCTTTTGATTGGAGCCGTGGCCGGATATTATGGGGGAGTCATGGATGCTGTGCTCATGCGAGTCACCGACGCCCTGTTGTCTTTACCCACGCTGCCATTTTTGATCGTGATGGCGGCCATTGATCTCAATAAGGTTCCATTGTTTAAATCCCTGGTGGGCTCTGAAAATGAAAGCATTGTCAAAATGGTGACGATCCTTTTGCTGTTCTCATGGATGACCATTGCCTTGCTTGTTCGGGGAAGCATTCTTTCACTTCGCGAACGTGAGTTTATTTTGGCCGCGAAAACTCTGGGTGCGAAAGATTCAACGATTATTTTTCGTCATATGTTTCCGAATGTGATCGCACCCATGCTTGTGAGTGTGACCCTGGGTGTGGGCAATGCGATTTTGTTTGAATCCGCATTGAGCTTCTTGGGACTAGGTATTCAGCCACCTACACCAAGCTGGGGAAATATGCTGTACAACGCCCAAGAGCTGATCTCTGAAGCGCCATTTTTGGCTTTCTTGCCAGGTCTTTTGATTTTGGCGACAGTGATTAGCTTCAACTATTTGGGAGATGGTCTTCAAGACGCCATTGATCCAAAAGCAATTCGTCGTTAACCGCGAATTTTAATTTGCACCCCTAACCTTCGAGTGGAGTGGATTCTAGCCACTTCCCGCTCACACTGTTGTTGCACGATTCATGATCCCTCGACGGCCGAGACTGGACCTGGACTTGATTGGTCACTTGTATTTTCAATACAATAACTAATGGGCAAATGGACTGCTATTCTACTGGTCTTTATTATGTTTGCGACCGGATACCCGACTCAAATCCCCAAAGCCAGGGCTATTGCGGTAGTGGTCGTCGCTCCTGAGGCTGCGGTGGCAATGCTTGAAGCTTTGATTCTGGCCTGCTCAGCAGCGGCGGCGATAGGAGTTATTTCCGAAGAGGCTAACCGAGAATACCATGCTGAATTACAGGGAAAGGTCGACTCAATTCAGGATGCCGTCCGGAAGGGATCGGCTGCGACCTTTGATGCGGTGAGATCGGCCGTCGAAACAATTGTCACTGTGAACCTGCTGGTTCGCTCTCCGGCGTCCTGTGAACGACTTCTGAGAAACAGTTTTTCGAACATTTCATCGCGGAAAACAACGGACGCACGCTCCCAAGCCTCTGGTGAATGCGAACCCAGTCTACGATCTGACCCCTTTAAATGTTGTCCCCACTTTATGAAAAAGTACTCCGCTGATAATTCAATGACCCCAGTCGGTCGTTTTGCTTTTCGTATTCGTTATTTGGCGAAGCACTCCGTCACACGCGCTTGCTGTTTTGAGTGGGATTCACTCCATGGTCGCTTCGAAGTTTATCAATCAAGCAATCATGGCCCGGCTAAACATAGGGGAGAGAAATCTTGCGCCGGAGATGCGGATCTTGATGAGGACTTATGCAATGCCAACCATCCAGAAAAAGCTGACTATTTCTCCGAGAGGCATGCGCCTCGGAATGGATGCCCATGAAATACTTTATTCTCTGTTTTCTTTTTCCATTGAATGCCCTTGCCTGCCCAGATTTTACCTTGGCAGGGTTTGATCACATTTCACAACAGAAGGGTCAGGTCTACGCGGACAAGGCCAAGACAGTCACCCTCGTTGTCAGTTGCAAAGAGCGAGTGGACCAAAAGATTGTTACCGAAGCCCTGGGTCTCTTAGGCAAAGTCCAAGCACTGAATCAAAAGATTTCTTACGTAGAAATGAAAAAAGGTGCGATGCGAATTTATGCGACAAATTCGCCCACATTCGTCCAAGTATCGCTGGTAGCAAAGTCTCCAGGAGCTCTTGAACGGGCGGAAGCAAAGATCATTAAAATGTTAGAGTAAAATTCGTTGCTAAGCGCGAATTTTAATTTTTGGTTCTAATTTTCGAGCGGAATTGGTTCTGGCAAATCCATGGTGGAGTCATCAGTCATCGCCGCAGAGCTATCTGTTGAACTCTCTACGCGATATGAAGACTGAGTTTCTTTGGCCTCGGGGGCGTTCTTTTCGGCCCGGCCACTCATTTTTTTGAGTTGGGATTCATAGTGAGACTTCAGAGCCATTAGTTTTCCCTGGTATTCCTTTTTGATCTGTTCAATTTGACTGTTTTTCTGCAAGGTCACGCAATTTCGATAGGTATCAGCCGCGATCTCTTTGGCTTTGATTCGACAAGAGCTTTCAATGTCTGACGATGACCGCACGCCGGAAGAGTAGGCTCCTGCCGCTGTGGAGGTCAGCGCAAGCGTTAACAAGGATACAAAAATCGTGAGTTTGGTCTTAGTCATAGATACCTCTATCTGTATAAGAAAAATCAGTTCCAAACACTGATATACCAATTCCGTACCAGCCCATAAGCGAATAGAAAGCATCTGGATGCGTTTTTAGAGCCCCTTAAGGGCCCTCAGCGACAATCTAGGGCTGTGTTACGGCTGAGCTAGAGTGTATCCGTGATTACACTGAGGGCGCCCCAGCGGAGATATTTTTGGATGTCATCGGGGTTATTTACGGTCCAGACAGATATCGGGACTTTTCGCATGCGCCATTTTTTGAGATCTTCTTCGCCGATATCTCGGTAATCCAAGTGCAAAAGATGCAAGCGGAGCAAGGGTGCAAGCAACATTTTTTTAAGAATAAAACCGTTGTCGGGGTCGTCTTGCTGGGTGACCAAGAGAGCTCTGGGAACTTTGGGCAAATGCAGACTCATACGAAACAAAGACATGGGGTTGAAACTGGAAAAGATCAGACGATTTTCAGCGTTGCATTTTTGCACAACTCTGCTGACTTTTCTCTCGAGGGGATCGTCGACGGCCAATTTTGATTTTAGCTCCACATTGATCGAACGTGGAATATTTGGATCTCTTAGAACCTGCTCCAAAGATGGGACCTTTGCGCGCTTAAAGAGTTCTGCTGCGGTGAGATCCTTCACTTGGGTGGAGTTATCGGCAATTCGCTTGAGATCCTGGTCATGAACAATCACTGGAATCTGATCCTTGGACAGCTGCACATCGCACTCGAACATCAGTGCACCCATTTGTTTTGCAGCCCTGAAGGCCTCCAGTGTGTTTTCCTGAGCACCCCCCTGCCAATATCCACGATGCGCTTGAAGGCGAGGAAGCACAGGCGCTGAACTGGGCCACTTCTCAGCGGTGATCAAATGAGAAATGACTGACTTCATAAAGCTCGAATCAGTTCCGGTCGATTGCGAGTTCCCCGGATCGACCATTTTTCTCTTTTAGAACCAATAAATTCGACAGAGCCCCGAAGCTCGCCTTTATTATTCCATCCGCCGTTGGATCGCAACATTCCATGGGGCGTTTGCACCTTTAAAGAATCCCACTCGAGTTCGTCAAAATGTTTGGTCACGATCCGAGTCGACAGTTTTCTCAGAGCAATTCGTGCTGTTTCATTGGGGTTATTCTTTTGTAAAATTTCGAAAACCGGATTCAGGGCAGATCCTGCCGGTGATTTTTTTGCATCCATATCCAAATCTTGAACAACCAAGCCCAGCTCCATCTGCTGCGCTCTTGTTGTAAGACTTAAGCGCGGCCTACCCAGCCTCATTCCCTCGACCAGAAGCTGGTCCCAACGCAAAAAACCGTTGAGATCCGTGACCTGAGCTTTTTTCATATGCATTCGCAGATTCCCGTTCATGGCACCAAGACTTCCACCGTTGGTCATCAAAAGTTGAACCTGGGGAGACAAACTCAACTCATTGATTTTCGCATTCATCTGCACGTTTTGGAAATCTTTGTCGGCCTTCATCTCTACTTGGCCATCAAAGCGCCCTTCCTGCGGCTGAATACGATCTAACTTCACACTCCACTGCTCACGCCGGAGCTGAAGCTCTCCACTGATCAAACTCATTTTTTGCATTTGTCGGGAACCCTTGTTGGAAAACACGAACTCGAGCCCAGAATAATCTCCACGCAACTTCATGTCCTCTGCGCTCACGAAATAGGCGGTGCCGTTAAAAGTGCCAAGATTACCAAAGGCTGGCGACGGGTGGCTACGGTTCATGAACGACATTAGTTTTGCCACATTCACGTTCTTGAGCTGGAAATCAACGGGCGACACCAGCAACGGATCTACACTTTGCACTTTGACCTGGTCGGTGGAAATTTCTCCAAGATCACCCTCGAGCTTAAGATGATCCAATTCAATTGGAGTTTTTTTCCAATTGGATAGCTGACCACTGGTTCTGAGACGCCCGGAAAACCAAGCCTTTTTGCCATTGAACTCGCTCACCATAAGACGATATTTCTTGAGCAGAGGGATAACCTGATTCATCGGCAAGTGACGAATATCCGTGGTCACACTGTAGCTCCCAGCACGAGGGTCATAGGTTGAAGAAAGCTCATAGTGCCCCTCTCTCCAGACGCCCTTGGCGCTCAAAGCAACAGAGGGCTGAGGTCCTTCGATGGAATCAATTTTGAGATCAGCATGAGAGCTATAGTCCCCGATCAGCGTGTCCCCGCCCAAGTTCAGTCGGCCGGCCACCGAGATCCATCTTGGTGCCTCGGATTTTAGACGAAGATTAAAGTCTTGGATTTCAAAGGAAGTAAATGCCACGGGCAAATAGTGCACACGGAGCTGAGAAATTTTCAGATCATCAATGGGGTTTTCTCGAGGCACATTTTCAAGCTGCCCAAATGAGCTGATCGTTTTTTTTACCACGAAATCTGCTTTTTTCGATATGGGCTCAGCAGTTTTTTCAACCACGACAGAATCCGAATCGATCTTTGCCGCCGGTTTTATTTCTGAGTCTTCGGCCTGAGCCAAAAATCGCCCCACCGAAGGTGGAGCCTCGAAACTCACCAGTCGGCACTCTTTATAGTTTTGCCGCAAGCTCAAATCGACTTGATCAGCCAAAATTTGGTGGATGAATATCTGCCCCTGAAACAAATGGGTCCATGACAACGGCAAACGAATCTCATTGATTTCAAGAAGCGGAGAAAAAGCACAGTCTCTTTTGAACTCGATCTGAATATCTTTGATCACTACCGACAACTGGGGCAAAGCTCCGTTGGCGAGACTCACAAACGAGTCTTTGAATTTGATCTCAAAGTCTTGATGAATGTTGGTCGTGGCTTCCAACAAATGATCTCGCACTCGATCCGGAGCAATCACTGCGCGCAGTGCGAGCCCAATAAAAAGTGCTAAAAAAAGTCCGATGAAGCTGAGGCCCATCCCAGGTTGTTCGGCAATCAGTTCTCGATCTGTATTTTGGGAGGAAGGGCTCATTCAAGCATTGTGACAAAGGCCCTCGCAAAAATCCAGAGCTCACGCAGAGTCAAAATATTTGGAGTCCTGTCCTGGACCCTGGACTTATTGATATTTGAAAGAAAGGACTTCGTACTCTTTTTCACTTTTTGGAGACTGGACAACAACGACTTCGCCTGATTTCTTCCCAATCAAGGCTCGAGCCAATGGAGACATGATGGAGATTTTGCCCGCTTTAACATCAGCTTCATCAACGCCCACAATTTGGTAAGTCACTTTGGTTTCTTCTTCCAGATCGTTCAGCGTGACGGTGGCCCCAAAAACCACCCGATCAGCCTTGATTTCAGCAGGATTCACGACCTCGGCCATGGCAATCTTGGATTGAATTTCAGCAATGCGTCCCTCGACCATACTCTGACGCTCTTTAGCGGCTTCGTACTCTGCATTCTCGCTGATATCGCCCTGAGCTCTGGCCTCTTCGATGGCGCGAATGATGGACGGCCTTTCCTCCTGGAGCAAACGCTTCAGCTCGGCTTCTAATCTCAGTTTCCCCTGGACCGTCATTGGCATTTTATCTGCGCTGCTCATAAAAGCTCCTTCAAAAAGACAAGGACACTACCAAACAGGACGCAGCCCAACAAGCCCCCATTTTAACGCTCAGCGATAATGCTTCGCAGTACCTTATCCAGAACAAGATCTAGAACTCGGTCCGAACTGGGGTGGGGATTGGACCTTGGGCAATCCGCCTCCTAGAATAAGAGTTCATGAAAAAACTCGCTGACCGTATTCGCAAAGCTGACTCTCTGATTCTTTCAACCCATCGACAGTGTGACGGCGACGGCCTGGGCGCAGAGATGGCTCTGTTTCATGCCCTCCGCGCGGCAGGAAGAAAATCGAGTTTAATCAATGTGGACTCGACCCCCAGAAAATATCGTTTTCTCGAGCCTGATCGATGGATCCAATACTTTGAGAACAACCAAGAGCTCCCAACCTCGGTGGATTTGACCCTGATCTTTGACACCAACGATGAACGACTTTTGGAGCCTTTGTTTTCTGCACTCAAAGGACGCTCAAAAATGACGGCCTTTGTGGATCATCATCCCGTTTTGAACAAAGGCCCCCACCCCAGCGCCGAGAGTTGGATTGATATCAAAGCTGCAAGCACTGGCGAGATGGCCTATCGCTTGATCAAAGAACTGAATCTCCCGATCACCAGAGATGTCGCTCGCTGCCTGTACACCAGCATTACTTTTGATACCCAGCTTTATCGTTTTGTTCGTAACTCGCCCGTTTCTCACCGTATTGCTGCTGAAATGATTGAAATTGGAATTGATACGGAAGACATCCATCGACATCTTTTCGGGAACCAAACCGTGCAAAAAATGGCCTTTCTAGCGCGGGCTTTGGGGCAGATTGAATATTTCGCTGATGGAAAATTGGCCGTTTTAAAACTCAAAGACTCGGATCTTTTTCACTATAATCTTGAGCCCGACGAGTCCAGAGATGTGATTGATATGCTCATGAACATTGAAACGCTGGAAGCCGCCGCGCTGTTTCGCGAAGACGGCAACAACCAATACAAACTGAGCCTGCGCAGCAAAGGCCAAATTGAGGTCCTCTCTGTCGCCGAGAATATTGGCGGAGGAGGTCATGTCCATGCTGCTGGGGCATTTATTACTGGCAAATACCAACAAGTGAAAGATCGAGTGGTCAATGACCTGATCGCTCTGTTAGAAGATACGAAACGAACTGGCACTTGACCTGAGAGTTTTGAGTTTTCAATGAAAAAAAATAAAGTTCGATCCGAAATTGTCTGCCGCTGCAACAACGTCAATCGAGAAACGATTGAAAAGGCCATTCGTGACGGCTGCGACACCATGAATAAAATTTTTGATGCGACTACGGCCGGCGTAGGACCATGTGGAGGCTCTTGTCGGCGCAAGCTGCAGCCAATGCTGGAACATTACTTGGCGACCGGTACCTTTCCAGAAAAATTGGTCGCGGACAACACTGGCAAAGCACCACCGCCTAAGAAGAGCCCAGACGAAACTGAATAATTTTTTCGACATCGGGACGACAGGTCCCACAAGCTGTACTGGCCGAAGTCTGTCGACTGACCTCTTCGGGGCGATGAGCTCCGGCAATGATGGCCTGATCCACCACCTCTGTTTCTACTCGGCGGCAATGACAGAGCTCTAAATGCTCATAAGGAAATTTCCATTTCCCCTGCACCCGCAAAATCAACTCTTTCACCAAAAGCTCAGAATGAGAGGTGCCTTTCGGCAAAGGCCATTGACCCGGCTGAACACCATGTTGGGTTTGAATTGCTCGAACCAGCGCGAGCAGATCGGCACAGCCGATCACCTTGAGCCGAGGTGGGCTTGAGGCCAAATCCACTTCGATCAAATCTCGACCCTTGAGTTCTGCTCGGTGAATGGAGTTGGTTATTTTCTCATCTGCCATTCGTCAATGATATCTGATTCTAAGAGCGGGAACTAGGAAATATTTTTTCCACAACCTGTTGGCGATAAGCGAATATTTTTGAGATATCCTTTCGCACAAAAGGTCCTGCTGCCAATCGCCCTAAACAGCCCAAAGGCATGCGATAGCGAACCAAATCACTCATCAATGTTCCGCCGCCCATATCGACAAAGGAATGGGTGTGATGCCATTTTGCATAAGGTCCTTTTAGCTGAGTGTCGACAAAATGATCGGGTGGATTCCATGTTTCGATCCGCGTACGCCAGGACACCGGCACTCCATGAATTTTTAAACGATAATCGATCAAGGTTCCCTCTTCGATAGCGGCTGTTGAACTGCGAATGACATTAAAGTGAAGTTCCTCGGGCGTTATCTTTTGTAAGTTCTTGGCTTCGGAAAAAAAAGGGAAAACTTCGGACTTGGGTCTTTGCACAAATTGCTCAGCATAAAAAGCCTGATCGCCGTCAGTTAAATGCTGGCAGCAATTTTTCAAAGCCTCTTCAAGGCCAGAGAACTGGAACTGAAAACCCAGCTTTTGAATTTTCCCACAACTTGCCCGTTGCGAAGAAAGCACGACGGCTGCCATCTCCCCAAGTACGATTTTCAAGACCCAGGCAGGAACCGCTGGCCCCATCCGAGAGCCCAGGCTCTGCGCCAATTTTTGACTAAATTCTCGATTGGTGCAGACTTCTGGTGCCACTGCATTGTAGACCCCATTCATTTCACGGTGATCCAGTGTTAGACTGTAAATTTGAATCAGGTCCTCAAGATGAACCCAGCTCATCCATTGCTCTCCAGAACCGAGGGCCCCACCGAGACCCGTTTGAAAAATGGGTTTCATTTTATCCAAAGCTCCGCCAAAGGGAGCCAGCACAACCCCGGTCCTGATGACGACACGCCGAACATCGCTGCGAAGACCTGGGCTCTCGAGCACAGCCTTCTCCCAATCCACACAAACCTTAGCCAGAAAATCACCGCCCGCATCGCTTTGCTCTGTCAGTTCTGTATTTGCTTGATCACCATAGTAGCCGGTGGCAGAGGCAGAAACGACGAGCTTAAGGCGGGCACTCTGTTCAAGACTTTGAATAAGATTTTTTGTCAGTTGCACACGCGAATTGCGAATTCTTGTTTTTTTTGCCGAAGTCCATCGTCCGTCACCAATATTTTCACCTGCCAAATGAAAGACCGCTTCAATTTGGGCCAGGTTGGCATTTTCAATTTTACCTGCCGACAAATCTCCCTCGATCACCTGACAAGGGAAAGGCAAAGTTCTCTGGGCCTTTTCTTGATTTCTGGAAATCACAAAGATCTGATGACCTTTTTGAATCAATTTTTTTCCCAGCTCTTTACCGATCAAGCCTGTGGCACCAGTCATTAGTATTTTCATATCATTTCCTTTTTTGTCGGCTCATTGACATTTTTTTTGATTCACGAAGGGCCAATGAAAAGGCCCGCAAAGCCCGGTCTCTGGCGACGGAATGTTCAAGCATGGGTTTTGGATATTTTTGAGTATCCAGTTCGGGCACCCATTTATTGATGTACTCTCGATCAGGGTCAAATCTGTCTGCCTGTGCGAGAGGATTAAAGATTCGAAAGTAAGGGGCCGCATCACATCCCGTTCCGGCCACCCATTGCCAATTTCCATTATTGGAAGCCAATTCATAATCCAAAAGATGACGCGCAAAATATTTTTCTCCCAAACTCCAGTGCATCAACAGATGTTTGGTCAAAAAGCTGGCTGTGACCATACGCACGCGGTTGTGCATATATCCGGTGGCTTTGAGTTCCCTCATTCCGGCATCCACCAATGGATATCCGGTCTGTCCATCACACCAACGTTGAAACTCAGAAGAACTCTTTCGCCAAGCCATTGTTTCATATTCAGGACGAAAGGACTTTTTCTCCACTTCCGGAAAGTGAAAAAGGATCTGCATAAAAAACTCCCGCCAAATCAACTCCGAAAGCCAAACATCCCCTGAATCCTTGATCATTGAATGCGCTTTTCTAACCAAGGACCTTACGCTGACTGTTCCAAAACGCAAATGCAAACCCAACTTGCTGGTGGCTTCAAGAGCTGGAAAATCTCTGTCGGTGGCATAGGTCATTAATTCTTGGGAGCTGGTGCGCCACTGAGACGCGAAATCCAAGAGCGTCTTTTTAAAGCCCATCTCAACGAGTCCCGGCATTCTCCGAGGCCGTTTTTCTTGGCGAAATCTTCCGCCTGACTTTGCGGCAGAGTGCGCTTGAAAGTTGGATTCCTGAAGTTCTTTGAGCCATTTTTTTTTGTAAGGCGTGTAGATGGTGTAGGGTTTTCCCGCACCCGTCAAAATTTCGTTTTCCTCGAAAATAACTTGATCTTTGAGAGAATGAAATCCAACCCCCTGCTGATGGCAAAGCTCTTGAATGCTCTGATCGCGAAGACGCGCCCGAGGTTCGTAGTCCCGATTGGTGTACACTGTGTGAACATTGTTCTGACTAAAGATTTTCTGAAAAATTTCTTTTGGTTTCCCATGAAAAACCCACAGGTCCGATCCTGCCGTCCGCAGCTCGTTCTGAATGGCGCCCAACGTTTCATGAATAAAAGTCAGCCGCGCATCATTCGGATTGCTCAATAAGCCCAGAATTTCGGTGTCAAAAATAAAGAGCGGTTGCACCGGGAGCCCCTGGCGCAAGGCCTGAACGAGGCCTGCGTTATCTTTCAGACGCAAATCTCGTCGAAACCAAAATAAGTTCATCGGTGAACCCGTTTTCTTCATGCAAACCACTGTCTCATAAAGTACATTTTAGCGGTATGAAACAGTTAAAGAAAATCAAGTCCTCTGTTTTTCAGCGCGGACTCAGCCTGACCAAATTAACCCTGAACACCGGAAGCGGAGTTATTGGACATGGCATCTCTAGTCTCTTTTCCAGTCCCGAACAAAAAGAAAAAAAATGGCAAGAGTTTCTGACTGGGCAAGCCAAACTGCTCTCACGGGAGTTGGGAGAGCTGAAGGGCAGTTTAATGAAAGCCGGACAAATGATCTCGATGTATGGAGAGCTGTTTCTGCCACCCGAGGCCAACGATTTTTTAAAAACTCTGCAATCCCAGTCTCCCCCACTGCAGTTTGAAGAGATCAGAAAAATAATTGAGGCCCAACTGGGCCCAGAAAAAATTGCCCAACTGGAAATTGATCCCGTCCCCGTCGGCGCGGCCTCCTTGGGACAGGTTCACAAAGCCCGCATCAAAGCTAGCGGCGAAATGATCGCCTTGAAGGTGCAATACCCCGGGGTAGACAAAGCCATTCAAAGTGATCTGAAGGCGATGAAAAAATTCTTGGGACTTCTCAATCTGCTCCCGGGTGAATTGCAAACGGAGATTATGTTTCGCGAAGTCGAGGAAATGCTTCAGCAAGAGATCAACTATCCCCTGGAGGCTCAGCAAACAGAAAACTATGGCAAAATATTTGGCAACGATCCCCGATTCGTCATTCCAAAAATTTACCGTGAATTTTGCAGCGACAAGATCATCGCAACCTCTTTTGAGTCCGGCCTGAGTCCCGACGATTCGCTGGTCAAAGCGCTGAGCCAAGAACGAAGAAATAAATTGTCGGCGGCCTTTCTTGAGTTGTATTTTCGCGAGCTCTTTGAACAAGGGCTGGTACAAACGGATCCCCATCTGGGCAATTATAAAATCCGCCTTCAAGCGTCGGGCCAAGATCAGTTGGTGCTTTTGGATTTTGGAGCCGTCAGACAGTACGAACAAAAATTTCTTGGGGCCTATCAAAATATGATCTCGGCATCTTTGCATGTGGACCTCAAAAAATTGGAGACAGCCTCGCTGGATCTCAAATTTATTGCAGACAAAGACTCGGCAGCATTGAAAAAACATTTTGAAGAATTTTGTTTAAGCACCGTTGAACCCTTTCGTTTGGCCACGGACCCTTTGGCCAACACCAAGCTCATGGATTCTCAAGGGCTCTATGATTGGAAAAGCTCGGATCTCCCAAGGAGACTGACCAACAAAGCTCTCCTTTTGATCAAGGACTTCCCCCTGCGCAGCCCGCCTAGAGAAATTATTTTTTTGGACCGGAAAACGGGCGGAGTTTTTATCTTTATGGCGGTTCTTGGCGCCAGGATCAACGCTCGGGAATTAATTTTAAAGTATCTAGATTTGCCAAAAAAAATTAAGGCCGAGTGAGATCTTGAAAACTCGAAAGCGAATGTCTGGAAAGAGGATGTTGAATTTCTCTCCAGGCATGATCTTGAGTACTTTTCAGCTGTGCCTGCAAAAGATCCTGCCCGGCTTCAAGCGTAAAAGCTAAGATTCCCCAGGCCTGATTCCCCGTCTCAGTATTCTGTGGTTTTTCACAAACTTTGAACGAACTTGGATCCGCTGTCGCCCCTAAAACTCCCCAGACAGAAAAATCTTGAACTTCAAAAACCCCGGCTGCGACATGAGCGAGCCCTTGGCGAAGACTTTGAACCAAATCATCCCAAATGCTCTTGGGTTCATAATCCGTATCCGGCAAGATCATTAAATTGATTTTTCTCCAATAAGGTCGTGAACTCAGAACCGAGTCCGGCCACTCTTTGGTTGGCTCCACCAACTGGATCGAAATCTCCATCTGGTGTTGCATTTTATAGTTCTCAAGAAACTGAATCAGGTTTTTTTTTGCGGCACGAGTGATCACATGAACAGGCCAGCCTCTTTTTCTTGCTTGATCCAAGCTATTCTGTATAAGAGGAAGACCTCCAGGCCCTGGGAGGAGCTCTTTGGCTTCGGGACTCCCCACTCGAGTGCCGAAACCGGCCGCGGGGATGAGGACCAAAGGAGAATCAGAGTTTAAATGTTTCAAATTGTTATTCTGAGTTTCAACCATCCTGATCTTACCGAGCGCACGGTTAAAAGCGCCCTTGCTCACGTTGTGCCATCTCAAATCCTGCTTGTCCATAACGGAAGCTCTTTACAGAACCAGTCAAAGTTGCAGGATCTTTTCCCCGACATCCAACACCTGATCGTCGAAGAGAATCAGGGATTTTCGGGCGGGGCTAACTGGGGTTTACGCCGGGCATTCCAGAGCCCAAATTCTTGGGTTCTTTTTCTGACCAACGATTGCCAATTGGAGGAACTGGGCTCTCCACCAAGCACCCCCAGTCTTTCGGCGCCCTTGATCTGGGCTCGAAAAAAAACCATGGTGGACTCTTTGGGTGGAAGTTTTCAAATCAACAGAGCACTGCTCGCTCACTGTAAAAGCGAAGATGATTTCTACAAAAATGCCGGACATGCCTATGTCCCGGGAACGGCCTTTTGGATTCATCGAGATCTCTTTGAACACAGTGGTGGGTTCGACGAATCCCTGGGGACCTATTGGGAAGATGTGGATCTATCGATCCGTTTGTCGCAACAGGGCTGGCACATTGGATTGAGTCCAGAGACCAAAGTCCTTCACGGAATCGGGAAAACCTGTCATAAAAATTCTCACTACACGACCTATCTTTTTCAAAGAAATCGCAAACGAGTTTCTTTGAAGCACGCGGCCTCGCTGGGCGCCCATCGATGGAGAATTTATCTGGCGCTGAGCAGCTCCTGGCTCAGGCTCTTTTGGATCCATGCGCGAAGAAAAAATCTGCATAAAATCCAGCTCCTCAGTCGAGCTATTTTAGATCACTAGTTGAAATGACACTTAGAAGGCAGTCTGATTTAATGCTTGGGATCTGCGCAGACTTGGTTAGGCCATTCAATTTCAATCGTTGCCTCGGCGATATGGTATAACTCCATCAGGGATTTTTTGATTTCTGATTTGAGCTGATGAGCTGCTTCGATCGTCACAGACTGACGAACAGTCAAATGCGTGGTTAAAATATGATGCAAACCATCCATCGACCACAGGTGCATATGATGAACATCCTGCACAGATTCAAACCCACGTAAGGTTTCTTCGATCGTGGCCATATCAACATCATCCGGAGTGGCCTGAAGAAAGACCTTCAGCGTTTCTTTCAAATTACGAAACACATTCCATAGAACCCAAACAGCGACACCGATGGCCATGATGGGGTCCAAAATCGGCAGCGGATAAACCATCATGACCAAGGAACCGATCAAGATAGCCACCCAGCCCATGACGTCCTCAAGCAAATGCCACAAAATCATTTTCTCGTTGAGCGATGCGCCCTTGGACATACGATACGCGGCCACACCGTTCACCACCAGACCCAACAACGCCAGCGCAATCATACCTGGCACATTGGGCGTTTCTGGGTTGAGCAGACGAGGAACCGCTTTTACAACCACCAGACCGGAACCCATCATCAAAATAATTCCGGTGATCAGGGCTGCTAAAACACTCAGCCGTCGATATCCATAAGAAAACCGGCGAGAGACCCCCTGCTGAGATTTTCGCTCCAGGTACCAGGCCATGCCAATTGCCGCGGCGTCTCCCAGGTCATGAAAAGCATCCGACAGAATGGCCAAACTGTTCGTCCACAAACCACCGACCAGTTCAATGGCGGCAAAAGCCAAATTCATAAAAAAAGCAACACTCAGGTTCCCGGTCGCACTGTGTGTATGGGCGTGGGCATGAGAATGTCCATGATTGTGTGAATGACTGTGAGAGTGGCCATCATGATGCGGCTTTGCTTCAGACATGGGATTAATTTGCCACTCTTTGAGTCCGGGATCAACTCGTGTTAAGCCTGTGACCATGAGCACACAACAGTTATCACCCCGCTTTTCTTCATGGACCCGAGCCTTGTTGATGTACACCATCTTGGTCATTTTGTGGGGCGCCTGGGTGCGGATCTCTCACTCGGGTGATGGCTGCGGCGACACCTGGCCTCTCTGCCATGGAGTTCTGATTCCTGTCGCAGAACAAGGCAAAACATGGGTCGAGTTTGCCCACCGTGGGATGTCTGGTCTTTTCGGTTTTTTGGTCTTGGGACTATTTTTTGCGTCTCGAAAGATTTTTCCAGTGGGCCACAAGGTTCGCTTTTGGGCCAAGCTCAGTCTGATTTTTATGATCACCGAAGCCCTGTTGGGAGCAAAACTAGTCTTATTTAAGTTGGTAGGCACCAACGATTCACCCTATCGAACAGTCGTGATGGCCCTGCATTTTTTAAATTCGATCATGCTCACCGGAAGCATTGCCCTGACAGACGATTTTTCCAGAGGGTTCAAGTGGGTCCGACGGAAGGCTTCGCCATGGACCTTTGAGGGACTTCGGCCACAACGAATTTTCACGGGTTGTTTGATTTCTTTTATTCTTATCGGCATCACCGGCGCCATCGCCGCCCTGGCAAATACCCTTTTCCCATCTGAATCCCTGAGTACAGGTTTCGTGGCAGATTTAGCAGCAGATTCCCATTATCTGGTGAGACTGCGCGGCCTTCACCCCTTTTTTGGCCTGCTTTTTGGGGGATCTATTGCGCTGACGGCCTGGCTGTCTGTTCAACTGCAAAAGCCAGAGGAGCTCGAGTTTAAAAAACGCAGTTTGCAGCTAGCATTGATCTGTGGAACCGGAGTTCTTTTTGGAATGGCCACTTTGCTGTCGATGGCACCGATTTGGATGAAATTGGTCCACTTGGCGCTGGCCCACAGCATCTGGATCCTTTTGGTTCGTTGGCTTCGTGAGCTGAGCATGCAACATGAAAACTAATGCCGAGGAGCCTCGTCTTGTGGTGTTTTTTGATGGCCACTGTCTTTTGTGCGATGGGTTTGTGCAATTTCTTTTGCCGAAAAAAACAGATCCTGTGATTTATTTTGCTCCACTCCAGGGCGCGACCGCAAAAACTTTGCTAAGTCCCGCAGATAGCGGCCAAACTGAAACCGTGGTTTTCAAAAACGAAACTCAAATTTTTCATCACTCCACTGCAGTTCTGAGAGTGTGTCTTTATTTGCCCTTTCCGTGGGCTTTTTTATCCAGCTTGGCATTGTTGATCCCCCGCGGGCTCAGGGATTCCATCTATCGATTTGTGGCTCGCCATCGCTATCAATGGTTTGGACGAAACGAGGTTTGCAGAATGCCAAGCCCCGAAGATCTCGGGCGAATTTTACCCTGAAGCCAGCGAGCACATCTCGTCGATCTGATTGAAACAAAGTTCCATCAAAGGGCGATCGCCCAATGCAATTTCGGACAGGACCAGGGTCGAGCGTGAAATCCATTTCATGGATTCATGCTCCTTGAGTTGAATGGAGGCAATGGGCCCCTCGACAAAATACACAGTCAGTTTAAATCTTTTTCCAGAATCGCCCTGAAATTCACTACTTCCAAGCAAAGCCTGAACATTCACTTTGATGCCGAGCTCTTCCATCAGCTCACGCTTGAGGGCCTCGTGTTCGGTTTCGCCCGGCTCAATTTTCCCCCCTGGGAATTCAAAAAGTCCACCTCCCATATCACCAAAGGCTCTTTGAAAAACCAAAACTTCCGGGGGCCCAGAAGCAGACGAAGAATTGCTAGGGCAGCGATGGAAAATTCCGGCCACCACGGCGATGGGTGAAGATTTGTGAACAGAATTGGACATTCAGAAATTGTCTGATGTGGCGAAGCTGAGGTCAACCGCTGGATAGAGCCAGAAAAAACATCTTTGGGTCCCCAGGACTTGGACCCAGGAGCAAAAGAGTCTATCCTAGAGAGGTTATGTTTTCGGGATCACAAAACCTCTCTCACTTCACCTCCAAAAATATGGCTATTTGGCTGTCCATGGCCTTTCAAGGTGGTGCTATCAATGCGGGTGGCTTTTTAGCTTGTCATCGGTTCGTCTCTCACACCACGGGCTTTGCGACCTACTTTGGAACTGAGTTCTCGCAGGGGCACTGGAACGCGGCGCTGGGAATGTTGACTGTGCCCTTGTTTTTCTTGTTGGGAGCGGCGATCTCCGGATTTTTTGTCGACCGCAGATTGGTTCTTCATCAGCGCCCGCTCTATACCTGGATGTTTGCATTTATCAGTTTTGCGATGCTTTTTATCAGTTTTTTTGGGGAACTCGGAAGTTTTGGAACCTTTGGCGAACCGATGGAGATCTCTCAGGACTACGGAATGTTAGCGCTACTGTGTCTTTGCAGTGGTATTCAAAATGGAACGATCACTTCAGCCTCGGGGGCGGTTGTCCGCACCACCCATATGACAGGAATCACCACCGATTTGGGACTGGGTCTGGTTCGAGTTTTCGCCATCGGGCAATCCAAACAGACCAAAGTGGCCGAAGCCCGGGCCAATGGGATGAGGACTGGTTTAATTGTTTCATTTTTGTTAGGCTCGACGGTTTCTTCCTATTTGTTTTTTCACATTCAGTATCTGGGATTTTTGATGCCCTGTCTGATTTCTTTTCTGCTGACGGTTGTCGCCTTTCGAACATCCGACAACACCTCTGGAGGTTCTAGCTATGCTTGAGCTTCATAATTCTGGGTTTGTGATCCTTGTTGGCGGCGTCGCGATGTTTCTGTATGGAATGACTCAGGCAAGCCACTCGTTGGAAACTCTGCTATCTGGAAGAATCTCTGTCCTTCTGAACAAGCTCTCAAATAGCCAATTTTTTGCCATTGTTATCGGAATTTCCCTGACCACTTTGCTGCAAAGTTCGGGTGCCGTCACATCCATGCTTGTTGGACTGGGCTCGGCCCGGGTGATTTCTTTGCCCCAAGTCATGGGCGTCATCATCGGCACAGCCATTGGCTCGACGTTGACCGTACAACTGATCAGTTTTGATTTAGGCCAGTATGCTCTGCCGTTGTTGATTCTGTCTTTTATGGTCTATTTCTTTTCGAAAAAAGCCGGCCTTAAGAATATTGCCACCGTATTTATTGGCTTCTCGTTTATCTTTTTGGGGCTGGAACTGATCTCGACGGCCGCTCACCAATTCACTCAGCAAGAAGGCCTCCGCGAAGCCATTCAAACCCTGAAGGACAATCCCCATCTGTCACTTTTGATCTCGATTGCTTTTTGTGCATTGGTGCAAAGTAGCGCTGTCACCATTGGTCTGGTGATGTCTTTGGTGCAAATCGGAGCGCTGGACCTGCATGACGCGATGTTTTGGGTTTACGGCGCGAATATCGGAACCACCTCGATTGCTTT
>PEZR01000052.1:0-6571 GCA_002773975.1 Bdellovibrio sp. CG10_big_fil_rev_8_21_14_0_10_47_8
TACTGACCATCGGATGTTTTTGTATTGGAACAAATCAAGTGGAGCTGAGTCCTGCAAAAATGACTGGGGTTCCTGTGTTCAACGCGCCTTACAGCAACACTCGAAGTGTGGCCGAGTTGGTATTGGCCGAGATGGTGGCGTTGTCCCGGCAGTTGGGCGATCGTAATACATTGGCTCATCGGGGCGAGTGGATGAAAACTGCCGAGGGTTCTCGGGAAGTGCGGGGGAAAACTCTCGGGATCGTGGGCTATGGGCACATCGGATCTCAGGTCAGTATTCTGGCCGAGGCCCTGAGTTTAAAAGTGATCTATTTTGATGTTGTTAAGAAATTGCCGCTGGGAAATGCTGTTTCGGTCAATAGTCTGGAAGAGCTTTTGTCCCGATCTGATTTTGTGACTTTGCATGTCCCGGAAACGCCGCAGACCAAGGACATGATTTCTAGCCGTGAGCTCAATCAGATGAAAAACGGCAGTTACTTGATCAATGCGAGTCGCGGATCCGTTGTGGTTATCGAAGACCTGGTCAAGGCTCTCGAGTCCAAACACCTGGCGGGTTGTGCGATCGATGTCTTCCCGGTGGAGCCCTCGAGCAACAAGGAAAAATTCTCATCACCACTGCAGGGGTTAAGTAATGTGATCCTGACCCCCCACGTGGGGGGCAGCACTGAGGAAGCTCAGCATGCGATTGGCTTAGAAGTGGCTGAAAGCTTTATCCGTTTTCTCAAAATTGGATCGACTTCAGGCGCGGTGAATTTTCCCAACGTGGATCTGCCGATTCATCAGGCTTCTCACCGGATATTGAATGTGCACCGAAATGAGCCAGGGGTTTTGGGAGAGATCAATGGATTGGTATCCAAGGCCGGGGTTAATATTCTGGCTCAATATCTGTCCACAGACAGCAAAATCGGTTATCTGGTTATGGACGTCGAGAAAGACAATGCGTTTCCTTTGAGTGAAGAGATTAAAAAACTGTCTCGAAGTATGCGAACTCGTGTCGTTTACTGAGAAATCGGTTGTCGATAAAACGTCATCTTTTAGACAGTAAAATAAATGTTTTTTATCTCAAAATGTGAATCAATCCTTATTCCCAGCAGTTGCACCATCTCAGCTTGAGAGTGGCCGGGGTGTTAGTTTTCTGACTCTTTAGTGATGTGAATATTCGCCGAAAAGTTCTATGTCGACGCAGGTAGCTTGGAGAGATTCCCAAGGCCAGCGACAGAGGCTCGAGACTCGTTCGACAGAAATAAACATCCAGGAGGATATGTGGTGATTAAAAACCGAAGCCTACATTTGCTCGAATTTATACAACTTCCCGAAAGGGGTCCCCCAAAATGAAGTAAGAAGTTATAACACTTCGGTCAAAAAAAACGCTCAGGCAATCCTGGGCGTTTTGTTTTTTTGCCTCTCCAGACATTCTGGTCAAGATTGGGACTAGGCGCCCCCATTGCTTCCCAAAATGCCCCGGGAAGGGCCCTCATCTTCATTTTATTTCTTCTCAGCGAAATTTTGCTAGGTCTTTTCTTTGCAGAACCGTAATGGCAATTCGGCTTTAGCAGTTCTATCAAAGGAGAGATTATGAAAACATTTTTGAAAATGACGAGTTTAGCGCTGATGGGTTTGCTGGTTCTTTCAGCATGTCGTGCTTATGTTGGCGGCGGTTATGGATATGGTCGCGGAGGTTGGTATGCTGGCTCTGGCCACCATGGTTATTACGACGGTTATGGTCGATGGCGCCGTGGTCACTGGGACAATCAGCTGATGACGACTTCATCCGACTTTCAAACTGACGCTGCCAGCGAAGATCCCGCGCGTCTTTTGTCTGAAGACTTCTCGATCTCAAGAGATTCGGCGGGTAAAATTCTTGAGGTTGTTAAAACCGGAAATAAAGAGGCTTTGAAAGCCATCAATGTAAAGCCTCGTGAGCTTGCGCCTTTGCTCAAATTGCAAATGCCAGATCGAGGATCCATCGAAAAAATTGCAGATGCTCTGAATGAAGACCCTGCGAAAATTGAAAACATCATGAGTCACTTTATCATGGATATTCGCGCGCAAAGAGCGAACGCAGTCGAAACAGACTAGCGATCCTGATCCCTTCCTCACTTACCCCACCACCGAAATGCAGGCTCAAGAGCCTGCATTTCTCTTTTTGTGCACTGACAAAGTAGGTTCAGGCAGGCAAAGGTCAGCTTCCGAGCGCCGGCTTGAATGAAAAACTAGTCCAGAAGTTTTCCAGGATTCATGATCCCATCGGGATCAAAAACTTTTTTTATCCCCTTCATCAAGGTGATCTCTGCCGGAGATCGAGAATAAAAAAGAAAACTCTTTTTGGTCAGTCCCACTCCGTGCTCAGCTGAAATGCTGCCATTTTGTTTTTGCACGGCCTGGAAGATAAGAGTGTCGACCTTGCGGCATTCTTGAACAAAGTCTTCTTTGCTCATGCCCTGAGGTCGCAAAATATTGATGTGCAAATTGCCATCTCCAATATGGCCAAACCAGATGACCTCCCAGGTGGGATAAGACTTGGAAAGAATCGCATCCAGATCATGGATGAGGGGCGGAACCTTGGAAATCTTCACTGAGATATCATTTTTATAGGGCGAATATTTGGCCAGAGACTCGCTGATGTCTTCGCGCAAACGCCAGAAATTTTTGGCTTGTGATTCCGACTGGCTCAGAGAGCCGTCTTGAACCCATCCTTGCTCGAGGCAATTTTCAAAGACCTCAAAGATCGCGGCCTGATCTGTATCGGTTCTCATTTCCAATTCTGCCAGGACATAGTACTCGCTCGTCGATTCGAAGGGCCTCGGTAAGCCAGTGCTTTCGATCACTTTTTGCAAAGCTTTCTCCGAGAACATTTCAAAGGCCACCAAAGTGCATTTCTTTTTAAACTCAGAAAAAACCTGCATCACGCATTCTAATTTTGGAACGCCCATCACGACCACTTGCAAAGGCGGAGGAGGGGCGGTCAACCGAATCTCGGCCTCCACGACAAACCCCAAGGTGCCTTCGCTGCCAATCATCAGATGTCGTAGGTCATATCCGGTGGCATTTTTCACCAGCGAACCGTTGAGATCAAGAATGTCCCCCGTGCCAGTCACGACCTTGAGCCCGCTGACCCAGTCGCGGGTCAATCCATAACGAACGACCTTGATGCCGCCCGCATTGGTGGCAATGTTTCCGCCAATTTGGCTAGAGCCCCTGGCTGCAAAGTCGACGGGATAATAAAGACCTTTGCTGGTGGCGAACTGTTGGAGAGCTTCGGTGATGACTCCGGGCTGCACTCGAACTGTTTGGTCAACTTCATTGAAATCCAATATTTGATTCATTTGTTCAAAAGAAACTACGACTTCGCCCTGGGTTGCCACCGCAGCACCGCTGAGCCCGGTTCGTCCTCCCGAAGGGACAAGGCCCACCTGATTTTTCCGAGCCCACAGAACAATTTTTTGCACTTCTTCGGTGGTGTGAGGAAATAAAATAGCCGAGGCCTGGATATCAAAATAGGTGGTCCAATCGCGGCCATAGTGTTTCAGAGACTCGGCGTCTGTTTTTATCTGAGAAGGTTTAAGAAATGACAGTTCGAGTAGATTAAGAGAAGTGGGAATTTGCATCAGCGACCTCGTCCGGTTGAGAGAAGAACATTTTGGACAAAGGAGTCTTTTGACAGATCATAAGATTCCTTTTGCAGATAGGCTTGGTAAATTCTGTCCAACAAAGGAAGGGCCTCTTCGAAGATTTTTTGATGAGCCTGTTCTGACTCGAATGCCAACAACTCAAGTTGTTCGCAGACAATCGAGACCTCGGGAAATCCATAGGTTTTTCCGGTGCCTTTGAGCTTGTGGTATTCGTCTCCGAGTTCTGTCCATTTTTGTTCCGCCGTCAATTTTTTGATGAGTTCAATCTTTTCGGGAAATCTGATGAGGTATTCCTCTTTCAGTTCCTGAAGAATTTGCGTGAACCGCGCAGTCTTGTCGGTGCCCTTCATGGTCCGAATCTCTTTTCTTCAATTTTGGCGGTTTTAAATCTCATCACTGCATACATGGGGCAAAAACCCCAGCCGGCCGTGAGGATCATATAAACTCCAACATAGGCCCACCAAGGTCCGCCTGCAATGGCCCAGGCGGTGAGCAAAACACCAAAGAAAAATCGCAGAGTTCGGTCCCAAATGGCTAGATTGATTTTCATGGCAGGAGTCCTTTCGGATAACCGGCCCATTTTCTCTGAAATTGGGCCCCAGGACAAGCTCGCTTTTTTTTCTCTCATGCTGGAGCATGGCGTGACTTACAGAGGGCCTCAGATTCAAGCTTGAGAAATGCCGCGAATTCCCACCGCCTTTACCCAGATGATGAATTGTGATCTGCCCATCATTGGTGCGCCAATGTTTTTAGTTTCCAATGTGGAAACCGTGGTCGCAGTGAGCGAAGCGGGAGGCGTGGGCACTTTCCCGGCGCTGAATTATCGACCGATTGCAGAGTACAAAAAAGCTCTCGCAGAAATGAAAGCCCAGACCAAAAAACCCATCGGCGTAAATATTATTGTGAATAAAAGCAACACACGTCAGCTGGATGATTTGAGGTATGCGCTGGATGCGGGTGTCGAGCTTTTTATTACGTCTCTGGGAAGCCCGCGACAGGTGATCTTGGATGCCCATAAGAATGGAGCCAAGGTTGTTTGTGATGTGACCAACCTGGATCACGCCAGAAAAGTTCAAGATATGGGGGCCGATGGCGTCATCGCCGTGGCAACCGGAGCAGGTGGACATGCCGGTCCCATTTCTCCATTGGTATTGATCCCATGGTTACAAAGCGAACTTCGAATTCCGGTGATTGCGGCTGGGGGGATTGCCGATGGGCGGTCAATGGCGGCAGCTTTGACCTTGGGGGCATCGGCGGTCAGCATTGGTACTCGATTTATTGCCTCGAAAGAATCTCGAGTGGATCAGTCCTACAAAGATGCCATTTTAAAGTCCACGCCAGAAGACATTGTTCTAACAACTCGAGTATCGGGTACGCCTGCGGCGGTGATCAACACGCCCTATATTCAAAAAATGGGTTTGGATTTGCCATGGTATTTAAAGATTTTAAAAAATCAAAAACTCACCAAAAAATACATCGTACCTTTGATTCATTTTTTGGGCACAAAACAACTTGAGGAAGCCGCTGTCGGACCTACTTGGAAAACTGTCTGGAGTGCCGGTCAATCAGTGGGAATGATCCATGAAATTCTCAGCTGTCAGGAAATCATGGAAAAACTCGTGCGCGAGTACGAGCAGACCATCGCACAACAACCCAGGCTTGAAAGGTAGCGCCATTACAAATGCTCAATATCTATGTTGATGCCGATGGCTGCGCTGTAAAAAATGAAGTCTATAAAGTGGCTGATCGTTACAAAATGAAAGTTTTTGTGGTTGCGAACAAAGCAATGACGATTCCGCAGGATCCCAATGTACAAATGGTGGTGGTCTCAGGCGACTTTGATGCCGCCGATGACTGGATTGTTGAAAAAATTGAAAAAGGCGATATTGCGATCACCGCAGATATTTTGTTGGCAGATCGATGCATCAAGAAGCAAGCCCGAGTTCTCGGCCCCAAAGGCATCGAGTTCACCGAAGACAGCATTGGTTCTGCGCTTGCCATGAGGGAGCTCATGACCAATCTCCGACACATGGGTGAAATGAGGGGTGGTCCCGCCCCCATGGAAAAAAAAGACCGCTCCCAATTTCTGTCCGAGCTTGATCGAATCATTCAAGCGCTCCGCCGAGGAGCTTGATGTGAGTGGAGAAAAGAGTCCCGAATATCGGTGGCAAACTTTGGTTCTGCTCATGCTCCTAACGGGCTGTGCAACAAGTCCTTCTGAGCGGAGGTTGAGTTCCGCAGAGATGGAGCGCTATCAGCTTCATGGGATATTGAATGAGGCGCGAATTTGTCCGACGGTCTTTGATGATCAAACAAAGGCTTCCGTGGTTGTTGGTGATTGTGAGATTGTCTCTTGCGATCACCGCAAGGGCCGAACCACTTGTTGGGCTCGGCCTGAAAAAACTAAGCCTTAAAAAGGTCCTTGAGTTCGCCAGTTTGATACATTTCCATCATGATATCGCTGCCGCCGACCAATTGTTTTTTAACGTACAACTGGGGAATGGTCGGCCAGTTGCCATAGGCCTTGATGCCTTCGCGGATTTCTTGGTCCTCGAGCACATTCACGGTGTGAAACTCGACGCCGAGATCTTGCAGGATGGCCGTGGCTCGGGCGGAAAATCCGCACTGAGGGGCTTGAGGAGTGCCTTTCATGAAAAGGACAACAGAGTGTTGGTTCAGCATATTTTCAATTTTTTCGTGAGTGGGGTTCATTGAGATCTCCTGTTTTTTAAAAAATTACTTTGCTCCGCGAACTTGAGTTTTAATGGCCAGGGCATGGACCTCGCCGGTTTTGAGCTCCGGACCAAAAACAGCCATGATAGCCTGGTGCTGCTGAATCCGATTCAGACCCTGGAAAGCTTGAGTGGAAACAGAGACCTCCCAATGGTCCCCAGTTCCGGTCAAATCAAAGACCTCAATTTCAGCATCTGGATAGGTTTT
>PEZR01000052.1:6673-8091 GCA_002773975.1 Bdellovibrio sp. CG10_big_fil_rev_8_21_14_0_10_47_8
AGTAAGAGCTGGTTCAAAAAATGCTCTGATTACGGGGGATGAATAAATCAGTGCTGACTTCATTTCTATGGATCCCCCTGCAGATGGGCCTTCTGGTGCCTGGCTTTCAGGCCATGGCACAGCTGGTGCCTTCTTCCATGGAAACGGCCTCCACAGATGTCTGTTCCCAGTTTGTTCCGACCGAAGTCATCGTTGATGGTCAAAGGACGATGAGATATCAGGTCACCAATGGTGAGCAGCTGCGGTGTTTGCCAGATCAGCCCTATGCCCCCTGGACTGTGAGCAAAGATTCCTGGTCCATCCAGGATGAGGCCAGTTGGCAGAACTTTGTGTATACAATCGGGAAAGCCATTGAAAGAGGCCAGTGCTCCACAGTGGACAGCTGTTTGGTGAGCTCAATCAACCCCTATCGGGACCAGATGGACATTCAGGCCATTCATTTTGCCGACTGCGCGGACTTTCCTATGTACCTTCGGGCCTATTTTGCGTTTAAAAATCAGCTTCCATTTTCAATGGGCTCTACAATTCAGGCCAATCCACCGACCTCTGATCAGATGTTAGAGATCAATCAAAAGGTCGCCCAGGCCCAAAAAAGATACGACAGTTTTTTTGCCATGGGTTCTCCCGGTGGAGAAGAAGAGCGATTAAAACGTCTGGATGATTTGCAGAAATTGGTCCAGCAGCAGCAAGACATGAGCAATCCTAAGGACCTACGATACACGAAGAATGGAAACTTTTTTAACTCCAGAATCAATGTTCCGTCCACCAATGGTGTGCGCCGCGATTTTTTCCAAATAGTTCGAATGATCAATGATCAGATTTCCTCGGGGTCTTACAGGATGTTGTTGACGGCTCCTGGGCAAGTTTTGCCAGATTTTTATTCCCCAGTGATTAATCGTCAGGGGATTCAGCGCGGAACAGTGGTTTACAAACCCACGGGCCATCTCTCGATTGTTTATGACATCACTGATAATGGCGAAATCCATTTGATCGATGCTCATCCCGACAACTCGGTGACCAAGCTCACTTATTCCAAAGAATATATGCGAAGCCTTCCAAGCCACGGAGCCGGATTTAAAAACTGGCGGCCATTTCGGTTGAATGACATTCGTCGTGACTATCAGGGTAATATCTTGATGGCACGGCCGGTCTTTGATCAAGACAATGATATTCCGACGTTTTCTTTGGAACAATATTTTGGCAATGCGGATGTGACCAATTCCAATGCCAACAATGCCAAGTGGATTGCGGCGGGCCGAAGCATGGATTGGTATGATTACGTGCAGGTCCGGTTGGCAAAGGAGGGTTATCGTCAGGATATTTTAGCTCAGTTTAAGTCTGATTTGGATGCACTCTGTGGAGACTTGAAGGGCCGGGCGACGGCTGTTCAGACGGCAGTTGCTGCAGGAATTCAGCGT